>NZ_JBTWNF010000007.1:0-302364 GCF_054796175.1 Actinomycetospora sp. C-140 | reverse complement strand
GGCCCAGGAGGAGATCGGCGGCTTCGTCGCCACCAAGCTGCTGGCGTTCCTGTCCACGGGCCGGACCGCGTTGTCGGTGAACATGCCGGAGGTGTCGCTGCCGGTCGCCCCGAGCGCGTTCCGCACGGGCTACCTGCACGAGAACACCCCGGGGGTGCTGGCCGGGATCAACCAGATCCTGCTCGACAGCGGGGTGAACGTGGTCAGCCAGGCCCTGTCGACCCGCGGCGAGCGGGGCTACGTGCTCACCGACACCGAGGCCGCCGTGCCCGAGCAGGCGCTGGCCGAGCTGCGCCGCTCCCCGCACACCGTGTGGCTGCGGACCTGGACACCCTGAGGCCCTGACGCCGGCCGCGGGGCCGGCGCCAGGGCGTGTCGGTCAGGGCCGGCAGTGCCGGGGCGTCACTCGCCCTCGTCCGCGGCGTCGCCCGTGTCGCCCTGCTGGGTGGGCGCGTCCTCGTCGGCGGACCCGTCCGTCCGGCCGACCTCGGGCGCGTCCCCGGGGGCGTCCTCGACGGCGGAGTCGGGCCCGTCGACCTCCTCGCTCGTGGAGGTGCCGGCGTCGGACGCGTCGTCGGTCCGGCCCGCACCGGCCGCGAACGCGCCGCCGACGATGATCGCGAGCACCACGAGGGCGACGAGGCCCGCCCGCCACGGACGGGACGCCGCGGGGCGGCCGGCCGACGAGCGCGGGGCGGGGGCGGCGACGTCGGTGAGCGTGCTGACCCCGGCCTCGAGGGGACCGCGCCCGACGAAGCGCTGCCAGAGCAGGCCGACGCCCAGGGCGACGACGACCTGGGCGAGGTAGAGCGCCCACGGGTCGGCCCCCGTCGCGAGGCCCGCGACGACGACGTGCAGGGAGTAGAAGGTCAGCGTCATCGCGCCGGCCGCGGCCAGCGGGGCCCGCGCGGCGTCGACGACCCGGGCCCACGGGGACGTGCCGCCGTGGGCGACGGCGCGGTCGAGGAGCAGCATGGCGCCGAGCACCGCCAGCGACGTCCCGACCGTGCGCGCGAGGTCGAGCGGGGTCGACGAGTGCGCGGTGTCGACCGCGAGCCACCACCACGTCGTGGCCGGGGTGACGCCGTTGGGGCCCTCGGTGAGCGCGGCCTGCAGCTCCTCGGCGGGCAGGCCCGGGTTCGCCAGGATCGCGTCCAGGCCGCCGAAGGTCGCCAGCGCCAGCTTCGAGACGACGGAGGCGGCCACGACGAGCACGACACCGGTGCCCGCGAGCAGGGCGGCGGTACGGGTGCGGGACAGCGTGCAGCGTCCGACCGCCATGCCGACGCAGAGGTAGGTCAGCCAGGGCCAGATCGGGTACGCGCCGGTGAGGAACAGCGTGCCGAGCATGCCGGCGGGGTCGGTCGCGAGCGCCGAGAACGACGGGTCGAGCAGTTCGGGCGCCGGCGGCATGCCCTGCCGCACGAGGTGGCTCGTGACCGGGGCGACCACCGCGAGCACCGCGCCGAGCGCGAACAGCACGCGCGTCGGGAGCAGGATCAGCGGGACGGCCAGCAGGAACATCACCCCGTAGTAGGTCAGGATGATGTCGACGTCGCCGAGGGCCGCCTGGCCGAGCGCCAGGCCGAGCACGCCGACCGCGAGGCCCCGGACCGCCAGCCGGACGGCGTGGGTCCCGAACGTCCCGGCCCCGAGCGTGACCTGCCGGCGTCCGGTGAGCAGCGAGACCGACACCCCGACCAGGAGCCCGAACAGGGCCGCCGAGGTCCCGCCGGCGAGGAGACCGACGGTGGTGAGCGCGCCGTTCTCGGACGTGGGGAACGTGTGGACCGCGATCATGCCGAGCAGGGCGAGCCCGCGGGCCATGTCGATCCCGCGGACGCGCGCCCCGGGACCCTTCGTCGCGGTGTCGCGGACCAGGGGCAGCCGGACGGTGGGCGCGTCCGCCATGCCACCGGCCGGCGCGACCGTCGGACGGTGGAACGGCGCCGTCCCGGGTGCCGCCGGCCCCGGTCGCGCCAGTCGCGGGTCACGCGGCAGAACGGCGGTCCTGGTCATCGGAGGACTCCTCGGAGCTCGGCGAGCGGTACGAGGAACAGCCTCTCGGGCACGGGCGGCGGCGGACATCGCCGCGGCGTCAGCGTCACCGCCGGTCGGGGCCACAGTTCTGTCACCTTGGAGTAAGGCGGCCACGGTGGGGCTGCGGCGGGGTCACGTCACGGACTCGATGACGGAGGGTGCCCAGATCGGGGCGAGTCGTCGTCTCCAGGGCGAGATGCGCGATCAACATTAGCTCATTCGAGTGAAAGTAGGCGCGGCGCCGACGCCGGTACGTGACGATGTCGTGGTCTCGCGCACACCCGCGCGGGGAACGTCATGCCAGGAACGTGGGGGTCGCCATGGTCGCCGGTGCCACGCACGGCGTCGCCATGGCGCAGCCGGTGCCGCCGCCGACGCGGCGCCGGTGGACCGGGACCCGACGCCGTTACGGCCCGGGCCTGGGCTCCGGCACCGGCCCGCCGCCCGCCCCCGCCGACGAGCGGATCGACCGGGTCGTCGAACGGACCTGCGACGAGCTCCGCCGCCACGGCCGCGCGAACGCCGTCGCCGCCGAGACCGCCGACGGTCCGATGTCCTACGTGGAGCTCGAGACCCGGGCCGCGCGGCTGGCGCGCTACCTGCGGCGGCGCCGGATCGCCGCGGGCGACCGGGTGGCGCTCCTGCTCGACCGGCCCGACGACACCCTCGTCGCCCAGCTCGCGACCGCGCGGATCGGCGCCGTCTGGGTCCCGCTCGACGTGCGGCTCCCCGACGAGGCGCTCGCCGCCGTGCTCGAGGCGGCCGGCGCGGGCATCGTGCTGACCACGACCGACGTCGCGTCCCGGCTCGACCGGTCCGACGTCGACGCGATCTACCTCGACCGCGTCCGGACCCGGGTCGAGGAGGAGGACGCCCAGCGCCTGACCGACGCCGAGCGCGGCTCGGTCGTCGGGACACCCGCGTACGTCGTCGTCCACGCGGCGGATCGCTCCGCCGGCGCCCACGGCGGCCTGCGCGCGACGGCGGTCGGGCACGACGCGGCCGTCGCCTTCCTCCGCGGCGCGGGGGGACTGCTCCAGATCGGGCCCCAGGACCGGGTCCACCACGATCCGCGGGCCGGCTCCGACCTCGCGGTCCTCGAGACGTGGCTCGCCTGGTCGGGTGGGGCCACGGTCGTCACCGCACCCGCGGGGCCGCCGCTGCGCGGCGCCGAGCTGGGCCGCCACCTGCGCGACCAGCGCGTGACGGTCCTGCGGGCGACGGCCGAGGAGCTGGACGGCGTGGAGGAGACGCTGCCCGACCTCCGCCTGCTCGTGCTGTCCGGCACCGACCGGCCGCGGAACCTCCTCGCCCGCTGGCAGCGACCCGGACGCCGCGTCGTCGGCATGCACGGCGCGCCCGAGACGACGGTCGCCGCCCTGTGGACCGAGCTCGGTCCCGACGGCCCGGCGTCGTTCGGACGCCCCCTGCCCGGCTACGGGGTCGTCGTCACCGACCCCGCCGACCCGCGGCGCGTCCTGCCGGCCGGGGGGATCGGCGAGATCGGTATCACCGGTCCGGGGGTGGCGCGCGGGTACGTCGGCCGCCGGGAGCTCACGGCCGGGGCGTTCGTCCCCCCGCCCGGTGGCGGGCCCGCCCTGATGTTCCGTACCGGCGACCTCGGCCGGGTCACGCCCGCGGGCGACGTCGAGCGGATCGCGCGTCTCGACGGCGCGGGCGGCCGGGGCGAGCGGATCGCGCCCTCGGCGGTGAAGCTGCCGCCCCGCCCGGCACCCCGGCGGTCGCGGCGCACGACGGTCATGTCGCTCCCGTCCCCCTCGATCGAGGAGCCGCTGCCGGTCGAGGAGCCCGCGGACGACGAGGCCGGGCCCGGCGAGGACGCGCGGCCGGCGAGCGGTGCCGACGCCACCCAGGGCACGATGCCGCATCCGGCGCCGACGCCCGAGGAGCCGCCGGAGCCCCTGGAGCCCCCGAAGACCCCGGACGCCCCGGGACCGGAGAAGTCACGGAACGCGGTCGACGCGCCGACCACCGTGGTCCGGGCGACCCCGCCCGTGGCCGCACCCCCGACACCGGCGCGCCCCACCGCGGCTCCCCCGACGCCGGCCGCCCACGCACCGGCCGCCCCGCCGCCGGCCCCGCCCGGGCGACGGCCCACGACGCCCGGTCCCGCGACGCCCGGCCCCGGCACACGCCGCCCCGGTGCCCCCGGTCAGGGCGCCCCCGGTCAGGGCACCCCCGGCCCCGGGACTCCCGGTCCGGGCATGCCCGCCGCGCGCGGACCGGCCGCGCCCGCGTGGCCGGGACCTCCCGGCCGACCCGGTCCGCCCGCCCGGCCGGGTGCGCCTCCCGCGCCGGGTGCGCCCGGCCGACCCGGTGCACCTGGTCGACCGGGCGGGCAGGGACGGCCGGCCCCGGCCGGACCGGCCGCCGGCCCGCCGGCGGCGACCCGGGTGCCGGCCGCCGCGGTCGGGGCGGCCGCGGCGAGCGCACCGGCGGCCCCCGCGGCAGGCGCGGCTGCTCCGACCGCCGCTCCGGGGGCCACCGAGGCGCTCCTGCGGGAGATCCTCGTCGAGATCCTGGGCGGTGCCGACGTCTCGCGGGACGGCCACTTCTTCGACGACCTGGGCGCGGACTCGCTGCTCATGGCGCGCTTCTGCGCGCGGATCCGCAAGCACCCCGACCTGCCGTCGGCGGCCATGCAGGACATCTACCAGCACCCGACGCTGGCGAAGCTCTCCGTGGCCCTCGCGCCCGCCGCGAAGCCGGCGGGCGGCGGCGGGACCGCGCAGGCGACCGCGGGCCTCGGCGCGATCCTCGCCGAGGTCCTCGAGCGCCCCGACGTGCCGCCCCACGCGAACTTCTTCGACGAGCTCGGCGCGGACTCGCTGCTCATGGCGCGCTTCTGCGCGCGCACCCGCAAGCGCGACGACCTCCCGTCGGTCGGGATGCCGGACGTCTACCGGAACCCGACCATCGCGAGCCTCTCCGCCGCCCTCGACGGCGGCGCCGAGCGCGACCGGGAGCGGTCCGCGCCCGCCGGCCCCGCGGTGACCGAGGCCGACGAGCCCACCGGCCCGCGCGCGGGGACCACGGCGTTCGTGCTGTGCGGCGCGGCGCAGCTCGTCTGCGTGCTGGCCTACAGCTACATCGCCGCCTACATCCTCGTGTGGGGCTTCGAGGCGGTCACGACGTCGACCGGGATCGTGAACGGGTACCTCGGTGCCCTCCTCGCCGGTGTCGTCGGCTTCGTCGTGCTCAGCGTGGTGCCCATCGCCGCGAAGTGGGTGCTCATCGGGCGGTGGCGGCCCGGGTCGATCCGTGTGTGGAGCCCCGCCTACCTCCGGTTCTGGGTGGTCAAGACGCTGGTGCGCACCAGCCCGATGGTGCTGTTCAACGGCACGCCGGCGTTCGCGCTCTACCTCCGTGCGCTGGGGGCGAAGGTCGGGCGCGACGTCGTCTACCTCGGCGGGCAGGTCCCGGTGTGCACCGACCTCTTCAGCATCGGCGACGGCAGCCTCGTGCGGAAGGAAGCGGTCATCGCCTGCTACCGCGCGCACGACGGCAAGATCGAGATCGGCGGGGTCAGCATCGGCGCGAACGCCTTCGTCGGCGAGGCCACGGTGCTCGACGTCAACACGGCGGTCGGCGACGGGGCGTCGCTCGCCCACAGCTCGTCGCTGCACGCCGGGCAGGCGATCCCGGCGGGGGAGGTCTGGCACGGCTCACCCGGACGCCGCGCCGACGGCCCGCTGCCCGCGGTGCCCCCCGCCCCGGGGAGCCGGCTGCGCCGGATCCTCTACTCGGCGGTGCTCGTCGTGGTCGCCCTGGTCATCGCCTCGCCCGCGGCCCTCGTGGTCGCCGGCATCCTGTTCTCCCTCGTCCCGCTGTTCGCCACGCTGTTCGCGCCCCCGCCGGGGGTGCTGGCCTCGGTGGGCTTCCACCTCCAGCTGCTCGCGCTCAGCGGCCTGCTCTACTTCGGCGCGCTCGTCCTGGGCCTGGCCGTGGCCACGACGGTGCCGCGGCTGCTCGCGATCTGGGTCCGTCCCGACGTCGTCTACCCCCTCTACGGGGTCCGCTACTGGCTGCACCGCACGATCGGGGCGCTCACCAACCTCAAGCCGTTCGTCGAGCTGTTCGGCGACAGCTCCGCGATCGCCCACTACCTCGTGTTCATCGGTTACAAGCTCCGTCCGCTGGAACAGACCGGCTCCAACTTCGGGATGGCCGTCCAGCACGAGAACCCCTTCCTCACCAGCGTGGGCCGCGGCACCGTCGTCGCCGACGGCCTCTCGGTGATGAACGCCGAGTACTCCGCGACGTCCTTCCGCGTCTCGCGCACGGCGATCGGGGCGAACAACTTCCTCGGCAACAAGATCGCCTACCCACCGCAGGGCCGGACGGGCGACGACTGCCTGCTCGCGACGAAGGTGCAGATCCCGCTGCAGGGCCCGATGCGCCACGGCGTCGGCCTGCTCGGCTCACCGAGCTTCGAGATCCCGCGGACGGTCGCGCGGGACAGCGCGCTCGACGTGGCCGATCCCGGGGAGCTGGCCCGGTCGCTGCGCCGCAAGAACCGGCACAACGCCGTCTCCATGGCCATCCACCTGCTCGTACGGTGGATCTTCAGCTACCTGACGATCGTGAGCCTCGTGGCGGTCGCGTCGCTGCCGATCGCGGCCGGGCCCGGCGAGGTCGTCCTCGTCGAGCTGATCGGCATCGTCCTGCTGGTCGTGTGGTTCTCGCTGGTCCAGCGCTGCGTCGCGCCGCTGAAGGCGCTCATGCCCGGCGGTGCCTCGATCTACGACCCCGTCTTCTGGCGCCACGAGCGGTACTGGAAGGTGCCCGCCCCCGACTGGGTGCAGGCGTTCAACGGCACCCCTTTCAAGCCGCTCGTGTGGCGGATGCTCGGCGTCCACGTCGGCGCGCGGGTGTTCGACGACGGCGCCAACCTCACCGAGAAGGCGTTCACGACCATCGGCGACGACGCGACCCTCGGCGAGGGCTGCGTGATCCAGTGCCACTCGCAGGAGGACGGCGGCTTCAAGTCCGACCGCGTGGTGATCGGCGCCCGCGTCACGCTCGGCGTGTCCTCCTTCGTGCACTACGGCACGACGATCGGCGACGACGCGAAGCTCGCCCCCGACACCTTCCTCATGAAGGGCGAGGAGGTGCCGCCCGGCGAGTCCTGGGGCGGCAACCCCGCCCGTGGCCTCGACTGACGTGACCGACCCGAACCCCGAGGACGGACCCATGACCCAGCCCACCACCTGCGCGGTCACCGACGACACCCGGTGGCGCGCCGTCCTCGCGAGCGGCGCCACCGCCGTGCCGCGGTGGAGCCGCACGCCCGGCGCGCCCGGTGGGGACGCCGTCACGACCACGGTCGCCGTCCCGGCCGACCTCGCCGCCGCGGTGTCCGCGCAGGCGGGCCGCCTCGGGGCCGTCCCCGAGGCGCTCCTCCTCGCGGCGCACGCGCGGGTGCTGGCCGCTCTCACCGCCGAGCCCGAGGTCCTCGCCGGCGTCGCGACGGCCGGCCGGACGCTGCCCGCCCGCCTCGACACCGAGGTCGGCTCGTGGCGGGTGCTGGTCACCGCCGCGGCCGCGGCCCTGACCGGCCTCGCGGCCGCGGACCAGGTCGCCGACGAGGTGGGTCTCGCGCAGGCGCGACGCGACCTGGCCGGGCTCTGGCCCGAGACGGTCCTCGGGGTGGGGGCCGGGGACGGGCCCGTGCTCGAGGACGGCACCGTGTTCGCGATCGACCGCCCGGCCGACGACGTGCTGCGCGTCGTGCACCGGCCCGGCGCCCTCGACGTCCCGGCCGCCGAGCGGATCGCGGGCTACCATCTCACGGCACTCGGCCAGCTGTGCGCCGACCCGGACGCGACGCCGGGCGCGGCCGGGCTCGTCGGTCCCGAGGAGCTGGCCTTCCAGGTCGACGGCCTCGCTGGCCCGGTGCGCGAGCGTCCCGACCTCCCCGCCCACGAGATCATCCGGGCGCGGGCCGCCGCCGACCCGGACCGCGTCGCCGTGCGGCACGGCGACCGGTCCTGGACCTACCGCGAGCTCGACGAGGTCACCGACCGCGTCGCCCGCGCGATCCTGGCCCGAGGCCTGCCGCCCGAGGGGATCGTGGCCGTGGTCGCCGAGCGGACGCTCGACTGGGCCGCCTCGGTGCTCGGCATCCTCAAGGCGGGCGCCGCGTACCTGCCGCTGGAGCCCCACTTCCCTGCCGACCGCATCGCCACGGTGCTCACCCGGGCCGACGCGCGCCTCGTGCTGGGCGAGCGCGGCAGCACGACCACGCTCGACGAGGCCCTGGCCGGCCTCGGCGACGCCGCCCCGGAGCGCCTGCTCGTCGACGACGCCGTCGCCGAGGAGCACGGGGACGCGGTCCCGCGGGTCGACGTCGCCGGCGACCGGCTCGCCTACCTGTACTTCACCTCCGGCTCCACCGGCGAGCCGAAGGGCGCCATGTGCGAGCACGCGGGGATGGTCAACCACCTCTACGCCAAGATCGAGGACCTCGGGATCACCGAGGGCACGGTGGTCACCGAGACCGCCCCGCAGTGCTTCGACATCTCGCTGTGGCAGCTCGTCGCGCCGTGGCTCGTCGGTGGCACCACCGTCCTCGTCGAGCAGGAGACGATCCTCGACGTCCCGTCGTTCGTCGACCTCCTGGCCCGGCGCCGGGTCGAGGTCGCCCAGCTCGTGCCGTCCTATCTCGACGTCGTCGTGTCCTACCTCGAGCAGCTGGACGTCCCCGCGTCCGAGGCGCTGCCCGCGCTGCGGCGCATCGCGGTCACCGGCGAGGCGGTCAAGAAGGAGCTGGTGGCGCGCTGGTTCTCGGTGCGGCCCGACGTCGCGGTCGTCAACGCCTACGGCCTGACCGAGACCTGCGACGACACCAACCACGAGATCCTCACCGAGGTGCCCACCGGCGAGCGCGTGCCGCTCGGGCGCGCCGTCCCCAACGTGCGGGTCTACGTCGTGGACGAGGCGCTGCACCCGGTCCCGCTCGGTGCGCCCGGTGAGATCGTGTTCTCCGGGGTGTGCGTCGGCCGCGGGTACGTCAACGACCCCGAGCGCACCGCGAAGGCCTTCGTGGCCGACCCGCTGCGCCCGGGCGAGCGGCTCTACCGCAGCGGCGACCACGGGCGCTGGCTGCCCGACGGCAAGCTCGACTTCCTCGGGCGCCGCGACCACCAGGTGAAGATCTCCGGCTTCCGCATCGAGATCGGCGAGGTCGAGAACACCCTGCTGCGCGCGCCCGGCGTGCGGGACGCGTCGGTGGTCGTGGCCGAGCGGCCCGGGCGCGGCAAGCAGCTGGTCGGCTTCTACGGCGCGGCCGCGCCGGTGGAGACCGACGTGCTGCGCGCGACCCTCGGCGCGTCGCTGCCGGCGTACATGGTCCCGCCGGTGCTGCACCACCAGGAGACCCTGCCGCTCACCCCGAACGGCAAGATCGACCGCAAGGCGCTGACCGCCCTCGCGCTCGCCCTCGACGAGCCCGACACCGCCGACGCCGGCGCGGACGCGACCCCGCTGACGCCGACCGAGGCCCGGGTGGCCGCGGTCTGGGCGCCGCTGCTGGGCGTCGACGAGTCGGCGCTCGGCCGCGACACCCACTTCTTCGACCGCGGCGGCTCCTCGCTGCTCGCGGTGAAGATGGCCGTCGGGCTGAAGAAGGCCGTGAGCCTGCCCGAGATCGTCAAGCACCCCGTCCTCGCCGACCTCGCGGCGCTCATCGACGGCAAGGCCGCGCCCGTGGCGGCCGCCCCGGCCGAGGAGGACGAACCGACCGTGCGCCTCGAGCCCTCCGACCTCGCCCCGTCCTCGTGACCACCTCGAAGGAGCCTGTTATGTCGGTGACGGTGCCGCCGTTCGCGGTGATCCCGGGCGCACAGGTGGGGGAGGCGGTGCGCGGGCGCGAGCGCGACGTCGTCGCCCTCATGGAGGACACCTACCGCCTCCACGACGCCGGCCGGACCCACAACCCGCCCTCGTACTTCCTCACCTTCGACGACCGCCCCACGTCGCGGATCATCGCGCTGCCGGCGTCGGTGGGCGGGGACGTCAACGTCGACGGGATCAAGTGGGTCTCGAGCTTCCCGGAGAACGTGGCGGCCGGGGTGCCCCGCGCGTCGGCGGTGCTGATCCTCAACGACCACGACACCGGCTACCCCTTCGCGTGCCTCGAGGCGTCGATCATCAACGCCTGCCGCACCTCGGCCTCCGCCGCCCTGGCCGCCGACAAGCTGACCCAGGGCCGGGAGCGGCCCCGGCGCGTCGGCTTCTTCGGGGTGGGGCTCATCGCCCGGTACCTGCACACCTACCTCGCGGGGACCGGGTGGACCTTCGACGAGACCGGTGTGTTCGACCTGAAGACGGAGAGCGCCGAGGGCTTCCGCGGCTACCTCGAGACGCAGGAGGGCACCGGGGAGATCACGGTCCACGACGACGCCGAGTCGCTGATCCGCGGCAGCGACCTCGTCGTGTTCGCCACGGTGGCGGGCACGCCGCACGTGCACGACCCGGCGTGGTTCGACCACCACCCGCTCGTCCTGCACGTGTCGCTGCGCGACCTGGGGCCCGAGGTGATCACGGCGTCGACGAACGTCGTCGACGACGTCGACCACTGCCTGCGCGCGAACACGTCGGTGCACCTGGTGGAGCAGCAGACCGGCAACCGCGACCACGTCGACGGGACGCTGGGCGACGTCCTCGCCGGGCGGATCACGCTGCCGACCGACCGGACCGTCGTGTTCTCGCCGTTCGGCCTCGGCATCCTCGACCTCGCGCTGGGCAAGAACGTCTACGACCACGTCACGGCGACCGGCGGCCTGCACGTGGTCGACGACTTCTTCCACGAGCTGAAGCGCTACGGCTGAATGTCAGGTGAGGTCGGCGGGGGTGACCGCGCCCCGCTGCAGCGCCGCGTTGGCCAGCTCGACGCGGCGCCGCGTGCTCGCCGGGTCGAGCTCGAACTTGTCGTAGAGGCGCAGCAGGTGCTGCTTGACCGCGGCCTCGGAGACGACGAGCTCGGCGGCGACGGCGCGGGCCGTGGCGGGCTCGGTGAACACCGCGCCCGAGAACAGGGGCCGGCACAGGGCGAGCAGGACGTCGCGCTCGCGGCGGGTGAGCTCCGGGGGCTTCCGGGGGGCCGTCGTGGGCGCCGCCCGGCCCGCGGCGCCGCGGAACACCATCCGCGTCGCCCCGACCTGGATCGCGTCCCCGTGGCGCAGGGCGCGCTCGGCGATGAGCCGCTCGCCCGCCACGACGGTGCCGTTGGTGCTGCCGAGGTCGCGGATCGCCCAGCTCGCCCCGTAGGACTGCAGCACGGCGTGCAGGGACGACACCTGACCGTCGTGGTCGAGCACGACCCCGTTGCCCTCGTCCCGCCCGATCGTCATCGACGGCCCGGCGAGGAGGACCACCTCCACGCCCCCCGGCCGCCACACCTCGAGGAAGCTCGTCGCGCGCCCGGCGTCGCTGGTCACGCCTGTCCTCCTCGACACCGGGTGACGATCACCGACCGTCACATTCGAGTGAGAGTACGCCATACGGTCTATCACGTTCGAGGGTCCGTGCGACATAGTGTCATCAGCGACGACCAGCCGGAGGGGGGTGCCTCGGGTGACCGAACGTTTCGGACCCTATGAGCTACTCCGCGTGGTCGGTCGCGGCGGCATGGGTGAGGTGTTCGAGGCCCACGACACCGAGCACGACCGCATCGTCGCCCTCAAGCGTCTCGTGGCCGAGGCGGCCGGCGACGACGAGTACCAGCGGCGCTTCCGCCGCGAGGCGCGGCTCGTCGCGCGCCTGAACAGTCCGCACGTCATCCCGATCCACTCCTACGGGGAGATCGACGGGCGGCTCTTCCTCGACATGCGCCTCGTCGGCGGTGCCGATCTCGAGTCGGTCCTCGAGAAGGAGCGGCGGCTCCCGCCCGCGCGCGCGGTGGCGGTCGTGGAGCAGGTCGCGTCCGCGCTGGACGCCGCCCACCACGCCGGCCTCATCCACCGCGACGTGAAGCCGTCGAACGTCCTCATCGACGACGCGGTGGGCGCGCACGACTTCGTCTACCTCGTCGACTTCGGGATCACCCGCTCGGTGGCGGGCGACGAGAGCGCGCCGCTGACCGGGACCCGCATCCTCATCGGCAGCCTCGACTACATGGCCCCCGAGCGCTTCTCGGGCGACGGCGACCTGGGGATCGACGTCTACGCGCTGGGCTGCCTGCTGTTCGAGTGCCTCACCGGGAGCAGGCCCTTCCCGATCGAGGAACCCACCGAGCTCATGACCGCGCACCTGACCTGGACGCCCCCGACGCCGTCGCGCTCGGTCCCGGGTCTGGATCCGGCGTTCGACGACCTGATCGCCGCGAGCCTGGCGAAGGACCCGGCCGAGCGGCCCGCGAGCGCGGGCGCCCTCGCCGCGGCGGCCCGGGCGGCGCTCGACGCGGGGGCCGGGCGGGTCGTGCCGTCGACCCCGACCACGGCGCAGTGGCGCCGGGAGGCGGGCGATCCCGAGAGGGCCGCCGCCCGCCGTGGCGGCACCCAGGCCTCCGCCGCTCCCGCCCCGGCCGCCCCCGCCGCTCCGGCTCCCGACGCCGACGTCCCGACCACGGTCGTGCCCGCCACGCCGGTGGACGACCCGGTGAACGCCACGGCGGTCATGCGGCGCGCCGGGCGCCCGTCGGCCCTGAACGCCGCCCCCGGCCGGCGACCCGGGGGACCCGGCGGTCCCGGGGGCCCCGGAGGTCCCGGGACCCGCGGTGGTCCCGGCGCCCCGCCCCGTGACGCGGCCCGTCCGGGGTGGGTCGCCGCCCCACCGCGGGACACCGGGGTCCGGCGCCCGACCGGTGCCGCGCCCGTCGAGGCCCGGCCGGCCGGGGGCGGGCCACCGGCGCGGCCGCCGGCCCACGACGACGACAGGACGTCCGCGCTGCGGGTCCGCGACCCGCGGGCCGCGGGGCCGGCGATCCTCGACCCGACGTCGGGCTGGACCACCGACCCGGTCACGCCCGCCGACCCCGACCCGGAGGAGCCGACCGCCCGGCGGCGACCGGTGCGGACGGTGCTCCTGATCGTCCTGGCCGTCCTCCTCGTGGCGGCGGTCATCGCGGGCGCCGTGTACGGCGCCGTGCTCCTGACGCCCGCCGCGGGCTGAGCGGGAGGCCACGCGGTGCACCACCACCCCTTACCTCCGGGTGACAGAACCCTGCCCCCGCACGACGGGAAGGCTGGCGCGGCGGCGATGTCGGCGCGAGGCGCCACAGCGGATTCTCGGAAGCACACCGGGACGACGACAGCGAAACCGAGGAGGTCGCCATGACCATCATCTCCGCCCCCCAGCAGTACAACACCGACGACCTCTTCGTGGATCTGCGAGCGATCGTCGAGCACAACCTCTTCCTCAAGGTCGAGGGCATGAACTTCGCGGGGTCCGTGAAACTGAAAGCCGCGGCCTCGATGATCGGGGCCGCCCAGGCGCAGGGGCTGCTCAACCCCTGGTCGATCGTCGTCGAGTCGTCGTCGGGCAACCTCGGCGTCGCGCTGGCGATGGTCTGCGCCAATCACGGCTACCGCTTCATCTGCGTCACCGACGACCGCTGCAACATCCAGACCCGCCGGCTCATCGAGGCCTTCGGCGGCGAGGTCCACGTCGTCGACGTGCCCCACCCCGAGACCGGGCTGCTCGGCGCCCGCATCGAGCACCTCGCCTCGATCTGCGCGAAGAACCCGGACGCCGTCTGGCTCAACCAGTACGAGAACCCGGCCAACGCCGGCGCCCACTACGCCCAGACCGGGCCGGCGATCGCCCAGACCTTCCCCCACGTCAACGTCGTGTTCGTCGGCGCGGGCACCTGCGGCACGCTGATGGGCACCGCGCGCTGGTTCAAGCAGCACCGCCCGGACGTCACGATCGTCGCCATCGACGTCGAAGGGTCCGTGAGCTTCGGCGGCCCGGCCGCCACCCGCCGCATCCCGGGGCTGGGCATGGGCATGACGCCACCGGCGCTCGACCGCACGCTGGTCGACGACGTCGTCATGGTCCCCGAGACCGAGACCCTGCGGATGTGCCAGCGCCTGGCGATGCGCGGGTTCCTGTTCGGCGGCTCCACCGGCACCGTGGTCGCGGGTGCCGCCGCGTGGATGAAGGAGCACGGCCGGCCCGGCATGACCGCGGTGACCCTGGCGCCCGACTCCGGCGAGCGCTACCTCGAGACCGTCTACGCCCCGGTCTGGCGCGAGGAGCACTACGGCGCCCGCGCCCGTCTGACCGGCCGCACCGTGCTGCCGGAGAACCTGCCGAAGCCGTCCACGCCCACCGCGTGACCTCCGCGCCACCCGACTCACCCACGCCACAGCCCCAGGAGCCCGCGATGTCCTCGACCATGCAGCAGCCGGCCGCCGGCAACCTCGACCTGCGACCCGGCAAACCGCCGATCCTGTGGGTGAGCCCCGGGCCGGACCCGGTCGGCTGGGCCGCGTACCACCGCAACGACGTCCGCCAGATCGTGGCCCGGCACGGCTCGGTCCTGATCCGGGGACTCGGGGTCCGCGACCACGCGCAGACGGCCGCCGTGTTCGGCCGTCTCGCGGCGGTCGGCCTGCTGACCGAGCGCGAGGCCTTCGCGGCGCGCACGGCGCTCGGCAACGGCCTGTACTCGGCCACGCCCTGGCCGGCCACCCAGCAGATGTGCCTGCACAACGAGCTCAGCTACCTGCCCGACCCGCCCGGCTTCATGTTCTTCGCCTGCCTCACCCCGGCCGCCTCCGGTGGCGCCACCCCGGTCGGCGACGCGTCGGCCGTCCTCCAGGCGCTCCCGCCGGCGCTGGTGTCGCGGCTCGAGAACGAGGGCTGGCTGCTGGTCCGCAACTACAACGACGAGATCGGCGCGTCGTGGGCCGAGGCCTTCGGGACGAACGACCGGGGCGCCGTCGAGCAGTACTGCCGCAACCAGGGCATCGAGTTCAGCTGGAACGGCGACGGGCTGAGCACCCGCCAGCGTCGCCGGGCCGTGGTGCGGCACCCCGTCGACGGCCGGCCGTGCTGGTTCAACCAGGTCGCCTTCCTCAACGAGTGGACGCTCGACCCCGACATCCGCGAGTACCTCGTCGAGTCCTACGGGCCTGACGGGCTGCCCTTCACCACGCGCTTCGGCAACGGCGAGCCGATCGGCGAGGACGTGGTCAACCTGATCAACAACGCGTACGCCGCGCACACGGTCAGCGAGCCGTGGCAGGCGGGCGACGTCATGGTCGTCGACAACATCCGCACGGCCCACGGCCGCGAGCCGTACCAGGGCGACCGCGAGGTCGTCGTCGCGATGGCCGACGCGATCCGCGTCTGAGGGGTCAGGCCCGCGCGCGCTCCGCGGCCGCGAGCAGGGCCTCCCGGAAGGTCGTGGCCTCCGGGGCGTTGCCGGTGGGGATGTTGCGCGTGGTGCGCCGGGGACCGCCGACCATCCGGCTCTCCACCGACAGCACCCCGAGGGTGGCCGTGCCCAGCGTCCGCTTCGGCCGGTCGGGGACCGGTGTTACCACCTCGAGCTGGTCGAGGCGGTGGAAGCTCACCCGCGCCGCCGCGTCGACCCGGTCGTAGGTGTCGTCGTGCCCCTGGCGGTAGGAGATGATCAGGAGCCGGGGTGACAGGAGCATCTCCGTCGTGTGGTGCTCGGTGCGCGGGCCGGAGCTCAGCCGCTCCAGGCTGTCCTCGTCGGTCCGCAGCCCGTGGGTCACGCCGTCCAGCGGGTCGCCGTCCAGCCCCTTCGCGGCCGCCTGCTTCCGGATGAACGCGGCGGTCGCGGCCGGGAGGTCCTCGACGGTGATCGCCCCGGTGAGCAGGTTGCGGGTCACACCGTCACGGTGCCACCGGGCCGAGGACGCGGTCCAGGTGCGCGTTGGTGAACAGGCCGGCGGGATCGACCTCGCGGCGCACCCGCAGCACGTCGTCGAAGTGGGGGCAGCGCTCCTGCAGGGCCGCGGCGTCGAGGGGGTGGACCTTGCCCCAGTGCGGGCGCCCGCCCGCGGCCGCGGCGATCTCGGCGAACCCGGCGAAGTACTCGTCGCGCGGCGCTCCGACGTACTGGTGGATCGCCACGTAGGCGGTGTCGCGGCCGTGGGCGGTGGAGAGCCACACGTCGTCGGCGGCCGCGACGCGCACCTCGACCGGGAAGAGCACGGGGTGCTCCAGGCGGGGGACCAGCGCGCGCAGGTCGTCGAGCACCCCGGCCAGCCGGTCGCGGGGGAACGCCCACTCGGACTCGACGAACCGCACCCGGCGCCGGGTGGCGAACACGCGGTGCGAGCGATCGCCGTACTCGCGCGCCGAGAGCACCGACCCGGCGACGCGGCCCAGGGGCACCGCAGCGCGGGGGACGGCCCGCCCGACCCGGCACAGCGCCCCGAACGCCGCGTTCTCGACGACGTCGTACTCGACGAACCGGCGCGCCGGGTGCAGCGGCGGGGGCGCGTCCGCGGGCGCGACGCGGGTGTTCCGCTTGACCAGGGCGTGGCGGCCGTACGGGAACCAGTAGAACTCGACGTGGTCGGCCTCGTCGAAGAGCGTGTCGAGGCCGGTCAGCACCTCGTCGAGGGGCTCGGGGCGCTCGCTCGCGCGCAGCGTGAACGCCGGCACGCACTGCAGCGTCACGTCGGTGACGACGCCGAGCGCGCCGAGCCCGATCCGCGCCGCCTCGAAGAGCTCGTCGCCCGCCGCGCAGTGCACGACCGAGCCGTCGGCGAGCACCAGGTCGAGCGCGACCACCTGCGTCGCCAGGCCACCGAGCCGCGCGCCGGTGCCGTGGGTGCCGGTGGCGACGGCCCCCGAGATCGTCTGGGCGTCGATGTCACCGAGGTTCGCCAGCGCCAGCCCGTGGGCGTCGAGCGCGGTATTGAGCGCGCGCAGCGTCGTGCCGGCGCGGACCCGCACGCGCCCGGTCGTCGTGTCCAGCGCGTCGACGCCCGCCCAGTGCCGCAGGTCGAGCGCGTGCCCGTCGGTGGCGGCGAGCGGGGTGAACGAGTGTCCGCTGCCGCGGGGGCGCAGGCGCGAGCCGCGGGCCGCGCGCACGGCCGCGACGACGTCGTCGACCGAGCGGGGGAGGTGCACCTGCGCCGGGGTGGCGGTGACGGTGCCGGCCCAGTTGCGCCAGGTGCCGCGACTCACGCGAGCACCGTAACCTCCGGCGGGTGATCAGCAGCTGGGATCGCGCCACCGCCGACCTCGACCCGCCGTTCGCGATCGTCGACCTCGACGCGTTCGACGCCAACCTCGACGACCTGCTCGCCCGCGCGGCCGGTCTCCCGATCCGGCTGGCCACCAAGTCGGTCCGGTGCCGCTCGCTGATCGAGCACGCCGGCGACCGGCCGGGGGTCGGGCGGCTCATGTGCTACGCGCTGGACGAGGCGGTGTGGCTCGCCGAGAACAGCACGAGCGACGACATCCTCGTCGGCTACCCGACCGTCGACCGCCGGGCGCTCCACCGGCTCTGCGCCGACGAGGACGCGCTCGCCACGGTGACGCTCATGGTCGACTCCGTCGAGCACCTCGACCTCGTCGACGCCGTCGTGTTCGGGCGCCACCCGGAGATCCGCGTCTGCCTCGACCTCGACGCCGCCTGGCGACCGGCGGCCGGCGTGCACGTGGGGGCGCGCCGCTCCCCGGTGCGCACCGCCGAGCAGGCCGTCGCGCTCGCCCGCGCGATCGTCGACCGGCCGGGCTTCCGGCTGGTCGGGCTCATGTCCTACGAGGGGCAGATCGCCGGCGTGCCCGACGCGACCGGCGCGCGTCCCCGCGACGCGGCCGTGCGCTGGATGCAGCGGCGCTCGGCGCGCGAGCTCGCGGACCGCCGGGGCGCGGTCGTGCGCGCGGTGCGGGAGGTCGCCGAGCTGGACTTCGTCAACGGCGGCGGCAGCGGCAGCGTCGAGACCACGCGCGCGGACCCGTCAGTCACCGAGATCGCCGCGGGCTCGGCGCTGATGGGCCCGACGCTCTTCGACGGCTACACCCGCCTGCACCCCCGCCCCGCGGCCGCCTACGCGCTGCCGGTGGTGCGCCGCCCGGACGAGCACCACGCGACCCTGGCCGGGGGCGGCTGGGTGGCCTCGGGCCCCGCGGCCGCGTCGCGGCTGCCGACGCCGTTCGGCCCCGGCGATCTGACCCTGACCGGCACGGAGGGCGCCGGCGAGGTACAGACCCCGGTCCGCGGCCGGTCGCTCCCGGCGCTCGGCGACCGGGTGTGGATGCGCCACGCCAAGGCCGGGGAGCTCGCGGAGCACGTCAACCGGTACCACTGCCTGCGGGGCGACCGGATCGTGCTCAGCACCGAGACCTACCGCGGCGAGGGGAAGGCGTTCGGCTAGCCCCGCTGCTCCTCGGGCCCGCCCGGCACCCACAGGACGTCCCCGCCGGGGTTGGCCACGCGGCCGAGGATGAACAGCAGGTCCGAGAGCCGGTTCAGGTAGTGCGCGGGCAGCCTGCTGGTGCGCTCGGGGTCGGCCGCGATCACCGCCCAGGTGCTGCGCTCCGCGCGGCGGGTGACGGTGCGGGCGACGTTGAGGTAGGCCGCGGCGGGCGTGCCGCCGGGCAGGATGAACGAGTTGAGCTTGGGCAGGTCCTCGTTGAACGTGTCGCACCAGCCCTCGAGCCGCTCGATCTGGGGCTCGGTGACGCGCAGCGGCGGGTACTCGGGGTTCTCGACGACGGGCGTCGCGAGGTCGGCGCCGACGTCGAAGAGGTCGTTCTGGATCTGCTGGAGCGGGGCGACGATCGCCTCGGGCGGGGCGCCGACCGACAGCGCGACGCCGATCGCGGCGTTCGCCTCCTCGGAGTCGGCGTAGGCCGACAGCCGGGGGTCGGTCTTGGGCACCCGGGAGAAGTCCGAGAGACCGGTGGTCCCGTCGTCGCCGGTGCGCGTGTAGATCCGGGTCAGGTGAACGGCCACGGCGTCAGTGTAGGGATGCCCTCATCGGTTCAGGGCCTGCGCGAAGAGCGGGGCGGCGCGGTCGAGCGCCGCCGCGGTGCCCGGCACCGAGCCGGACGAGAACGCGTCGCTGGTGGTCTTGTCGTCGAGGACCACGAGGTGACCGGCCTGGGCCGCCGGCGTGCGGGAGAGCACCGGGTCGGTGCGGATCGCGTCGGCGCTCGCGTTGATCGGGAAGACGACGGTGAGGTCGGAGGACAGCAGGCCGACCTGCTCGCCGGACAGCGAGACGTAGAACGAGCCGGCGGCCTGCGGGGCGAGCGCCGCGATCTGCGGCGGGGTGCGGAACCCGAGCCCGCTCATGACGTCGACGCGCGCGTCGCCGGGGACGTAGGCGCCCCACTGGCCGCCGAAGAACGCCCCGACCCCGGCCGCCTTGCTAGCGAACACCGGGTCGGCGGCGGTCGTCGCCCGGAACTTCTCCTCGAGCCCGGCGATCTGCTGCGCGCCCTCCTGGGGCTTGCCCAGCGCGCGGGAGACCATGTCCATCTGCTGGCGCCACGTCGTGCCGTACGCGGCCGCGAGCCCCGGCGGCGGGCCGACGGTCGGCGCGATGCGCGAGAGCGTGTCGTAGCGCTGACGGTCGCCCGAGGAGCGGGTGTCGAGGATGAGGTCGGGGCGCAGGGCGGCGACGGCCTCGTAGTCGAGCTGCGTGGTGCCGAGGATCGTGGGCGGCGTCGTGTAGGGCGGCGACCACGGGCCGACGCCCGTGCCGCCGGACCCGAGCCAGTCCGACGCGCCGACGGGCTGCACGCCGAGCACCAGCGCGGTCTCCGCGTCCGACCAGCCCAGCGCCACGATCCGCTGCGGCGGTTCGTCGATCGTCACGGGACCGAACTGCGTGTCGATCGTCGCCGGGTACGCCGTGCCGACCTGCGAGCCGGGCGGGGCGCCGCTCGGGGCGCCGCCACCGCTGCCGCAGGCCGCGAGGAGGAGCAGGGCGGCGGTGCCGACGGCGACGAGGAGCCGGTCGAGCGGGCGGGGGGACACACGGACTCCTGACGTGGGACGACATTCCGGACACCCTGAGGGTAGGCAACCCTAACGCGTTAGGCTGCGCGCCGTGGTGGTGGATCACGCCCGCGCGCCGGACGCCGGTGCCGGGCCACGCGGGTCGCGGCCCGGGTCGCGGACGGGCGCCGCCGCCCGCGGGTTCGGCCTGCTCGCGCTCGTGGGCGTCGCCCTGCTCGTGCTCCTCGTGAGCATCGGGTTGGGCTCCCGCGACATCGGCCTCACCCAGTCGTGGGCGCTGCTGTGGGGCGGGCCCGGCGCCGGCGACGGCACCGAGGCGGCCATCGTGCGCGAGCTGCGCGTGCCGCGCGGCCTGCTCGCGCTGGCCGTCGGCGCCGCGCTCGGGCTCGCCGGCGCGGTGATGCAGGGCCTGTCGCGCAACCCGCTGGCCGACCCGGGCCTGCTCGGCGTGAACGCCGGCGCCGCGGCCGCCGTCGTCGCCGCGATCGGCGTGTTCGGGGTCGGCACGATCACGGGCTACGTCTGGTTCGGGCTCGTCGGGGCGGCCGTGGCGATGGCGGTGGTGCACGTGCTCGGCGCGACCGGGCGTGCCTCCGGGACGCCGGACCGCCTGGTGCTCGCGGGCGCCGCGGTGACCGCCGTGCTCATCGCGCTGGTCAACGCGGCCCTCGTGCTCTCGCCGCGCACCTTCGACTCGTTCCGGTTCTGGAACCTCGGCTCGCTGTCCGGGCGCGGGCTCGACGTGCTCGTCGCCGTCGCCCCGTTCGTCGCCGTCGGCGTCCTCGCGGCGTTCGCGATGGCGCGCGCGCTCGACACGCTGGCGCTCGGCGACCGCGCCGGCCGGGCGCTCGGGCTGGACGTGGAGCGCACGCGGGTGCTCGCGGGCGCCGTCGTCACCGTCCTGGCCGGCGCCGCGACCGCGGCGGTCGGGCCGATCGCCTTCCTCGGGCTGGCGGTCCCGCACGTGGTGCGCTTCCTCGTCGGACCCGTCCACCGCTGGCTGCTGCCCTACACCGCCGTCCTGGGCGCGATCGTGCTGTTGGTCGCCGACGTCGTCGGGCGCGTCGTCGCCCCGCCCGGGGAGATCCAGGTGGGCGTCACGACGGCCGTGCTCGGCGTCCCCGTGTTCGTGGCCCTGTGCCGCAGGCGCCGGCTGGTGGGCGTGTGAGCGCGCCCCCGGTCACCGGACGCCTCGTCCGCCTCGCGGGGGGCCGCGTCTCGCTGCGCGTCGGGCCCCGCTCGGTGGTCGTGGGCGCGGTCGCGGCGCTGGTGGTCGTGGTCGGGGCCGTGGTGTCGATGACCACCGGCGAGTTCCCGCTGACGCTCGGCGAGGTCGGCGAGACGCTGGTGGGCCAGGGCAGCCGGGCGACCGAGTTCGTCGTGCTCACCCTGCGGCTGCCGCGCCTGCTGCTCGCGATCGGCGTCGGCGTGGCGCTCGCGGTCAGCGGTGCGGTGCTGCAGAGCCTCTCGCGCAACGCCCTGGGCAGCCCCGACGTCATCGGGTTCACCACCGGCGCGTCGACGGGCGCGCTCGTCGCGATCATCGTGCTCGGGGCCGGGACGCTCGGCTCGTCGGTGGGCGCGCTGATCGGCGGCGTCGTCACGGCGCTGGTCGTGGTGACCCTCTCAGCCGGCCGGGGCACGCAGGGCCTGCGCATGGTGCTGATCGGGATCGGCATCGGCGCGGCGCTGCTCGCGGTGAACAGCTGGCTGATCACCACGGCCGTCCTGCAGACCGCCGTCGACGCCCAGGCGTGGCTGCTCGGCGACCTCGGCAACCGCGGCTGGTCGCAGGTCGTCGCCCTCGCCGTCGTGCTGGTCGTGCTGCTGCCGGTCCTGCTCGGCTGGGCGCGGCGGCTCGCGCTGCTGGAGCTCGGCGACCGGCCGGCCGGCGCGCTCGGCATCGACGTCGGCCGCACGCGCACGGTGCTGCTGCTCGGCGCCGTGGGCCTGGCCGCCGCGGCCGTCGCCGCGGCGGGCCCGATCCCGTTCCTCGCCCTCGCGGCACCGCAGATCGCCCGGAGCCTGACCCGGGCGGCCACCCCGGTGCTCGTGCCCAGCGCGCTGGTCGGGGCGGCGCTGCTCGTGGTCAGCGACCTCGCCGTGACCCGCCTGCTCGCCCCGGTCCCGCTGCCGGTCGGCATCGCGACCGGCCTCGTCGGCGGGCTCTACCTCGTCGCGCTGCTGGTGCGCCTGTGGCGGGGGAGCACGACATGATCTCGGAGGGAGCAGCGTGACCCGCCTGCAGACGCAGGACGTGACGCTGGGCTACGAGGGCCGCACCGTGGCCCGGGACCTCTCGGTCGCGATCCCGGACGGCTCGTTCACCGTCATCGTCGGCCCGAACGCGTGCGGCAAGTCGACCTTGCTCGCGGCCCTGGCGCGGGTGCTGGCCCCGAAGGCCGGCACGGTGCTGCTCGACGGGGAGTCGATCGCGAGCTACCGGTCCAAGGAGGTCGCGCGCCGCCTCGGCCTGCTGCCCCAGACCGCCACCGCGCCCGGCGGCATCACGGTCGGCGACCTCGTCGCGCGCGGGCGCTATCCCCACCAGCAGCTGCTCAAGCAGTGGTCGGACGACGACGAGGTGGCCGTCGCCGAGGCCATGGCGCTGACGAACGTCGCGGACCTGGCGCCACGCCTGGTCGACGAGCTCTCCGGCGGCCAGCGCCAGCGGGTGTGGCTCGCGATGGCCCTGGCCCAGGAGACGCCGATCCTGCTGCTCGACGAGCCGACCACCTACCTGGACATCGCCACCCAGGTCGACGTGCTCGAGCTGTGCGCGCGCCTGCACGCCGAGCTGGGGCGCACCCTCGTCGCCGTGCTGCACGACCTCGACCAGGCCGCCCGCTACGCCACGTACGTCGTCGCCCTGCGCCCCGGTGGGGTCGTCGCCGCGAGCGGGCCACCCGGCGAGGTGGTCACCGAGGAGCTCGTCACCGACGTCTTCGGGCTGGCCTGCCGCGTGCTGCCCGACCCGGAGACGGGGACCCCCATGGTCGTGCCCCGCCGCCCCGTCCGTTCGGACGCACAGCGCTCCGCCGACGGGGCCTCGCCGGTGGGCGGGTAGCGTCCCCGCGCGATGAACGAGCACTTCGTGGTGCGCGGCTCCGGGCCGCTCGAGGGCGCGGTCGACGTCGTCGGCGCCAAGAACAGCGTGCTCAAGCTGATGGCGGCCGCGCTGCTGGCCGAGGGCCGGACCGTCATCACCAACTGCCCGGAGATCCTCGACGTCCCCCTCATGGCCGACGTGCTGCGCAGCCTCGGGTGCGCGGTGGCCGTGGCGGGCGACACGGTGACGATCGACGTGCCCCGCGAGCTGGCGCCCGAGGCCGACTACCGGTCGGTCTCCCGGCTGCGCGCCTCGGTGTGCGTGCTCGGGCCGCTGGTCGCCCGCTGCCGCCGCGCGGTGGTGCCGCTGCCCGGCGGCGACGCGATCGGCTCGCGCCCGCTGGACATGCACCAGGCCGGGCTGCGCCTGCTCGGCGCGTCGAGCGAGATCAACCACGGCTGCGTCGTCGCGGGCGCGGAGACCCTGCGCGGCGCCCAGATCTGGCTCGACTTCCCGAGCGTCGGGGCCACCGAGAACATCCTCATGGCCGCGGTGTTCGCCGAGGGCACCACAGTGATCGACAACGCGGCCCGGGAGCCCGAGATCGTCGATCTCGTGACGATGCTCCAGCAGATGGGCGCCAAGATCGAGGGCGGCGGGACCTCGACGCTCACGGTGCACGGCGGCGGCGCGCTCACGCCCACCACGCACCGGGTCATCGGCGACCGGATCGTCGGCGCGACCTGGGGCTTCGCGGCCGCGATGGCCGGCGGGGACGTCACCGTCCACGGCGTCGACCCCCACCACCTCGACCTCGTGCTCGACCGCCTCGGGCAGGCCGGCGCCGAGGTCTCGGCGAACGCCGACGGCTTCCGCGTGGTGATGGGCGGCCGGCCGCGCTCGGTGGACTGGGTGACGCTGCCCTACCCGGGCTTCGCCACCGACCTGCAGCCCATGGCCATCGCCCTCTCGGCCATCTCCGAGGGCACCTCGATGATCACCGAGAACGTGTTCGAGGGGCGCTTCCGGTTCGTCGAGGAGATGGTCCGCCTGGGCGCGGACGCCCGCACTGACGGGCACCACGCCGTCGTCCGCGGGGTGCGGCGCCTGTCGTCGGCGCCGGTGTGGGCCTCGGACATCCGGGCCGGCGCGGGCCTCGTGCTCGCGGGCCTGTGCGCGGACGGCGACACCGAGGTCTGGGACGTCGCCCACATCGACCGCGGCTACCCGCTGTTCGTCGAGAACCTCGCCGCCCTCGGCGGCGCCATCGAGCGGATCGTGGCGCCACCGGTCCGCTGACGCCTACGTGAGCGAACTTTGGTGCTATAGCCCCGAAGTTCGCTCACATGTCGTGGAGGGCCAGGCGGGCGTCGTCGGCGTCGGCCGGGAAGGCGAGCAGGCGCCAGCCGTCCTCGCCGCGGCTCACCGTCACCCGCACCTTCTCGCGTGCCAGCTTCGCGACGAGCACGTCGGCGGCCTCGCGGGTGGGGACGGTGGCGACGGTCTCGAGCAGGCCCAGGTCGCCGTTCTCGTCGGGCAGCGCGCCGGTGGGGCCGCGGCCGAACGTGTAGCGCAGGACGCCCGCGAGCAGGATGAGCAGCGAGATCGCCAGGAGAATCGGGGTGATGTCGCCGACCATCCCGCCAGTGTGGACGCTCCGGCGCCGGTGCGCTGCGTCGCTACCTGACCGATCCTGTGGCTGACGGCATCCCGCACGGCGACCCCACGTCCCGACCCGTCGGTAACATCAGCGGGTCATCCGCTCGGTGACGCCGTACGCACGGAGGTGCTCGACGTGCCCTACCCCAGCGACGACTCCCGCGACCGGCCGTGGGTCATGCGGACCTACGCCGGCCACTCGTCGGCGCGGGCCTCGAACGAGCTCTACCGGCGCAACCTCGAGAAGGGTCAGACCGGGCTCTCGGTCGCCTTCGACCTGCCCACGCAGACCGGCTACGACCCCGACGCCGAGCTGGCGAAGGGCGAGGTCGGCAAGGTCGGCGTCCCGGTGTCGCACCTCGGGGACATGCGGGCGCTGTTCGACGACATCCCGCTGGACGAGGCCAACACCTCGATGACGATCAACGCGACGGCGATGTGGATGCTCGCGCTCTACGTCACCGTCGCCGACGAGCAGGGCGCCGACCGCGCGAAGCTGGCCGGCACCACGCAGAACGACATCGTCAAGGAGTACCTCTCGCGCGGGACCTACGCGTTCCCGCCAGCGCCGAGCGTCCGGCTGATCACCGACATGATCGCCTGGACCTACACGAACGTCCCGAAGTGGAACCCGATCAACATCTGCAGCTACCACCTGCAGGAGGCCGGAGCGACGCCGACGCAGGAGGTCGCGTACACGCTCTCGACCGCGATCGCCGTGCTCGATGCGGTCCGCGACTCCGGCCAGGTGCCGGAGGAGGACTTCGGCACGGTCGTCGGGCGCATCTCGTTCTTCGTCAACGCCGGGCTGCACTTCATCGAGGAGATCGCGAAGCTCCGCGCGTTCGCCCAGCTCTGGGACGAGCTCTGCCGCGAGCGCTACGGCGTCACCGACCCCAAGATGCGGCGGTTCCGCTACGGCGTGCAGGTCAACTCGCTGGGGCTCACCGAGGCCCAGCCCGAGAACAACGTCCAGCGCATCGTGCTCGAGATGCTCGCGGTGACGCTGTCCAAGGACGCCCGGGCCCGCGCGGTGCAGCTCCCCGCGTGGAACGAGGCCCTCGGCCTGCCGCGCCCGTGGGACCAGCAGTGGGCGCTGCGGATGCAGCAGGTGCTGGCCTACGAGACCGACCTGCTCGACCACGACGACGTCTTCGCCGGCTCGCACGTCATGGAGGCCAAGACCGGCGCGATCGTCGAGGGTGCCCGCGCGGAGATGGCCAAGGTCGCCGAGATGGGCGGGGCGGTGCCCGCGGTCGACTCCGGCTACATGAAGTCGCAGCTGGTGTCCTCGCTGGCCCAGCGGCGCCTGCGCCTGGAGTCCGGCGAGGACACGGTCGTCGGCGTCAACAAGTTCACCTCCACCGAGCCCAGCCCGCTGCAGGCCGAGGGCGCGGACGCGATCTTCACGGTCGAGAAGTCGGTCGAGGACGAGGCGGCCCGCGCGGTGCAGGAGTGGCGCGCGTCGCGTGACCAGGACGCGGCCGACACGGCGCTCGCCCGCCTGCGCGAGGCCGCGGGCACCGACGAGAACCTCATGGAGGCCACGCTCGCGTGCGCGAAGGCCGGCGTGACGACGGGGGAGTGGGCCGCCGCCCTGCGCGACGTCTTCGGCTCCTACCGCGCGCCGACCGGCGTCTCGGCGGCGTCCTCGGGCTCCGGCGAGGCCCCCGAGGAGCTCGCCGCGGTCCGCGCCCGCGTCCGCGCGACCGCCGAGGAGATGGGCACGTCCGCCCTGCGCATGCTCGTCGGCAAGCCGGGGCTCGACGGCCACTCCAACGGCGCCGAGCAGATCGCCGTGCGCGCCCGCGACGCCGGGTTCGAGGTGATCTACCAGGGCATCCGGCTGACGCCCGCCGAGATCGTCGCGGCCGCCGTCCAGGAGGGCGTGCACGTCGTGGGCCTGTCGGTGCTCTCGGGCTCGCACCTCGAGGTCGTGCCCGCGGTGCTCGACGGGCTGGCCCGCGCCGGCGCCGACGACATCCCCGTCGTCGTCGGCGGCATCATCCCGCCCGACGACGCCGAGCAGCTGCAGCGCCTCGGCGTGCAGCGCGTCGTCACGCCGAAGACCTACTCGCTTACCGGGATCATGGGCGAGTTCGTCGACGTCGTGCGGGAGGCGAACGGGCTCGACTCCGCCGCCTCCTCGCCGGCGCCGGTCGCGGGGTCCTGACCTCGTCACACCTGATTCTGGCTGGGCACCTTGTCCAGGAAGCCGTGGACCCGCCGCAGGCGGCCGTCCTCGGCGACCTCGGCGACGTCGAAGCCGATCACCACGGGCTCGGCGCCCGCGGGCCCGAGGTGCCAGGTGAACCGGACGACGTCGTGGTGGGCGTCCACCAGCTCGCCGCGGGAGAACTCCAGGCCCGCGAACTGCTGCTGCGCGCCGGCGATGAGGGCGTCGACGCCGTCGTGCCCGGTGACGTCGGCCAGCGGGTCGACGTAGCGGGCGTCGGGGGTGAAGACGGCGGCGATCGCCTCCCGGCGGGCGGCGGGGTCGGTCGCGTTCCAGGCGGCGAGGTAGCGGTCGATGGTCTCCATGGGTCCTCCTTCGTCGGGGTGACGGGGAGAACCCTGACCGCGACGCGGTAGCCGGGTCGATGACCTCGCGGGTCATGGACGATCAGCGCCGCGCGGGTCGACGCTGGTGCCCGTGACCCCCGCCGAGCTCGTCGCCGCCATGCCCTTCGCCGCCGCCCTCGGGATCCGGATCGAGACCGCCGACGCCGACGAGGCCGTCGCGGTCCTGCCCTGGTCCGACACGCACACGACCCTCGGCGGGCTGCTGCACGGCGGCGCGATCATGACGCTCGCGGACACCACCGGCGCGGTCTGTGCGTTCCTCGGCCTCCCGCCCGGCGCCCGCACGGCGACGACGCAGTCCGGCACGCACCTGCTGCGCGCGGTGTCGGGCTCCGACGTGCGGGCCACGGCGCGCCCGGTGCACCGCGGCCGCACCCAGGTCGTCGTGCAGACCGACCTCACCGACGACCGCGGCCGCCTCGTCGCCCGGACGACCCAGACCCAGGCGGTGATCCCCGGGTGAGTGCTACTCGTCGTCGTCGCGGGCGCCGCGGCGCTTGAGGAACGAGAAGCCGGGGATGCCGTCGATGGCCTGGCGGAGGTCCTTGGTGACGTCGAGCAGCTCGTGCAGATCCGGTCCGACGCGGTCCAGGGTGGCGAGGATCGGCATGATGTCGGTGACCATGTGTTCGGTGAGCTGCGGCATCTGGTCGACCAGCTTGATCGCCGCGTCGACCTCCTCCGGGCTCAGCTCGTCGACGAACTTCCCGGCCAGCGGAGCGCCGCGCTCGAGCATCGGCCGGTAGAGGTCCAGCAGCTCCTGGGCCGAGCGGCTCGTGGCGCCGGCGCCCTCGACGATCTCCCGCGCGCCCTCGGTGATGGACCGGGCGTCGCCGACGACGCCCTCGGCGCCGCTGGTGATGGAGCGCGCGGCGTCGACGACCTCACTCGCCCCGCTGGTGATCCCGCGCGCCGACGTCACGACCTCCTCGGCGCCCGAGGTGATCAGGCGGGCCGAGCCGACGACCTCGTCGGCGCCGCTGGTGATCGAGCGTGCGGAGCCGACGACCTCCTCCGCTCCCAGGGTGATCTTGCGAGCGCTGCCGACGACCTCCTCGGCGCCGCTCGTGATCGTGCGCGCGGAGCCGACGACCTCGTTCGCCCCGTCGGTGATGCGCCCGGCCTCGGCGATGACGCCGTCGATCCGTCCGACGATGCCGTCGGCGCGGTCGACCAGGCCCTCGACGCGCCCCGCCAGGACACCCAGCACGCCGACCAGGCGGGTCACCTCGTCGAGCAGCGCGTCGACGCGTCCCGGCAGCCGGGCGCCGACGTCGACGACGTCGCCGACCCAGCCCGCGAACGTGCGGCCGTTCTCGACCACCTCGCCCGGCGTGGGCACCGACAGCGGACCGAGACGCACCAGCGACATGCCCCCACTGTGCCCGTTCCCCTGTGCCCGTTCCCCTGTGCCCGTCAGTCGCCCCGGAGCATCAACAGGGCGTAGGCGGCGAGGGTCTGCGCGTCGGTGATCTCGCCGCCGCGGGCGCGGGCCTCGAACTCCGCCCGCGACACCCAGGCGAAGCGCATGTCGGCCTCGGTCTCCTCGCGGTCGGGCTCGCCGGCCGTGAGGTCGGTGGCCAGGAACGCGCGGCCCCGCTGGGAGGACAGGCCGGGGGCGACGTCGAGCAGGCCGAGGTAGGTGAACGCGCCCGCCCGCAGGCCCGTCTCCTCCCGGAGCTCGCGGGCCGCCAGCTCCTCGGGCGGCATCTCGGCGCGGTCGGGCGCGGTGCCCTGGGGGAACTCCCAGCGCCGCAGCCCGAGCGGGTAGCGGAACTGCTCGACCATGGCGAGGTGGTCGTCCTGGAGGGCCAGGACCAGCGCGTAGTCGGGCTTGTCGACCACGCCGTAGATCCCCTCGGTGCCGTCGGGGCGGCGGATCGCGTCCTCGCGGACGGTCATCCAGGGGTTCGCGTAGACCTGCCGGCTCGCGCTCGTCTCCACGGCCAGCAGATCGTGCCCGATCATCATCAGTGCCGGGTTGCTAGGGTGAGCCCGCACGAGCGCAGTGACGGGCACCGACGGGAGAGCGCGCCGCCATATGAGCACGATTATCGCCGAGATCGTCGGAATCCTGATCATCGGCTACCTGCTGTACCGCTACGTGCTGCCGCCGCTGCGCACGATGACGCAGAACCGCGAGGAGCAGATCCGCCAGCAGGTGGAGGACTCCAAGGCCGCCCGCGAGCGCCTCGAGGCCGCGCAGCAGAAGTACGCGCAGGCCATCAAGGACGCCGAGCACGACGCCTCCCGCATCCGCGACGACGCCCGCGCCGACGCCGACCGGATCATCGAGGAGATCCGGCAGAAGGCCGAGGAGGAGGCGGAGCGCACCCGCCGCCGCGGCGAGGAGGCCCTCGAGAACGCGCGCCTCCAGGTCATCCGCGAGCTGAAGTCCGAGCTCGGCAGCCACTCCGTCGCGCTCTCGGACCGACTCGTGAAGTCCGAGCTCGGCAGCGACGAGGCCAAGCACCAGTCGGTGGACACGTTCCTCGACGAGCTCGAGCGCTCGGCGAACCTGTCGTCCAGCGCGCCGTCGGGCACCCCCACCAACCGGTCCTGACGCCTCCCGCCAGACTGTCCGCGTGCGACTCGTCATCGCCCGCTGCACCGTCGACTACGACGGTCGCCTGACCGCGCACCTGCCGAGCGCGCTGCGCCTGCTGCTGGTGAAGGCCGACGGATCCGTCAGCGTCCACGCCGACGACCGCGCCTACAAGCCGCTGAACTGGATGAGCCCGCCGTGCTGGCTCACCGAGGCCCCCGGCGTCTGGACGGTGCGCAACAAGGCCGACGAGACGCTGACGATCACCCTCGAGGAGATCCAGCACGACTCGTCCCACGAGCTGGGCCTCGACCCGGGTCTGGTCAAGGACGGCGTCGAGGCGCACCTGCAGCAGCTGCTCGCCCAGCACGTCACGACGCTCGGGGACGGCTGGACCCTGGTGCGCCGCGAGTACCCGACCGCGATCGGCCCGGTCGACCTGCTCTGCCGCGACGCCGAGGGCGCCTCGGTGGCCGTGGAGATCAAGCGCCGCGGCGAGATCGACGGCGTCGAGCAGCTGACCCGCTACCTCGAGCTGCTCAACCGCGACCCGCTGCTGACGCCGGTGGCCGGGGTGTTCGCGGCACAGCAGATCAAGCCGCAGGCCCGGACGCTGGCCACCGACCGGGGCATCCGGTGCGTGACGCTCGACTACGACGCCCTGCGCGGCGCCGAGGTCGACGAGTTCCGGCTGTTCTGATGTGGCCGTGAGGTGGACCCGGCGCCCGGCACGCGGTGATGGCGTCCCCGCCGAGATCGACGGCGAGTGCGTCTTCTGCCGCATCGTCGACGGTCGCGCCGAGGCCAGCACCGTCGCGTCGACCGAGCGGTGTGTCGCGTTCCTCGACCTGCAGCCGGTCACGCCCGGCCACGTGCTCGTCGTGCCCCGGTCCCACGCGGCCTCGCTCGCCGAGGTCGACGACGCCGACGGGGCCGCGGTCTGGTCGCTCGCGCGCCGGGTGGCGCAGGGGCTGCGCGACGCGGGGCTCGCCGACGGCGTGAACCTCCTGCTGGCCGACGGGGCGGTGGCCTGGCAGACGGTGTGGCACGTGCACCTGCACGTCATCGCCCGGCGCGCCGGCGACGGTCTGCGTCTGCACGCCGACTGGACCCGCCCGGACCGCGCGGGTCTCGATGCGACCGCCGACCGCATCCGCGCGCATCTCGAGTGATCGAAGTACCGATACGGACGCTGAGTGTCTGCGACGGCACTTCGCTGACAACCTCGTGGCAGTCGCGCCTGACCGCTACTCATGGGTAGATTCCGGGCATGACGAGCACCCGCGACGCGGTGTCGGTGCCCGCGGCCTCGGCGCAGGAGACGTTCGACTCCCTCGACCCCCGGTCCGGCGAGGTGATCGCGTCCTATCCGCGGCACACGCCCGAGCAGGTCGAGGCGACGGTCGCCCGGGCGCGGCGCGCGGCGCGGTGGTGGGCCGACCTCGGGTTCGACGGCCGCGCCCGCAAGCTCGCGGCGTGGCGCCAGCTGATCGACCGCCGGCGCGAGGAGCTCGCCGCGGTGGTCAGTCGCGAGACCGGCAAGCCGATGGACGACGCGCGGATCGAGGGGATCCTCGCGCTCGACCACCTGCACTGGGCCGCGACGCACGCGGAGAAGGTGCTCGGGCCGCGCAACGCCGCCGCCGGCCTGCTGATGATCAACCACAAGGCCACTGTCGAGTACCCGCCGCTGGGTGTCATCGGGGTGCTTGGGCCGTGGAACTACCCGGTGTTCACGCCGATGGGCTCGATCGTCTACGCCCTGTCGGCCGGCAACACCGTGGTGTTCAAGCCCAGCGAGCTCACCCCCGGCGTCGGGAAGTGGCTCGTCGACAGCTTCGCCGAGGCGGTCGGTGACGGCGGCGACCAGGTGTTCCAGCTCGTCACCGGGGAGGGCGAGACGGGCGCGGCGCTGTGCCGGGCCGGGGTCGACAAGGTCGCGTTCACCGGCTCGACGGCCACCGCGAAGAAGGTCATGGCCACGTGCGCCGAGCGCCTGACACCGGTGCTCGTCGAGTGCGGCGGCAAGGACGCGCTGCTCGTGGACGCCGACGCCGACCTCGACGACGCGGCGGCGGCCGTGGTGTGGGGCGCCATGTCCAACGCCGGCCAGACCTGCGTCGGCGTCGAGCGCGTCTACGTCGTCGACGAGGTCGCCGAGGACCTGCTCGACCGGATCGCGCGCCGCGCCGCGACCGTCGCGCCGGGCGGGGCCGCGGACTCCCAGTACGGGCCGATCACGATGCCCTCGCAGCTCGGGATCATCTCCGGCCAGATCGACGACGCGCTCGCCCGGGGCGGGCGCGCCGTGGTGGGCGGCCGCGACTCGGTGCGCGCGCCCTACGTCGAGCCCGTCGTGCTCGCCGACGTGCCGGAGGACTCCACGGCCGTCACCGACGAGACCTTCGGCCCGACCGTCGTGGTCAACCGCGTCCGCGACATCGACGAGGCCGTGGAACGCGCCAACGCTTCGCGCTACGGGCTCGGGGCCTCGGTGTTCGCGACGAAGCGCGGCCACGACGTCGCACGCCGCCTGCGCGCCGGGATGGTGTCGGTCAACGGCGTCATCGCCTTCGCCGGCATCCCGTCGCTGCCCTTCGGCGGCGTCGGCGACTCCGGCTTCGGGCGCATCCACGGCGTCGACGGGCTGCGCGAGTTCACGCGCCCGCTCGCGATCTCCGAGCGCCGGTTCCGCAGCGTCAACATCATGACGTTCGATCGCCCGGGCTGGATCGTGAAGATTCTCGCCGGGCTGGTCAGCGTGCTCTACGGTCGGAGGCGCTGATCACCTGACGCGCGGTCCCTGCGGGGGAGGCCGGCCGGCGGCGTCCCCGGCGAGAGGACCGCCATGCCCCTCGGTGACACCGTCCGGGTCGACGACCGGACGCTCCTGGTGACCGGCCAGGAGCTCGACGTCGCCCACGAGCAGCCCGACGTCGGGAACGCGCTCGTGCACCGGACCGGCGAGTACCTGGTGCTCGTCGACACCGGCGTCACCACGGCCTTCCGGGACGCCGTGCGCCGTGCCGTCGACCAGGTCGGGCCGTGGTCGCGGCTGCTGCTGATCACCACCCACGGGCACACCGACCACGTCGGCAACAACGACCTCGTCGACGAGCTCGCCGCCGAGCGCGGGGTGACCGCCGAGCACTGGGTCCCGGCCCGCGACGTCGAGCAGATGTGCGACCCGGTCTCCTACTGGGAGCGCGCGTTCGACCGCCTCGCCGGCGTCGCCCCGATGCCCGCGCCCCCGGAGCTGTCGGCGAAGAAGGTCGTGTCGCTGTTCCAGCCGCTGCACCCGTTCGGGGCGACGACGCGGGTCCTCGAGGAGCGCCCGCTCGAACGCCTGTCGCTGGGCCCGGCGCGGATGACGGGGTGGTCGTTCGCCGACGGCGCGGTCCGGGTGCTGCGCAGCCAGGGGCACTGTGCCGGCCACGTGATCGTCCACCTGCGGGACGCCGGTCTCGTCCACCTCGGGGACGAGGTCAACGGCCCGTGCGGCGCGATGCGCGACGCCGACCAGCTCAAGCTGGCGACGGTGTTCGGCGCGGTGGCCACGGCGGCGGCCGACGGCGCGGTCTCGGTGATCACCGAGGGCCACGACGACACCGTCCGGCGGGGGGCCGACGCGGTCGCGCACCTCGACGGCATCCTCGACCAGGTCGTGGCGCTGCAGGAGGCCGCCCTGGAGATCACGCGCGGGCACGACACCGTGGCCCCCGGCGAGTTCACGACCGACCTCGGCCGCCGGGTCGCCGAGCTGGGCGGCGGCGGCCCGAACCCGAACCCCGTGTTCAGCGGGATGATGGCGGTCAACATGCTCGGCGAGCTCGGGCTGCGGCCGGCGGGCGGTCGCACCGACGAGCCGTGGTCCCGCCCGTCGCTGGCGGACCCGGAGCCCGTGTCCGGCATGCCGCACGGTGTCGCGCTGCTGCCCGCGGCCGCAGCGATGGTCGGCTGGAAGCTGCGCGGGCGCGACAGGTGAGCGCGCCCGGCGGGGACCCGAAGCGATGGCTCGTGCTGGTCGCCATGACCGGCTCGCTCTCCATGATCATGCTGGACCAGACGGTGGTGTCGGTGGCGCTGCCGACCATGGGCCGGGAGCTGGCGCTGTCCCCGGGCGCGCAGCAGTGGGTGGTCAACGCCTACGTCCTGGCCCTCGCCGCCCTGGTCGCCCTCGGGGGCAAGGCCGCGGACCTGCTCGGTCCGCGACGCGCGTTCCGGTCCGGGGTGACCCTGTTCTTCCTCGCGTCCGTCGGCTGCGGGCTCGCCCCGGCGGGCCCCCTGGGCGAGGCGACGATCATCGCCTTCCGCACCCTGCAGGGCGCGGGGGCGGCGCTGATGGTGCCCGTCTCGGCGGCGATCGTCATCGCGGCGTTCGGGCCCAGCGAGCGCGGACGCGCGATGGCGATCTTCGCGGGCATCAGCCAGGTCTTCGTGGCGCTCGGCCCGCTGATCGGCGGGCTGCTCACCGAGTACGTGTCGTGGCGCGCGGTGTTCTTCCTCAACGTGCCGGTCGGGCTCGCGACGCTCGTGCTCGTCGCGATCGCGCCCGTCCCCGCCGCACGGGTCCCGGGCACCCGCGTGCGGCCCCTCGACGTGCTGCTCGTGGTGGCGGGCCTGGCGGCGACGACGTTCGCCATCCAGGCCGCCAGCACGGTCGGCCCGACCCCGGGGGTGATGGCCCTGCTGGTCGCCGGCGTCGCGGCCACGGCCTGGTTCGTCGTCCGGCAGGTCCGCAGCCCGGACCCGCTCATCCACGTGCGGCTGTTCACCGACCGGGGCTTCACGGGCGCGGCCGCCGTCATGGGGTTCGTCCAGTTCGGGCTGCTCGGGCTCGTGCTCTACAGCTCGATCTACCTGCAGGAGCTGCTCGACTTCGGGCCGATGCAGGCCGGGCTCGCGGTGCTGCCGCTGATCCTGCCGCTGACCCTGGCCGCCCAGGTCGGCGGCCGGTGGTTCGACCGGGCCGGCGTGCGGGGCCCGGTGCTCACGGGCCTCGCGCTCTGCGCGGTCGGCACGGTGGTCTGGCTGCTCACCCTGCCCGGCCTGGACTACGCGGCCCAGACCCCGGGGATGGCCCTGGTCGGCGTCGGTCTGGGGCTCACGCTGTCGCCGACGAACACCGACGCGCTCGCGCGGGTGGCGAACGCCGAGCGCACCCAGGCCTCCGGGGTGGTCCAGACGGTCCGGCAGCTCGGCGGCACGCTCGGCATCGCCGTCATCGGCGCGGTGGTGATCGCGGCGGACGGGGAGCAGCCGGGCCGGACCGCCGCCCCGGCCGGGATCGCCGCGGGGTTCGGGGTCGCGGCGGGAGCGTTCGTCCTCGCGGCGCTGGTCGGGGCCGCGCTCCTGTCCCGCCGGGCGCCGCGCCCTACCGGAACGGTCAAGTTACCCGCTGGTACGAACCCCTCCGTCGGGCCCGGGTGAGACGCCGCCCTCCATGGCAGGATCGCGCCCCGGGGCAGGTGAGAGCGTGTCCCGTGCAGCGGTACTGACAACGGTCGTCGGCAGGAAGGTCTCGACGTGGCGCGCGAATTCGCCCGGGTCGGAGTGGTCGGTCTCGGCACGATGGGAGCCGGGATCGTCGAGGTGTTCGCCCGCGGCGGCATCGAGGTCGTCGCGGTGGAGGTCGACGAGGCGTCGGCCACCAAGGGCCGCGAGACGCTCGAGGCGTCGACCCAGCGGGCCGTCGACCGCTCGAAGCTCGCCGCCGACGACCGCGAGGCCCTGCTCGGCCGCGTGCGCGTCAGCACCAACCTCGACGACCTCGGCGACGTCGACCTCGTGGTCGAGGCCGTCCCCGAGCGCCTCGAGCTCAAGGCCGACGTGTTCTCCAAGCTCGACAAGGTGTGCGGCCCGGAGACGATCTTCGCGTCGAACACCTCGTCGCTGTCGATCACGGAGCTCTCGGTGCGCACCGAGCGCCCGCACCAGGTCGTCGGCATGCACTTCTTCAACCCGGCGCCGGTCCAGGCGCTCGTCGAGGTCGTGCGCACCGTCGTCACCGACCCCGAGGTGCTCTCCGACGTCACCGGCCTCGCCGTCCAGCTCGGCAAGAGCCCGGTGGTGTGCGGCGACCGCGCCGGCTTCATCGCCAACAACCTGCTCTTCACCTACCTCAACCAGGCCGTCGGGATGTTCGAGTCCCACTACGCCGGGCGCGAGGACCTCGACGCGGCCATGCGCTTCGGCTGCGGCTACCCGATGGGCCCGCTGGCCCTCATGGACCTCATCGGGCTCGACACCGCCTACGAGATCCTCGACACGATGTACCGGCAGTCGCGCAACCAGCGCCACGCGCCGGCCCCCGTCCTCAAGCAGATGATCACCGCGGGGCTGCTGGGCCGGAAGTCCGGGCGCGGCTTCTACACCTACGCGGCGCCGGGCTCGCCCGAGGTCGTCGCCGACTCCCTCACACCGCCGCCCCCGGGGCAGGAGGCCGGCGACCAGCGCACCGTCGCCACGGTCGGCGTCGTCGGCACCGGCACGATGGCCACGGGCATCGCCGAGGTGTTCGCCAAGTCCGGCTACGACGTGATCGTGCGGGCGCGCACCGAGGCCAAGGGCGAGGGCGTCGTCGCCGGCATCCGCAAGTCGCTGGAGAAGGCCGTCGTCAAGGGCAAGCTCTCCGAGCAGGCCCGGGACGAGACGCTCGCCCGCGTCCGTCCGACGACGACGTTCGACGACCTCGCGGGCTGCGACCTGGTCGTCGAGGCCGTCGCCGAGGACCTCGAGGTCAAGCAGGCCGTGTTCGGCGCGCTCGACGACGTCGTCAAGCCCGGCGCGATCCTCGCGACCACGACCTCGTCGCTGCCGGTCGTCGAGTGCGCCGCCGCCACCCAGCGCCCCGACGACGTCGTCGGCATGCACTTCTTCAACCCCGCCTCGGTGATGAAGCTGGTCGAGATCGTCAGCCCGATCACCACCGCGCCGGACGTGACGTCGACGGTGCGGGCGGTGACGGCGAAGGTCGGCAAGCACCCGGTGCTCTGCGGCGACCGCGCGGGCTTCATCGTCAACGCGCTGCTCTTCCCGTACCTCAACGACGCGACGGCGATGCTCGAGGCGAACTACGCCACCGCCGACGACATCGACTCGGCGATGAAGAACGGCTGCGGGCTCCCGATGGGGCCGTTCGCGCTGCTCGACGTCGTCGGCCTCGACGTGTCGCTCGCGATCGAGCGCTCGCTCTACCAGGAGTTCCGGGTCCCCGGCTTCGCCCCGGCGCCGCTGCTGGAGCACCTGGTGACCGCTGGGCGTCTCGGCCGCAAGACCGGCCAGGGCTTCCGGGACTACCAGAAGAAGTAGGCCTGTTCCCCGGTCATGGCTGCCCGCCGGTCCCGCCGCCCTCCTCGCCCCGACCCCGTCCCCCCGCCGCTGCGGGGCGGCTGGCTGCGCGAGGAGGGCGGCTGGGTCGTGCGCTCGATCAGCGGGTCGGCGGCGACGAAGACCTACGTCTGCCCCGGGTGCCACCAGGACATCCCGCCGGGGACGCCGCACGTGGTCGCGTGGGACGCCGAGCTCGACACCGGGGACGGCGACACCGAGCGCCGGCACTGGCACACCGGCTGCTGGCGCCGGGAGCGCCGCTCCTAGCGACCCCGTCGTCCCCGCGGTCAGCGACTCGTCGTCGCGCTCCGCTGCTCGGGCGCGGCGGCACCACCCAGGTCGCCGTCGTCCTCCTGGGCCCGCGACTCGCCGTTGGGGGAGGGCCGGGCACCGGCGGCGGGCGGGTCGGGCAGCACCGGCCCGGCGGGGGCGTCCTCGTCGGGGAACGCGTCGACGGTGGGCAGCGCCCCGAGCGCCGAGCGCAGCGTGGCGAGCTGCTGGCCGACGCGGTCGCGCAGGCGGCGCATCTCGGCGACCTCGGCGTCCGCCTCGCGCAGCCGGCGCCGGGCCTCGTCGGAGGCGTCCTTGACGTACTTCTCCGCACGCTCCTTCGACGCCTGCTCGTCGGCCTCGAGCTGGCGCATGGCCTCGCGCCGGCGGGCCGCCATGGCGACGGTGAAGTCGTTCTCGACCTGGTCGCGGCGCTCGCGGCCCTCCGTGTCGAGACGGTCGCGCTCGTGCTCGGCGTCCTGGCGCAGGCGTGTGACGTCGGCGCGGGCGGAGTCCATCACCCCGCGGTGCTCGTCCTCCATCGCGCGGCGACGGCGGTCGTTGTCGGCCAGGCCCTCGTTGTAGCGGCCCCGCGCCTCCTCGGCCTCGGCCTCGGCGCGCTCGTGGATCTCGCGGGCCTGGCGGTGCGCCTCGTCGACCGTGGCGCGGGCCTGCTCGTCGCCGTGCTCGGCGGTCCGGCGGGCGTGGTCGTCGGCCTCGGCGATCTTGGCGCGGGCGTGCTCGTCGGCCTGGTTGGCGGTGCGCCGGGCGTAGTCGTCGGCCTCCTCGCGCACGCGGCGGGCGGCCTCGCCGGCCTCCTCGCGCATCGAGCGCGTCTCGTCCTGGGCGAGCCGCAGCATGCGCTGGAGGCGTTCGGAGAGCCCCTCCATGGTGTCCGGCGGCGCCGAGAGCCGGTCGACCTGGGCGCGGAGGTCCTCCACGTGCGCGCGGTGGTGGTCGAGGGCGCGCGCGAGCTCGGTCGCCTGCGACACGGCGGCGTCGCGGTCCGCCGTGAGGATGCGCAGGTCGGCCTCGACGCGGTCGAGGTGCTCCTCGACCTGACCGCGGTCGTACCCGCGGCGCACGACGTCGAAGCCGGTCCCCAGCGGCAACAGTTCGTGCTCGTCAGAGGCCATGAGCCTCACGGTACCGGCGCGACGGGGACGGCATCACGGACGGGTGACCGACACGCGGCCACCCGTCCGGACGACACGCCGGGGGAGACGTAGCGAAGCGGAGCTCGACCCGTGTGCGTCCGCTAGACGCCACGGAAGCGGTTGATGCCCTCGAGGTGCTGCTGGCGCTTCTCGGTGTTGGTGACCCCGAGGCCCTCCTCGGGCGCCAGCCCGAGGACGCCGACCTTGCCCTGGTGGCTGTTGTGGTGGACGTCGTTGGCGGCCTCGCCGGTCTCGTGCAGCGGGTAGACCCGCGAGACCGTCGGGTGGATCGCGCCCTGGGCCACCAGGCGGTTCGCCAGGTAGGCCTCCTTGTAGTTCGCGAAGTGCGATCCGATGATCCGCTTGAGGTTCATCCACAGGTAGCGGTTGTCGTACTGGTGCATGAACCCGGAGGTCGACGCGCAGGTCACGATCGTCCCGCCGCGCTTGGCGACGTAGACGCTCGCGCCGAAGGTCTCGCGGCCGGGGTGCTCGAAGACGATGTCGGGGTCGTCGCCGCCGGTCAGCTCACGGATCCGCTGCCCGAACCGTTTCCACTCGCGGGGGTCCTGGGTCTCGGGGTCGGACCAGAACTTGTAGCCCTCGGCGGAGCGGTCGATGATCAGGTCGGCGCCCATCTTGCGGCAGATCTCGGCCTTCTCGGGGCTGGAGACCACGCACACCGGGGTGGCGCCGCCGTTGAGCGCGAACTGGGTGGCGTAGGAGCCCAGCCCGCCCGAGGCGCCCCAGATGAGCACGACGTCGCCCTGGGTCATGTTCGCGCCGTGCGGGCTGACCAGCTGGCGGTAGGCCGTGGAGTTGACCAGCCCGGGGGAGGCGGCCTCCTCCCAGGTCAGGTGGTCGGGCTTGGGCATGAGCTGGTTGGTCTTGACCAGCGCCAGCTCGGCGAGCCCGCCGAAGTTGGTCTCGAAGCCCCAGATGCGCTGCTCGGGGTCCATCATCGTGTCGTCGTGCCCGGCGGGGGCCTCGAGCTCGACCGACAGGCAGTGCGCGACGACCTTGTCGCCGGGCTTCCACATCTGGACGCCCTCGCCGGTCTTGAGCACGACGCCGGCGAGGTCGGAGCCGACCACGTGGTAGGGCAGGTCGTGGCGCTTGGCCAGCGGCGAGATCTTCCCGTAGCGCCGCAGGAAGCTGAACGTGGAGACCGGCTCGAAGATCGAGGTCCACACGGTGTTGTAGTTGATGGCGCTGGCCATGACGGCCACCAGCGCCTCACCGGGGGCGACCTCCGGGGTGGGGACGTCGTCGAGGTGCAGCGACTTGCGGGGGTCCTTCTCCCGCGAGGCCATCCCCTCGAACATGTCGGCCTCGTCGGCGTGGACGGTGATGCCTCGATACGACTCCGGGACCGGGATTCCGTTCAGGGCGGCGGTGTCGTCGGCGAGGATGGCGTCGCGGATGTCCTGCACGTTCTTGCCTCCGGGTGTGGTGCGGTGGCGCGAGGCTACCGACCGGTAACAGTCCTGGGGACCGGGGTGTGAGCGGGTCGGCCCTTCAGTGGTCGGTGGCCGGCTCGACGAGCTCGACCAGCACGCCGCCGGCGTCCTTCGGGTGCACGAAGTTGACGCGCGAGTCCGCCGTGCCCCGCCGGGGGGCGTCGTAGAGCAGGCGCAGGCCCTTCTCGCGCAGGGTCGCCGTGCTCTTCTCGATGTCGGTCACCCGGTAGGCCACCTGCTGGAGGCCGGGGCCGTTGCGGTCGATGAACGTGGCGATCGTCGACGACTCGTCGAGCGGCGCCAGCAGCTGCACCGCGGGGCCGGCGTCGTCACCGGGTGCGTGCAGCATCGCCTCCCGCACGCCCTGCTCGTCGTTCGTCTCCTGGTGGGTGGCCACCAGGCCGAGGTTCTCGGCGTACCAGGCGATGGCCGCGTCGAGGTCGGGTACGGCGATCCCCACGTGGTCGATCGTGGTGATGCCGCTGTCGGCCAGGCGCTCGGTTGCCCCGTCGGATGCCATGGCGGGCAGGGTAACCATCTGAATCGAAGTGTCCGCTCCGTGACGCAGCGCACGCTCGATTTACCAAGCACGGGCGGCGGGGCCGGCATCGGTAGCCTGCCGCGCCGTGGAGGACCTGGAGCGGCTGGTCGCCGACGCCCGCGAGGGCGTGCCCCGCGCGGTGGGCAAGCTCGTCTCGCTGGTGGAGGACGGGAGCCCGCGCCTGCGCGAGCTCGCCGCGGCGCTGGCCCCGCACACCGGCCACGCCCGGGTCGTGGGGCTCACCGGCTCGCCCGGCGTCGGCAAGTCGACGACGACGTCGGCGCTGGTCACGGCGCTGCGCGCCGACGGGAGGCGGGTCGGCGTGCTCGCCGTCGACCCCAGCTCGCCCTTCTCCGGCGGTGCCCTGCTCGGCGACCGGGTGCGGATGAGCGAGCACGCGACCGACCCGGGCGTGTTCATCCGGTCGATGGCCACCCGCGGGCACCTCGGGGGCCTCGCGGCCGCCACCCCGCAGGCGCTGCGGGTGCTCGACGCGGCCGGGTGCGACGTGGTCCTGGTCGAGACGGTCGGGGTGGGCCAGTCGGAGGTCGAGGTCGTCGCCCTGGCTGACACGACGGTCGTGCTCCTGGCCCCCGGGATGGGTGACGGGGTGCAGGCGGCCAAGGCGGGGATCCTCGAGGTCGCCGACGTCTTCGCCGTCAACAAGGCCGACCGGGACGGCGCCGACGCCACCGTGCGCGAGCTGCAGCACATGATGTCGCTCAACCGGGTGGAGAAGGGCCCGTCGTGGCGCGTGCCGGTCGTGCGCACCGTGGCGTCGTCCGGGCAGGGGATCGGCGACCTCGTCGCCGCGCTCGACGACCACCACACCTGGATGGCCGACCACGACCGCCTCGCCGAGGGCCCCCGCCGCCGCGCCCGCGCCGAGATCGAGGCGATCGCCCTGGCCGACCTGCGCGCCCGCATCCGGTCCCTCGCCGGCTCGACCGCCCTCGACGCCCTGGCCGAGCGCGTCGTCGACGGCGCGCTGGACCCCTTCGCCGCCGCCGACGAGGTCGTCGCCTCGGTGCGGGGCTGACCTGTCTGTCGCAGCGAACGCCCTATCGGCGTGCTCAGCTGGACGTTCGCTGCTTCTACGCGTACGAACGCCCCGTTCGCTGCTTCGGAGGGCGGCTACCGCAGGAGGCCGGCGGCCGGCAGGGCCGCAGAGAGCCAAGGGATGACGACGGCGACCGTCGGCACGACGACCACCGCGGCGGCGACCAGGTAGGTGCCCGTGGCCAGCGCGCGGCCGCCGCAGCGCCGGGCCCGGACGCGTTCGAGGCGGGCGGCGACCTCGGTGTCCCCGGTGGCGACGAACGCCTCGAGCGCCCCGGCCATGGCGGCGTCCGAGCACCGCGCCCGGCCGGCGTCGTCGGCGAGCATCTCGAGCAGCAGGCCGACGGCGTCGCGCGCCTGGCGGCTGCGCACGAGCACGGGGAAGGCCTGGTGCAGGGCGACGAAGCCCTCGCGGACGAGGTCGTGGCGGGCGTCGAGGTGCGCCTGCTCGTGGGCGAGGACGGCGCGCAGCTCGTCGTCGTCGAGGGTGTCCAGCGCGCCGCCGGTGACGACCACGCGGGGAGCCCGTCCGGGCAGGCAGTAGGCGAACGGGACCGCGCCGTCGAGGACGCGCAGCACGGTCTTCGCGCCGATCCCGCCGACCGCGGCGCTGCGCTCGGCGCGGTCGAGCAGGTCGACCATGTCCCGGTGCCGGGAGCGGCGCCGGCGGGTGCGCACGGCGAGCATCACGAGCACGCCGAGCAGGCGCAGCACGATGAGGCCGGCGAGGGTCGCGGCGACCGCCACGGCGACGACCATCGGGGTCCCGCGGCGTTCCTCGGGCCCCAGGGCACGGAGCAGCTCCTCGGGCGCGGCGAGCGCGCTGCCCACGGCGGCGAGCACGGCGGCGAGGGCGATCGCCTGCCACAGCACGATGGCGGCCCGGGGGACGCGCTGCGGCCAGTGGGCGCGCGCCAGTACCGAGGGGACGGGGCCGGCCAGCACGAGCGCCAGCACGGCCAGCCACACCGAGGCCATGACCGATCAGTCTGGTCCCGATGCGGCCGAGATCACGACTCGGGGCCGCGATCCTCGCCGTCGTGACGCGGTTCGGGGACCTCGGGGATCACGGCGGGTGGGGGAGGGCCGGTCTGCAGGGCCGCCCGCAGGGCCGCGGCCTCCTCGGGGCCCACGCGGTCGACGAACGCCACCAACGCGGCGGTGCGGTCCTCGCCGACGTCGCCGAGCGCGTCGAGCATGAGCGAGGCCGCCATCTGCTCGCGCGTCGAGGCCGCGACGTAGCGGTAGGCCTTGCCGTCCCGCTCCTGGCGCACGACGCCCTTCTTGGCCAGCCGGCCGAGCACCGTCATCACCGTCGTGTACGCGAGCTCCCGCTCGAGGCCCTCGTGCACCTCGCGGACCGTCAAGGGGCCGGGAGCGGCCCACAGCTGCGCCATCACCGCGCGCTCCAGCTCACCCAGGGCCACGTCACGCATCCTAGCCGTGGATCCCCTTGCCAACGCAAGTCGTCGTACTACGCTTGGTCGTAGATACGACGCAGCGTCGTAGGTACGGGAGGTCGTCGTGACCGCACTGGAGCTGTCCCGACTGCAGTTCGCCGTCGTGACCGTGTACCACTACCTGTTCGTCCCGCTGTCGATCTCATTGGCGACGCTGACGGCGCTGCTGCAGACCGTGTCCCACCGCACGGGGGATCCGAGATGGCAGCGGCTGACTCTGCTGGTCGGCAAGCTGCTGATGATCACGTTCGCGGTCGGCGTCGTCACCGGCCTCGTGCAGGAGTTCCAGTTCGGGCTCTCCTGGTCGGCCTTCGCCCGGTTCTACGGGGACGTCTTCGGGCCGACGCTGGCGATCGAGGGGATGCTCGCCTTCTTCCTGGAGGCCACGTTCCTGGGCCTGTGGTGGTTCGGCGCGGGGCGGCTGCGTCCCGCGCTGCACCTGGCGACCATCTGGATCGTCGCGGTCGGCACGCTGATCTCGGCGTACGTCATCCTCGCCGCGAACGCGTTCATGCAGAACCCGGTGGCCTACACGCTCGACCCCGCGACCGGCCGCGCGCGGCTGGGCAGTTTCGCCGACCTGCTGACCAACGAGGTCGTGCTCGCCGCCTTCCCGCACACCATCGCCGGGGCCTTCGCCGGCGGCGGTGCGCTGCTGCTGGCGATCGGGGCGTACCGGATGCGGCGGGGGGACGCCACGGGGCAGTGGGTGCGTCTGACCCGGGTCGGGGCGTGGACGACGCTCGTGTCCGGCGCCGCGGTGGCCCTGACCGGCGACCTGCTGGGCAAGGTCATGACCGCGGTCCAGCCCATGAAGATGGCCGCGGCCGAGGCCCTGTACGTGACACAGTCCGGGGCACCGTTCTCGCTGTTCGCTGTGGGGGCACCGGGCGCGAAGGAGCCGTTCTTCTCCCTCGACGTGCCGTGGCTGCTCTCGTTCGTGGCCACCGGCACCTTCACCGGCACGGTCCAGGGGATCGACGACCTGCAGGCGCAGTACGTCGCGCAGTTCGGCCCGGGCGACTACGTCCCGGTGGTGCCGATGGCCTACTGGAGCTTCCGCTTCATGATCGGCTTCGGGGTGCTGGCGACCGTCGTGGCGGCGTGGGTCCTGTGGCGGCTGCGGCGCGGCGGGGAGCTGTCGGCGGGCCACGTCGTCGACCGGTGGCTCCTGCGGCTGCTCTGGACCGTCCCGGTGCTGCCCGCGCTCGCCGCCACCGCCGGCTGGCTGTTCACCGAGACCGCCCGCCAGCCGTGGCTGGTCTTCGGGCTCTTCCGCACCGCCGACGGCGTCTCGCCGGGGCTGACACCGGTCGAGATCGTCGCCTCGCTGGCCGGGTTCGCGCTGGTCTACGGCGTGCTCGCGGTCGTCTGGGTGCGCCTGGTGCTGCGGGTGGCGCGGACGGCGGAGGACGACCCGGCCGCCGCGGAGCCCGAGCCGGCCGACCGCCCCCTCGTCCCTGCGTACTGAGGAGATCGACGTGGACCTCCCGACCCTCTGGTTCGCGCTGGCGATCACGTGCTGGGTGCTGTTCTTCGCGCTCGAGGGCTTCGACTTCGGCGTCGGGGTGCTCGCCGGCGTGCTCGGGCGCGACGACCACGAGCGCGCCGCCGGCGTCACGACCATCGGCCCGGTCTGGGACGGCAACGAGGTGTGGCTCGTGGCCGCCGTCGGCGTCACGTTCGCCGCGTTCCCGGACTGGTACGCGGCGCTCATGAGCGGGCTCTACCTGCCCAACGTGGCGATCCTGCTCGCGCTGGCCGCCCGCGGCGTGGCGATCGAGTTCCGCGGCAAGGGCGGCACGGCGCGCTGGCGCGCGGTGTGCGACGCCGTGCTCGCGGGGTCGTCGCTGCTGGTCGCGGCGCTGTGGGGCGCGGTGCTGGGCGTCCTCGCGACCGGCCTCGCGCTCGGCGCGGACGGGGAGGTGGCCGGCTCCGGGCTCGAGCGGTCGCTGGCGCCGCTGGTGTCGGGGCCGGCGCTGCTCGGCGCCGTGCTCGGTGTCGCCGTCGCGCTCGTCCAGGGCGCGACGTTCCTGGGGCTGCGCACGACCGGCCCGCTGCGGGCACGGGCCCGGGTCGCGGCGCTGGGGGCGCTGGTGCCCGCGGCCCTCGTCGTGGCCGTCGTGGAGCCGTGGTGGCTGGTGGGGGTCGCGGTGGTCGCCGTTCTGGTGGCGCTGCGCCGTGAGGTGCTCGCGTTCGCCGCGGCCTCGGTGGCCGTGGCCGGCGGGGTCGTCGCCGTCCTGGCGTCGCACCTCCCGGTCGTGCTGCCGAGCACGCTGGGCCCGGCGTTCTCGCTGACCGTCGACGGGGCGGCCGCGAGCCCCGGCGCGCTGAGGCTGATCACGGTCGCCGCGGTGGTCGTCCTGCCCGGTGTCGTCGCGTACCAGGCGTTCTCGTACTGGGTCTTCCGGCGGCGGGTGGCGAGCGAGCGGGTGGCGTCGTGACGTCGGGAGACGCAGCGGAGCGGAGCCCGACCCGTGTGGAGGGCCCGGTCGATCCCCGCCTGCTCGCGCTGTCCCGCGGTGCGTGGCCGGGGGTGCTCGGCCTGGTGCTCGTCGGCGTCGCGCAGGCCGCCGGCACGGTGGCGGCGGCGCTGGCGGCGGCGTCGGTCGTGACGGCGCTCGTGACGGGCCCCGGGGTGGTCCCGCACGCGGCGATCGCGGTGCTGGCCCTCGTCGTGGTCCTCCGGGCGGTGCTCGCCTGGCTCGAGCCGTGGCTCGCGGCGCGGACCGGCGAGCAGGTGGTGGACCGGGAGCGCGAGCGGCTGCTCGGGCACCTCGCCCACGCCGACGCGCCCGCCGTGGTGCCGCTGGCCGCGCACGGGGTCGACGCCCTGCGCGGCTGGTTCACCGCGACCCTGCCCGCGCTGGTGCTCGCGGTCGTGCTGCCGCCGGCGGTGCTCGTGGTGCTGGCGCTCGCCGACCCGACCTCCGCGCTGGTCGTGGCCGTCACGCTGCCGCTGGTGCCGGTGTTCGCGGTGCTGCTCGGCTGGGCGGCGCGGGCCCGGGCGCGCCGGGAGTGGGCGGCGGGGGAGCGCCTGGCCGGCCACTTCCTCGACACCGTCGCGGGCCTGGCGACGCTGCGGCTGTTCGGGCGCGCCCACCGGGCCGTCGACACCGTCACCGACCTCGGCGAGCGCCACCGCGCGGCGTCCGTCCGGGTCCTGCGCGTGGCGTTCCTGTCCTCGACGGCGCTGGAACTGCTCGGGACGCTCTCGGTCGGGCTCGTCGCCGTCGGGGCCGGGGTGCGCCTGGTGGAGGGCGCGGTCGCACTGTGGCCGGCGCTGGTCGCGATCCTGCTGGCCGGGGAGGCCCACCGCCCGCTGCGCGAGGCCGGGGCCCGGTTCCACGACACGGCGCGCGCGACCGCGGTGCTCGACGAGCGGGACGCGCTGCTGGCGACGGCCGTGCCCTCGGGCCTCGTGCGTGCCGTCGCCGACGGGCCGGCGCACGTCCGTGTGCGCGACCTCGTCGTGCGCCACCCCGGCCGTCTCTCCGCTGCGCCGGCGGTGCCGGCGCTGGACGCCACGGGAGGGGAGCTGGTCGTCGTCGCCGGGCCGTCGGGCGCCGGCAAGACGACGCTGCTGCGCGCGGTGTCCGGGACGCTCGACGACGCTGCCGACGCCGCGGGTTCGGTCGTCCTGCGCGGGCGGCTTCTCGTGCTCGGTCAGGACCCGCAGCTGCCGCACGCCGCGACGGTCGGCGAGGCGCTGGGCGACGCGCCGCCGTCGCTGCTGGTGCGCCTCGGCCTTCCGCTCGCCCCGTCGACGGCGGTGGCCGAAGCCGGCCGCTCCCTGTCGTCCGGTCAGCGCCGCCGCCTCGCCCTCGCCGCCGTGCTCGGCGACGCCGCCCGCGACCCGGGTGGCGCCGTCGTCCTGCTCGACGAGCCCACGGCACACCTCGACACCGACACCGAGCGGGCGGTCGTGGCCGAGCTCCGGGCGCTCGCGGGTCGCGGCGCCCTCGTGCTCGCCGTCGCCCACCGCCCAGCGCTGCGTGCCGCGGCCGACCGCGTCGTGGACCTCGCGGCGCCGGGCGTGGATGCAGCGAACGCGCCGTTCGCTGCTTCTATGCGTACGAACGGCGCGTTCGTGTCGACGGCGGGCGAGGCACCGGACGGAGCGAGGGGCGCCCTCGCTGCGTCGGGCGCAGCGAGGGACGCCCTCGCTCCAGCACCCCGCGCGGACGACGTCGCGGCGCCGAGCTCCGCCGCGAACGGGGACTTTGCGCGCATAGAAGCAGCGAACCGCCCGTTCGCTGCACCATTACGCGAACCCCGGGCGCGGCGCGGGCTCCCGACCGCGATGCTGCTCGGCGCCGGGGCGGCGGTGGCGGGCGTCGCGCTGACCGCGGCGGCGGCGTGGCTCATCGCCCGCGCCGCGGCGCAGCCGCCGATCCTCGTGCTCTCGATCGCCGTGGTCGCGGTGCGCGGGTTCGCGATCGCGCGCCCGGTGCTGCGGCACCTCGAGCGCGTCGCGGCGCACGCCGACGGGCTCGCGCGGGTGGTGCGGTGGCGCCGGCGGGTCGTCGCCGCGCTCGTGCCGAGGGTGCCGGGCGCGGTCGCGGGCCGGCGGGGCCACCTGCTGGCGCGGGTGGTCGACGACGTCGACGTCCGCCTCGACGGCCTGGTCCGCGGGGTGCTGCCGCTGGCCGTCGCCACGCTCGCCCTGCCGGTGCTGCTCGGCGCCGCCGCCCTCGCGAGCCCCGCCCTCGCGGCCGCGCTGCTGCCCGGGCTGGCGGTGACGGTCGTCGTCGCGCCGCTGGTCGCCGCGGTGGCCGCACGCCGGGCGGCGCCCGCGGTCGAGGAGGGCACCGACGCCCTGCGGGCCGCTGTCGTCGAGACCCACGCCGCGCGCGACGAGCTCGCCGCGCGGGGCGCCCTGCTCGCGGTCCCCCGGGCACGGGCCGCCGGCCTCGCCCGCGCCCGTCGGCGTGACGCGGCGGGCGGGGCGCTCGCCGGGGCCCTCGCCCAGCTCGGGCTCGGCGCCGCCGCGGTCGCCGCGGCCCTCGCCGCGCCCGCGAGCGCGTCGCCGGAGCTCGCCGCCGTCGCCGTGCTCGCGCCGCTGGCGCTCGGCGAGACCGTCCTCGGCCTGCCCGCGGCGGCCGCCGCCGTGGTGCGCGGCCGGCGGGCGCGTGCGCGCCTCGCGGTCCTCGAGGACCCGGCGCCGCCCGCCACCGAGCCGGCGCAGGCCCGCAGCGTCCGGCGCGGCGACCTGCGCGTCCGCGACCTCACCGCCGGCTGGGGCGCGACGCCCGCGCTGCGCGGCCTGGACCTGGACCTCCCCGCCGGCCGACGGCTCGGGGTCACCGGGGCGTCGGGGTCGGGGAAGTCGACGCTCGCCGCGGTCCTGCTGCGCCTGCTCGACCCTCGCCACGGCACCGTGAGCCTCGGTGGCGTCGACGCGTCCACGGTTCCGGGCGACGCGTGGCGCCGCGCGGTGGCCCTCGTCGGCGAGCACGACCACGTCTTCGCCACGACCGTCCGCGAGAACCTGCGCTTCGCCGCCCCCGCCGCGGGCGACGCCGCGCTCGTCGCCGTCCTGCGCCGCGTCCGGCTCGGGACCTGGTTCGACGGGCTGCCCGACGGCCTCGACACGTGGCTGGACGCCGGGTCGGTCTCCGGCGGGGAGCGACGGCGCCTGGCCACCGCCCGCGCGCTGCTCGCCGACCCGTCGGTGCTCGTGCTCGACGAACCGACCGAGGGGCTCGACCCGGCCACCGCGCGCGAGCTGATCGCCGACCTGCTCGACGCGGGGACCGGCCGGACCGTCGTGCTCCTCGCCCACCGCGCCGAGGGACTCGACCTCGTCGACGAGGTCCGGCACCTCGAGGCCGGGGTGCTGCGGTCGGCTCAGGCGAAGTCGCCCGCGGCGTGACGCACGCGCGAGAGCAGGCCCGTGAGCGCCTCGGTCTGCTCCTCGTCGAGCCCGACGAGGCCGAAGTCGATCGCCGTGACCGAGGCGGTGGCCGCCGCGCACAGCTCGCGGCCGGCGTCGGTGATCTCCACCAGCGTCGTGCGCCCGTCGGTGGGGTGCGGACGGCGGGCGACGAGACCGGAGCCCTGCAGGCGGTCGACGATGTTGGTGATCGACGTGGGGTGGAGCTGGAGCCGCTCGCCCATGATCCGCATCGGCAGCGACCCCGCCCGCGAGAACCGCAGCAGCACCAGTGCCTCGTACCGGGCGAACGTCAGCCCGTGCGCGCGCAGCGCTCCGTCGACCGCCTGCTGGAGGATCTGCTGGACGCGCATGACGCTGGTGACGGCGGCCATCGCGCGCGGCTCGCCGATCCGCTCGCCCCAGATCGACGCGGCCCGTGCGATCGGGTCGAACGGCAGCGGTGCGGACGCGGTCATGACGGGCCCGAACCTAGCAGTGGATCCGTGGCAGGCTGGCGGCCGTGATCGTGGCGTTCAGCGTGTCCCCGTCCGGCGTCGGGGTCGACGGGGCGCCGGCCGAGGACGGGTCGGTGTCCGAGGCGGTGGCCGCCGCGGTCCGCGTCGTGCGCGAGTCCGGCCTGCCGCACGAGACCTCGTCGATGTTCACGTCGGTCGAGGGCGAGTGGGACGAGGTCATGGACGTCGTGCGCCGCGCGACCGAGGCCGCCGGGCGGTACGGCTCGCGGGTCTCGCTCGTGCTCAAGGCCGACATCCGGCCCGGCCACACGGGCCAGATGGAGGCCAAGGTCGCGCGGGTCGAGGAGCGCCTACGGGGCTGAGTCCGGGCCTGAGTCGCCCGCCACTCCCAGGTGGCAGACTTGACGCCGTGGCACGACCCGATTCCCGCCAGGCGGCCCAGGCCGCAGCTCTGTCCTCGGCGATGGCCGGGGCTGTCGACCTGTCCGGCCTCAAGGCCCGCGCCGAGGCTCGGACGTCGGGCGCCGCGCAGCAGCGACCCGGCGGTCCCGTCGACCCCGCCGCGGGCGGACCGCCCGCCGGTGGCGCCGGTGGCGGTGCCCCGGTCACCGTCATCGACGTCGACGAGGCCTCCTTCCAGGCCGAGGTGATCGACCGCTCCAACGAGGTCCCGGTCGTCGTCGACCTGTGGGCCGACTGGTGCCAGCCGTGCAAGCAGCTCTCCCCGGTGCTCGAGAAGCTCGCGGGCGAGGGCGGCGGCGCGTGGGTGCTCGCGAAGATCGACGTCGACGCCAACCCGCGCATCGCGCAGGCGTTCCAGGCGCAGTCGATCCCGATGGTGGTCGTCGTCGCCGGCGGCCAGCCCGTCACCCAGTTCCAGGGCGCCCAGCCCGAGCCGCAGCTGCGCCAGTGGATCGCCCAGCTGCTCGACGCGCTGCGCGACCAGATGCCCGGCATCGCCGAGGCCGAGGCGCGCGGCGGGGGCGCCGTCGCGGGCGAGGAGCCGGTCGAGGAGCCCGACGACCCGCGCATCGTCGCCGCCGAGGAGGCGCTCGAGCGCGGCGACTACGCCGCGGCGACCCAGGCCTACGAGACGATCCTCGCGAGCGAGCCCGACCACGCCGAGGCGCAGGCGGCGCTGGCGCAGGTGAAGTTCCTCCAGCGCGCCGAGTCGGCCGACCCGTCGGCGATCGCCCGCGCCGACGCCGCGCCCGACGACGTCGACGCCCAGATCGCCGCCGCCGACGCGCAGCTGGCGACCTCGGACGTCGCCGGGGCCTTCGACCGGCTCGTGCAGACCGTGTCCCGCACCGCCGGCGACGAGCGCGACCGCGCCCGCACCCACCTCGTCGAGCTGTTCGAGCTCTTCGGCACCGAGGACGAGCGGGTCACCACCGCCCGCCGCGCCCTGGCCCGCGCGCTCTACTAGGCGCCTGCCGGCCGCGGCCGGCGAGTGATCGAAGTACCGATACGGACGCTCAGCGTCTGTGACGGCACTTCGCTGACAAACCTCAGACGCCTCGCAGGCACGCGTCGGCGCCCTGGTCGACGCCGGCGCGGAAGACGCGGATGCGTTCGTAGCCCGTGCCCGCGGCGGCGACGCCGTCGGTGCCGCGGGAGGCGGTGTCCTCGCGCAGCAGCAGGGTCACGGCCTCGTCGAGGTCGCCGGGGGAGAGGGCGAAGCCGCTGTTGCCCGTGCCCACCGCGGCGCTGTAAGCCCCGGCGAGGCACAGGGCGGCGCGCCCGCCCTCGGCGCCCGTGGTCGGCTTCCCCATCGCGGCGAGGGCGGCGGCGCCGTAGCGGGAGGCCAGGAGGGTGCCGGTGGCGTAGTCGCCGATGCGGGCGTGGTCGGCGGCGAGGGTGCCGGTGGTGTCGATGTGCACCGCCGACGGTGTCGCGCACCAGGCCACGGGGCCCTGGACCTCGGTGTCGTCGCCGTCGGAGCACGTCGCGCGCCCCCGCTCGGAGCCGGGCGTCGCCCACTGCCCGCCGCGCTGGCGCACGAGACCGCCGAAGAAGCGGTCGAGGTCGGGCTGCATCGACCGGATCAGCGGGTCGAGCCCGAGGTTGCCGCCGGAGTTCTCGTCGTCGGCGGACCGGAAGGACTGTTGGGTGAAGGTGCGGTCCTGCGTGATGGCCGCGCAGGTGGCGGGCGCGCCGTCGAACCCGTCCTGGAACGACGTGACCCGGTCGAACGCGTTGCCGTGGGCGTCGGCGTTGCGCGGGGACGTGCCCACCGGGTCGCGGAAGGTGATCAGCGCGCCCATCGCGCCGTCGATGCCGTCGACGCCCGTGCGCAGGTCGGGCAGGGAGCCGTCGCGCACGCGGCGCAGGAAGACGCCCGCGTAGCAGTCGGCCTGGGCCTCGAGCACGATCGTCGGTGCCGAGCGCAGCGTGCCGTCGCGGTCGAGGCGCTGCTGGACGCTGTGCCCGAACTCGTGGGAGATCACGACGACGACCGCCGCGTCGCCGAACTCGCGCCGCAGCTGCGGCAGCAGCCCCGAGCGGTCCCAGGCGATGATGTCGGAGTCCGGGCAGTAGAACGCGGTGCCCTCGACCTCGCGCGGGTTGCGCAGGCACGGCACGGCGGGAGCGGGCCCGCTGCGTCCCGAGGGATCGACCGAGTAGTAGCCCTTCAGCGGCGCGAACGCCTGGCCGCCCGCGAGCGTCGGGAACGTCTGGCCCCAGTAGCCCTCGAGGTCGCGCAGCACCGCGGCGGCGAGCCGGTCCTGGTCGCTGCCGTCGGTGCCCTGCACGAACGAGGGGTCGATGCCCGCCGTGACCTCCGGCCCGGCGACGGCCCGCCCGTCCTGGGGGAACGCGCAGGCCCCCGTGACCAGGGCGGCGAGGACGGCACAGACCACGATCGACGCCCGCAGCGATCCCCGCACGCGCGACATCATGCCCGCGACGTGCCCCGCGTGGGTGACGTTCGGCGAATCACAGCAGCCACACCCGTCACGCCGGCGCGAGCCACAGCACGCCCGACGACGGCAGCGTCACCTCGGCCGAGGCGGGCCGGCCGTGCCACGGCGACGAGGTCGCGATGACCGCGCCGTAGTTGCCGACCCCGCGCCCGCCGTAGATCTCGGCGTCAGTGTTGACCACCTCGCGCCAGCGACCCGTGGAGGGCAGCCCGACGCGGTAGTTCGGGTGGTCGACCCCCGAGAAGTTGACCAGGCAGGCGACGGCGTTGCCGGCCCTGTCGAAGCGCAGGAACGAGAGGACGTTGCCGGTGGCGTCGTTGGCGTCGATCCACGAGAAGCCGGTCGGGTCGATGTCGAGCTCGTACATCGGCGGCAGCGAGCGGTAGGCGGCGTTGAGGTCGCCCACGAGCCGGCGCAGACCGCCGTGGCGGGGGTCGTCGAGCAGCTCCCAGTCCAGGGAGCGCTCCTCGGACCACTCGCGGACCTGGCCGAACTCGCCGCCCATGAACACCAGCTGCTTGCCGGGGTGCGCCCACATGTAGCCGAACAGCGCCCGCACGCCCGCGGCCTTGCGGTCGTCGTCGCCGGGCTGGCGCGTCCACAGCGAGCCCTTGCCGTGCACCACCTCGTCGTGCGAGAGCGGCAGCACGTAGTTCTCGCTGTACGCGTAGGTCATCGAGAACGTCATCTGGTTGTGGTGGTAGCCGCGGTGCACGGGGTCGCGCCCGACGTAGTCGAGCGTGTCGTGCATCCAGCCCATGTTCCACTTGAACCCGAAGCCGAGCCCGCCGAGGTGCGTCGGCCGCGTGACGCCGGGCCACGCCGTCGACTCCTCGGCGATCGTCACCGCGCTCGGGTGGTTCTTGTAGACGGTGGCGTTGACCTCCTGCAGGAACGACACCGCCTCGAGGTTCTCCCGCCCGCCGTAGCGGTTGGGCGTCCAGCCGCCGTCGGGCCGCGAGTAGTCGAGGTAGAGCATCGAGGCGACGGCGTCGACGCGCAGCCCGTCGACGTGGAACTCGTCGAGCCAGTAGAGCGCGTTGGCGACGAGGAAGTTGCGGACCTGCGAGCGCCCGAAGTCGAACACGAGCGTGCCCCAGTCGAGCTGCTCGCCGCGGCGCGGGTCGCCGTGCTCGTAGCAGGGCGTGCCGTCGAAACGGGCGAGCGCCCACTCGTCCTTGGGGAAGTGCGCCGGCACCCAGTCGACGAGCACGCCGATGCCCGCGCGGTGCAGGCGGTCGACGAAGTAGCGGAAGTCGTCGGGGCTGCCGAAGCGCGACGTCGGCGCGTAGTACGAGCTGACCTGGTAGCCCCACGAGCCGCCGAACGGGTGCTCGGCGACGGGCAGCAGCTCGACGTGGGTGAAGCCGGAGACGGTGAGGTACTCGGCCAGCTCGTCGGCCAGCTCGCGGTAGGTCAGCCCCTGGCGCCACGAGCCGAGGTGCAGCTCGTAGATGCTCATCGGCTCGGCGTGCGGGGACGAGGCGTCGCGCCGCGCCATCCACTCCTGGTCGGCCCACTCGTGGGTCGAGGTGGTGACCACGGACGCCGGCGTCGGCGGCAGGTCGGCGGCGAACGCCATCGGGTCGGCCTTGTCCAGCCAGTGCCCGTCCGGCGACAGGATCCGGAACCCGTAGCGGGTGCCGTCGCCCAGGCCCGGCACGAACAGCTCCCAGACCCCGGAGCCGAGCGCGCGCATCGGGGTCGCCGTGCCGTCCCAGCCGTCCCAGTCGCCGCACACGCGCACCCCGCGGGCGTGGGGCGCCCACACCGCGAACGAGGTGCCCTCCACGGGGCCCGACGGCGTCGGCCAGCGCCGGAAGTGGGCGCCGAGCGCGTCCCAGAGCCGCTCGTGGCGGCCCTCGCCGATGAGGTGCAGGTCGACCGGCCCGAGCACCGGGGAGAAGCGGTACGGGTCGTCGGTGATCGTCTCGACGGTCTCACCGGTGGCCGGATCGGTGCGGCGCGTCGCGAGGCGGTAGCGCGGCAGGGGGCCGGGCACGCCGGCGGCGAACACGCCCGCGGCGTGCACCTCGGCGAGCGGGTAGCGCCCGGCGGTGGGGCCGTCGTCGACCACGACGTCGACGGCGTCGGCGCCGGGACGCAGGGCCCGCACGACGACCGTGCCCGGCGACTGCGGGTCGCGGTGCGGCCCGAGCACCCCGTGGGGGTCGCGGTGCGAGCCCTCCATCAGCAGGTGGACGTCGAGGTCGGACGGCGTGACGGTGACGCTCCGGTGGGCGGGGACGGCGGGCACGCTCACGGGCTCCTCGAGGTCGGAAGAAGTATCGGGCGGACTACCCCTGGCGCCGGGGTCCCACGCCCGCCGGTCAGGGGGTCAGCGGCGGGCCGCTCCGGTGTCGGTCAGCAGGCGGCGCATGGACCGCAGCGGGATCGACACCCAGGTTGGGCGGTTGCGGGTCTCGTAGAGCACCTCGTACACCGCCTTGTCGAGCTCGTAGGCCCGCAGCAGCGCCGGGTTGTCGCGCGGGTCGGTGCCGGTGATCTCGGCGTAGCCGTCGCAGAACGCGGACCGGTTGCGGTCGGCCCACTCCTGCGCCCGGCGCTCGAGCTGCGGGTCCGCCTCGTCGGCGGACTGCTCCCAGTCCGAGAGCTGGTGGAACGCGGCGTAGTCGAACGAGCGCAGCATCGCCGCGACGTCGCGCATCGGCGAGTCGGGACGCACGCGGTCGGCGAGCGACTTCGACGGCTCGCCCTCGAAGTCGATCACGAGCCAGCCGGTCGGGGTACGCAGCTCCTGGCCCAGGTGCAGGTCGCCGTGGATGCGCTGCACCGTCGACGGGCCCGCCGTGGTGACCCCGCGCAGCACGGCCGCGATCGCGTCGCGCTGCTCGCGGACGCCCTCGGCCGCCTCCGCGGCGTCGTCGAGCCGCTCGAGCATCCACGCCTCGATCTCCGCCGCCCCGGCGGCGTCGAGGGGCCCCGAGCCCAGGGCCGCGGCGAGCTCGCGGTGCACCGAGCCGACGGTCTTGCCGATGCGGTGGGCCTCGCCGGCGAAATCGCCGCCGACCTCGTCGGGCCGCAGGTCGGCCTCGGCGAGCAGGTCGCGCACGCTGGTCAGGGCCATCGACCAGCCGTCGGCGGAGTTCGCGGCGTACGACTGCAGCATGGCCACGGTCATGGGCTCGCCGTCCAGCTCGCCCTCGATCGCGCCGAGCAGCGGTGCGACCTCGGCGCTGCCCTGCCGGCCCAGCGCCCGGTGCAGCTCGAGGTCCGGGTTGAGCCCGACCGTCGCCCGCCGGAACAGCTTCATGATCGCGCGCTCGCCGTAGATCACCGAGCTGTTCGACTGCTCGCCGAGCAGGGGGCGTCCCGGGCCGACGATGGGCGCCTCGGTGCCCGGCTCGGCCACGAAGCGCAGGGTCCCGCGCGCGGCGTCGGAGGTGATCAGCGCCAGGAACAGCCGGCTGATCCGCCCGTCGGCCAGGCCGTCGTAGACGACCTCGTCGCCGCCGTCGGCTGTGCGCCGGCGCCCGATGACCGCGTACTCGACGTCGCCCGGCGGGCTCGCCGCCACCCCCAGGACGAGCTGGTAGCGCTCCTCGGCGCTGCCGGCCCCGTCGGTGAAGGACACGCCGATGACCGCGTGCTCGACCGTGGGCAGCTCGCCGGGGGTGGAGACCACCGCGTGGGCCACGGTGCGCAGGCCCGCGATCTCGCGGCCTTTCGCCGGGAACCAGCGCTGCGTGGGCAGCCACGCGAGCAGGTCGTCGTGCAGTCCGTCGAGCGGGTCGGTCCCGTCGGGACTCGTGGCGGGCATCAGCGCTCCTGGGCCGGATGGATGGCGAACCAGTAGAACCCGTGACCCGGGAGGGTCAACAGGTAGGGCAGTTCCCCGATCGCCGGGAACGGCACACCGCCCGTGAGCTCGGTGGGGACCTTGTCCTTCCACGCGATGAGGTCGAGCTCCACCGGCTGGGGGAAGCGCGACATGTTGTTGACGCAGAGCACGACGTCGCGGTCCCCCTCCGGGCCGACGTGCTCGCGGACGTACGCGAGCACGCTCGGGTTCGAGCCGCCGAGCTCGTGGAAGCTGCCGAGGGCGAACGCGGGGTGCTGCTTACGGATGTCGATCATGCGACGGTTCCAGTGCAGCAGGCTCGCCGTCGAGTTCGACTGCGCCTCGACGTTCACCGCCTGGTAGCCGTAGACCGGGTCCATGATCACGGGGAGGTTCAGCCGCCCCGGGTCGCAGGTGGAGAAGCCGGCGTTGCGGTCCGGCGTCCACTGCATCGGGCTGCGGACGCCGTCGCGGTCGCCCAGCCAGATGTTGTCGCCCATCCCGATCTCGTCGCCGTAGTAGAGGACCGGGCTGCCGGGCAGCGAGAGCAGCAGGGCGGTGAACAGCTCGAGCTGGTTGCGGTCGTTGTCGAGCAGCGGGGCCAGGCGCCGGCGGATGCCGATGTTGGCCTTCATCCGCGGGTCCTTGGCGTACTCCGCGTACATGTAGTCACGCTCGTCGTCGGTGACCATCTCGAGCGTCAGCTCGTCGTGGTTGCGCAGGAAGATGCCCCACTGCGCGTTGTGGGGGATCGCCGGCGTCTGCGCGAGGATCTCCGAGATCGGGAAGCGCGACTCGCGCCGCACCGCCATGAAGATGCGCGGCATCAGCGGGAAGTGGAACGCCATGTGGCACTCGTCGCCGCCGGCGTCGGCGTCGCCGAAGTACTCGACGACGTCGGCGGGCCACTGGTTCGCCTCGGCGAGCAGCACCCGGCCGGGGTACTCGTCGTCGACGACCTTGCGCACCCGGCGCAGGAACGCGTGGGTCTCCGGGAGGTTCTCGCCGTTGGTGCCGTCGCGCTCGTAGAGGTAGGGCACCGCGTCGAGACGGAACCCGTCGATGCCGAGGTCCAGCCAGAACCGCAGCGCGTCGATCATCGCCTCGCACACGGCCGGGTTGTCGAAGTTGAGGTCCGGCTGGTGGGAGAAGAAGCGGTGCCAGTAGAACTGCCCGCGCACCGAGTCGTAGGTCCAGTTCGACGACTCGGTGTCGACGAAGATGATCCGCGCCTCGGGCCAGCGGGTGTCGTCGTCGGACCACACGTAGAAGTCGCCGTACGGCCCCTCCGGGTCGCGCCGCGACTCCTGGAACCAGAAGTGCTGGTCCGACGTGTGGTTCATGACGAGGTCGGTGATGACGCGGATGCCGCGCGCGTGGGCCTGGTCGACGAACTCGACGAAGTCCTCGACGGTGCCGAACTCGCCGAGCACCTTGCGGTAGTCGCGGATGTCGTAGCCGCCGTCGCGCAGCGGGGAGTCGTAGAACGGGGGCAGCCACAGGCAGTCGACGCCGAGCCAGGCGAGGTAGTCGAGCTTGTCGGTGAGTCCGGGGAGGTCGCCGAACCCGTCACGGTTGGAGTCCGCGAACGCGCGGACCAGCACCTCGTAGAAGACCGCGCGCTTGTACCAGCCGTCCTCGACCGGCAGCGTGCGTGCGTGCCGGAAGTCGGCGGCACTGGGGGCGTCGTAGGTGCTGGTGTCGTGTGTCGTGTCGTCCGCCACGAGCTCGTCGCCCGGTGCGCTGACTCCCTCGTTCATCAGGCGTCACGCTAGTGGTCGAACCGAGCGGCGCGCCGCACCGGTCCGGGCGCCGACTCCTGTGGATCAGGAGCCCTCGCCGCTCTCGATGACCCGGCCCTCGATGACGGTGCCGCGGTACGGCGCGCGGCCCGGCCCCGCGTCGGGTCCCGGGCCCCACCCGGCGGGCCCGCTGGCCCCGATGACCGTGACAGCCGGGCCCATCCGGGCGCTCCCGGCGCGCACCGCCCGGTCGGCGGCGCGGCGGGCCAGCGCCCGGCGCACGCCCGGCACCAGCAGCACGAGCGCCGCGACCGTCGAGAGCAGGCCGGGCACGACGAGCAGCACGCCCGCGAGCGCGACGTACATGCCGTCGGCCACCTCGGCCTCGGCCGGGCGCCCGGAGCGCGCGGCCGTGGCCAGCTCGCTCATCGACCGGCGGCCCTCCCGCTTGATCGCCCAGGCGCCGACGACGGCCGAGAGGACGAGGACCCCGAGCAGGCCCCAGAACCCGATCGCCTGGCCCACCAGGACCAGCACGGTGATCTCGACGGCCAGATAGACCGCGAGGGCGACGAGGATGCGCACTTCAGACCTCCCGATGGCTCTCACCGTGTCCAACGGCGCGAGGCCCCGGATCGTGCCCGATGCGCCCGGTTTCTCAGCGGGCGCACAGGGTCGCGGCGCTCAGCTCGCCCCGGCCTGCACCGGCCCGAGGTAGTTGCCGGGCCGCGTCGCGCCGGCCTGGCGCAGCACCGGCCCGCCCGGCCAGTCGAGGACGATGGAGTGCGTCTCGTCGGGCGGTGTGGCGAAGATCTTGGAGGCCGCGTACCCCGAGGGCTCGGGCAGGTACGTGATCGTCGAGTGCGCCCGCTCGCCGGGCGCCAGACGCACCGTGGACGTCGCCCGCTCCTGGCGGGGGAGCGAGTAGCGGTCGTCCGAGCGCGGCGAGGCGACGAGGTCGACGCCGCCGAACCCGGTCATGGTGCAGGAACGGTCCGAGACGTTGGTCCAGACGACGCGGACCTCCTTCTGCCCCGACGAGCCCTGCGGCGGCGCGGTCTCCGCCGAGAGGTCCGTCAGGACGCAGCGCCCGCCGTCGGGCGGCGCCGTCGACGTCGGTGTCCCGCTCGTCGACGGCGGGGCCGCCGACGAGGGCGGCGGTGCCGTCGACGGCGGGGCCGCGACCGGGGCGGGGGGCTGCGCCTGCGTGGCGCAGCCGCCGACGACCGCCGCCCCGACGAGGACGGCCGCGAGGGGAGCGCGACGCATCTACCGACGCACCACCGAGATGATGTGCGCGACGTCGCGCCAGGGCTCGATGCGCACGTAGTTCGCCTCGCCCCACTCGAACGTCTGCCCGCTGACCTCGTCGAACGCCCCGAACCGTTCGTGCCAGTCCAGGCCCAGCGCCGGCATGTCGACGTGGACGGTGCCCTCCTCGACGCCGAACGGGTTCAGCGTCACGACGCAGAGCACCGTGTCCCCGGTGAGTGGGTCGGTCTTCGAGTACGCGAGCAGCGCGTCGTTGTCGGTCTCGTGGAACCGCAGCGTCCGCAGCTGGCGCAGCGCCGGGTGCACCTGCCGCAGCTGGTTGAGCCGCGTGATCCAGGGTTCCAGGCTCCGGCCCTCGGCCAGCGCGCCGGCGAAGTCCCGCGGGCGCAGCTGGTACTTCTCCGAGTCCAGGTACTCCTCGCTGCCCGGGCGCACCGGCTGGTGCTCGAACAGCTCGAAGCCCGAGTACACCCCCCAGCTCGGCGACAGCGTCGCCGCGAGCGCCGCCCGGATCGCGAACATGCCCGGGCCACCCACCTGCAGCGACTCGTGGAGGATGTCCGGGGTGTTGACGAAGCAGTTCGGTCGGCACTCGTCGAGCCGGTCGCGGTGCAGCTCGAAGAACTCCCGCAGCTCATCGCGCCCGGTGCGCCACGTGAAGTACGTGTACGACTGGCTGAACCCGGCCTTCGCCAGCCCGAACAGCCGCGCGGGACGGGTGAACGCCTCGGCGAGGAACACGACGCCCGGGTCGCGGCGGTGCACCTCGGCGATCAGCCAGTTCCAGAAGTTCGGCGGCTTGGTGTGCGGGTTGTCCACCCGGAACACGCGGACGCCGTGCTCCATCCAGTACAGGACCACGCGCAGGACCTCGGCGTAGATCCCCTCGGGATCGGTGTCGAAGTTGACCGGGTAGATGTCCTGGTACTTCTTCGGCGGGTTCTCGGCGTACGCGATCGTCCCGTCGGGCCGGATCGTGAACCACTCCGGGTGCTCGGCGGCCCACGGGTGGTCCGGCGCGCACTGCAGCGCGAGGTCCAGCGCCACCTCGAGCCCGAGGTCGTGGGCGTGGGCGACGAACGCGTCGAAGTCCTCGATCGTGCCGAGGTTCGGGTCGATCGCGTCGTGCCCGCCCGCGGCCGAACCGATCGCCCAGGGCGAGCCGACGTCGTCGGGCCCCGGCGTCAGCGTGTTGTTCGGGCCCTTGCGGTTGACCGTGCCCACCGGGTGGATCGGGGGCAGGTAGGCGATGTCGAAGCCCATCGCCGCGGCGCGGTCGAGCTCGCGGGTCGCGGTGGCGAACGTGCCGTGCACCGGGTCGCCGGCGGAGTCCCACCCGCCGGTCGAGCGGGGGAAGAACTCGTACCAGGCTCCGGCCAGCGCCACCGACCGCTCGACCTGGACGTGGTGCGTGCGGCCCTCGGTGACCAGCTCCCGCACCGGGTGCTCGGTCATCGTGCGGTGCACCGGCGCGGTCATCGCCGGTCCGATGCGGTCGCGGAGGTCCTTGTCGGTGTCGCGCAGGGCCTCCGCGGCGCGGGTGAGCGTGCGCGCCAGCTCGAGGGCGGGCGGCATCGCGATGCCCCCGGTCCTCTCGCTGCCCCCCGCCGCCGTCGACGGCTGACGCGACGAAGGAGCGTCAGACGTCGAACCGGCTTGGCGGGCCAGATCGACCGGGTCGTCGTCGGCGAGGCGCGGGGTGTCGCGCAGGCGCTGCTGGATGCCCTCGGCGCCACGCTCGAGCAGCCGGGCGCCGGTCTCCAGGTCGTTGGCCAGCTCCGCGCTGCCCTGGCCGGCGCGGGTCTTGACGTCGACGGCGTGCCGCCACGTCGCCCACGGGTCGCTCCACGCGTCGACGCGGAAGCTCCACAGGCCCTCGGCGTCCGGGACCACCTGGCCGGCGAACCGGTCGGTCAGCGGCCCGGTCGGCACCATCCGCGTGCTGCGCGGCGCCTCGTCCCCGCAATGGCCCGAAGAGTGTTGCTGTGTGGCGTCGGGGTCCTGCCCGTGGCTCGCCCCGCACTTCTGCCACACGACGGTCGCCGCGACCGCGTCGTGGCCCTCGCGCCACACGGTCGCCTCGACCGGGACGACCTCGCCGACCACGGCCTTCGACGGGAACCGCCCGCCGGAGATCTCCGGCGTCACCTCGTCGATCCCGATCCGGCCCTCGGGCAGCCGGTGCCGGTCGACCGCGTCGGCGGGGATGCCCGGAGCGGGGGTCGACGGCCGGCGGGTCGGCGGCGTCGGGGTCGCGGTGGCGGTCGTACTCGTGCTGGCCGGGCCCGTGGTGGTCGCTTCGGGCGTGGCCGTGGTCGTGCCGGGCGTGGCCGTGTCGGGCGTCGCCGCGGCGGCACCGACTGCGGCGGCGCCGACGGCGGTGGCGCCCACGGCGGCCGCGGCCGCGGTCGGCGAGACCTCGCTCGGGTCGGTGGACGGCGCCCCGGCCGGCTCCTCCGCCGGGACGTCGGCGCCGGTCGGGTCGGGCGCGGTGAGGTCGCCCGGCGCGTCCTCGGCGGCCGTCGGCCGCGACGCGGGCGCGCTGTCGGCGTCGGAGTCGGGGACGTCGTCCCGCGGGCGCTCCGGCGCGAGGCTCGGCACGTCGTCGTCGGGGTCGACGTCCACCGGTCCCACCCCGAGCGGGTCGTCGTCGGCGGACCCGCCGGGCGAGGTGCCGGTCTCCGAGCCGGTGCCCGACGATCCCGAGAACCCGTGTCCCGAGGACACGGTGGTGGCGGCGGGACCGTCATCGGAGCCGGACCCGTGTCCCGAGGACACGGTGGTGGCGGGGGGCTCGTCGCCCGGGCCCGACCCGTGTCCCGAGGACACGGTGGTGGCGGCGGGCTCGTCATCGGAGCCGGACCCGTGTCCCGAGGACACGGTGGTGGCGGCGGGCTCGTCGCCCGGGCCCGACCCGTGTCCCGAGGACACGGTGGTGGCGGCGGGCTCGTCATCGGGGTCCGACCCGTGTCCCGAGGACACGGGTCCTGCGCCGGCATCGTCCCCCAGCCCGTGCCGTGGCGCCCTCGCCGACTCGGAGGCGTCGGGAGAGCTGGTCGTCCCGGGGTCGTCGGCGGCGGCGGGCGGGCCGTGGACCGGACGGCGCGTCCACGGCCCGCCCGACACGGAGGACGAGGACGGGCCCGGGGACATCGAGGAACCCGGCGACGCGGCGGACCCGGTGGAGCTCCACCCACCGGGCCACGACGAGTCTGACGGGGCGGGCCCGTCGGTGCCGTCGGACCGGTCGGCGTCGTCGGTGCCGCGGGCGTGGGCGGCGGCACCGAGTCCGGCGGCGCCCAGGCCGACGGCCCCGAGACCGGCGGCGGTGCGCCATCCGGTGTCGCGGTCCGGAGCGGAGCGTTCGTCCGACGAGCCGGTCGCCGTCGGGGTGTCGTCGGGGGTGCCGTCAGGAGTGTCGTCGGGGATGTCAGGGGTGTCCGAGGCCGCGGACCCGTCGGACGCCTCGGACTCCTCGGCGGCGACCGCGAAGGCCGCGTCGTCGGCGGGCGGGTCCCCGGCGTCCGAGGGCGCGGTGTCCCCGGAGGGCGCGGTGTCGCCGGAGGGCGCGGTGTCGCGAGAGGGCCGGTCGTCGGAGGAGGCGGCGTCGGCCGCGAACGGCGCGGGCGACGGGTCCCGCGTCTCGTCCGGTCCCTGGTCGCCGGTGGTGTGGCGGGGCGGCACCGGCGCGTAGGGCGTGCGCGGCGTGAACCACGACGCCTCGTCGGCCGGGGACGGGCGGCCGGCCGCGCCGCCGGTCCCGGGGTGCGGGGTGGGCCGGTCCGGGGTCCGGTCCGTGGCGGGCGGCGGGGACGCCGGCCGGTCCGGTGACCGGTCGGGTTCGCGGTCCGACGACGAGCTCATGTCGCGTCCGCTACCCGGATCCGCCGGGTTCGATGCGGCCGGCCCGCGCGGGGTCGGCGAGGGACCGCGCGAGGGGCGACCGGTGGCGATGCCCCACGGCGGGGTGGCCGGCCGGCGCCACGGCGGCAGCGTCGGTGCCGGCGAGGCGCCGCCGTCGAGGCCCGGCATGTCGGCGCCGACCGCCCGGAACCCGTGACCCGGCGTCGGCTCGCCGCGGGCCGGACCACCCGGCCGCGCGGCGCCGTTCGCGGGGAACGGGCGTGGCCCGGGGTGGTCGGCGGGATCGGGCGACGCGAAGGGGCCCGAGGGCGCGCCGGCGTGGGGCGGCGGGAACGGTCCGGACGGGGGACCCGCTCCGGCGGGCGACCGGAAGGGCCCCGACGCGGGGTCGGCGACGCCGCCGGGAACCGGGAAGGGACCCGTGGTCGGGCGCGCGTCCGGCGGCGGGGGCGGGCCGATCTCGACGTCGTCGGCGGAACCCCACCCGCGTCGTCGCCGCAGCCAGCCCGCGGACGGCGGCCCGGTGGTGATCTCGGTGTGCCCCGGGTCGTGTGTGGGGGTCCGCCGGTCGTCGTAGCGCGGGTCGTACCGCGGCGGGTACTCGGACGCGGGCTCGTGCTCGAACGCCGGTGCGCTGGCGCCGTCCGACCCGACGACCGGCTGCTCGCCGGTGGCGTCGCGCGGCGCCGTCATCTCCTGCTCAGGACCGTGGTCGGCGTCCTGCTCGGGGGGCTTCCCCGCGTCGTTCGCCCGTCGTCCGGACCGCCACCATCTCCCCAACGCGCTCACGCGACGCAGCGTAGTCAAGGGATCGATCCAGGACAGGTGGGCCCGCACGGCGCGTCGGTGGCCGCGCCGTAGTCTCCTCCCGCGTGAAGGCTCTGCGTCGCTTCTCCGTCCGCGCCCAGCTCCCGGCGGCCCTCGCGCCCCTCCAGGAGCTGGCGACGAACCTCCGCTGGACGTGGCACGGGCCCACCCAGGACCTGTTCGCGAGCGTCGACGAGGCGAGCTGGCGGGCCAGCGGCGGCGACCCCGTCCGGCTGCTCGGCGAGGTGCGCCCGCAGCGGCTGGCCGAGCTCGCGGAGGACGCCGCGTTCGTGGGCCGCGTGCAGGAGCGGGCGGACGACCTGCGCGCCTACCTGTCCGAGCCGCGCTGGTACCAGCAGCGAGCGGGCGAGGGCTTCCCGTCCGCGGTCGGCTACTTCTCGATGGAGTTCGGGGTCAGCGAGGTGCTGCCGAACTACTCAGGTGGGCTCGGCATCCTCGCCGGTGACCACCTGAAGGCCGCGAGCGATCTCGGGGTCCCCCTGGTCGCCGTCGGCCTTCTGTATCGATCCGGGTACTTCCGCCAATCACTCTCGCTGGACGGCTGGCAGCAAGAGCTCTACCCGGCGCTGGACCCCCAGGGCCTGCCGCTGCACCTGCTGACCGAGGCGTCGGGCGCCCCGGTCCTGATCGGCGTCGCGATGCCCGGCGGGCGCACGCTGCGCGCCCGCGTCTGGCAGGCGTCCGTCGGCCGGGTGCCGCTGCTGCTGCTGGACGCGGACATCGAGGAGAACGACCCCGACCTGCGCCAGATCACCGACCGGCTCTACGGCGGCGACGCCGAGCACCGCATCCGCCAGGAGATCCTCGTCGGGATCGGCGGCGTGCGGGCGGTCCGCGCCTTCTGCGGGTTGACCGGCCACCCGGCGCCCGAGGTGTTCCACACCAACGAGGGCCACGCGGGCTTCCTCGGCCTCGAGCGCATCCGCGAGCTGACGGCCGACGCGGGCCTCGACTTCGACCAGGCGCTCGCGACCGTGCGCGCCGGCACCGTCTTCACGACCCACACCCCGGTGCCGGCGGGCATCGACCGGTTCCCGATCGGGCTCGTCGAGCACTACTTCACCGCCGACATGCTGCCGGGCATCGAGCCGACCCGGGTCCTCACGCTGGGCCGGGAACCGGCCGGCGACATGTTCAACATGGCGCACATGGGCCTGCGCCTCGCGCAGCGCTCCAACGGCGTCTCGCAGCTGCACGGCGAGGTGTCGCGAGGCATGTTCCAGTCGCTGTGGGGCGGGTTCGACGCTCCCGAGGTGCCGATCGGGTCGGTGACGAACGGCGTCCACGGCCCCACGTGGACCGCCCGCGAGATCGCCGGGCTGACCGCGGGCGCCGAGGCGGCGGGCAGCCCCGAGCTGTTCGGGGTCTCCGACGCCCTGCTCTGGGAGATGCGCGGGACGCTGCGCAGGCGGCTCGTGGAGGAGGTCCGCCGCCGGGTCCGCGCGTCGTGGCTGCAGCGCGGCGCGTCCGAGCCCGAGCTGGCCTGGACCGAGCGCGTCTTCGACCCCGACGTGCTGACGATCGGCTTCGCCCGCCGCGTCCCGACCTACAAGCGCCTGACGCTGATGCTGCGCGACCAGGAGCGCCTGCGCTCGATCCTGCTCGACCCCGAGCGCCCGGTGCAGCTCGTGATCGCGGGCAAGTCGCACCCCGCCGACGAGGCCGGCAAGGGCCTCATCCAGCAGATGGTGCGCTTCGCCGACGACAACGCGGTGCGCCACCGCATCGCGTTCCTCCCCGACTACGACATGTCGATGGCCCGCTACCTGTACTGGGGCTGCGACGTGTGGCTGAACAACCCGCTGCGCCCGCTCGAGGCGTGCGGGACGTCGGGCATGAAGTCGGCGCTCAACGGCGGGCTGAACCTCTCGGTGCGCGACGGCTGGTGGGACGAGCTCTACGACGGCCGCAACGGCTGGGCGATCCCGACCGCCGACGGCGTCGACGACCCCGACCGCCGCGACGACATCGAGGCCAACGCCCTCTACGACCTGCTCGGCACCCAGGTCGCGCCGCTGTTCTACGACCGCGGCGCCGACGGCGTGCCCGACCGCTGGACCGCTCTCGTGCGGCACACGCTCGCGACGCTCTCGCCGAAGGTCCAGGCGACGCGGATGGTCACCGACTACGTCGAGCAGTGGTACGCGCCCGCGGCCCGTTCGGCGGCGCGGGTGGTGGCGGAGGGCTTCGCGGGCGCCAAGGAGCTCGCGACCTACCGCGCCCGCCTCGACGCGGCGTGGCAGTCGGTGGCGGTCGCCGAGGTCGACGCCTCCGGCGGGGCGGACACCCCGGTGCTCGGCGCGCCCATGACCGTGCGCGCCGAGGTCGTCCTCGGCGGGCTCGACCCCGACGAGGTCCTCGTCCAGGCCGTGGTGGGCCGCGCGGACGACGCCGACGAGCTCTCCGAGTCCGTCGTCGAGCCGATGACCCCGATCGGCCCGGGCCACGACGGCTCGCACCGCTTCGAGGTCGTCGTCCCGCTGCCCCACGCGGGCGTCCTGGGCTACACCGTGCGCGTGCTGCCCCGCCACGACCTGCTCGCCGCGCCCGCTGAGCTGGGCCGCGTGGTCCTGCCGGCGTAGATCCGCACGAGTGGAGCGCGCGTTCAGCTGAGCAGAACGCGCGCTCCACTCGTCAGGATCTCGTCCGCAGCGTCGCCACCAGGCGGGCGAGAAAGACGTCGGGGCGCTCGCGCAGCTCGTACCAGTGGGTCCGGAGCACCAGCCAGCCCGCGGCGGCGAGGGCGGACTGGCGTGGCCCGTCGCCCAGGAACGCGCGCAGGTCGCGGTGGTAGGCCCACCCGTCGACCTCGACGATCACCTTCTCCTCGTCGAACACCACGTCGCCGACGGCGCGTCCGTACCCGGGCAGCGCGAGCGGGGTGTTCGCCGACCACCCGGTGACGCCCCCGGACCGCATCCGAGCGTGGAGCTCCCGCTCCGCCCACGACCGGGCGCCACCGGCGGCGAGGGCGACGATCTGGGCGCCGATCACGGCCCCTGGCCGGCACGCGGCGCGTTTGCGCGTCGCGCAGGCTCTCGACGGTCACCGAACCCTTCTGCAGGGCCGTGTCGGCGACCCGCGCGCCGTCGGTGAGCCCGAGGTGGGCGGCGGCGTCGAGGACGGTGAGCGCGCGCCCGGTCACGGCGATGCCCGAGAGCCTCGTCCTGTCGCACGGCGCGATCGTCCGGCGCGCGACGTCGACGTCGTCCCGCGGGCGGGGGCGCCGGTGCGGCGCGACGGCGACCTGCGTCCGGGCCGGTGGGGTGTTGCGGAAGCCCCACCACCACGCGGCCGACGCGCCGACGAGCGTCGCGTCCGGGCCCAACGAGAGCAGGGCCGCGACGGTCCGGGAGCACGGAGTCTCCCGGTGCTCACCCACCTGGTAGACGCGCGGGCCCACCGGGAACCACGCCTTCGTCGCGACCTTGTACGCCACCATCTGGCGCGAGTACCCGGCCTCCTTCACCTGCTCCAGGCTGACGATCCCGTGCTGGCGCCGGATCAGCCGCCGGAGCTCGATGCCCTGCTCATCGGTGCTGTTCATGCCGGTTTCGACGCAGCGCCGACGTCCCCGGATCCATGCTCGTCCGCGCCGAGATCCCGACGAGTGGAGCGGACGTCGCGCTGAGGCGGACGCGCGCTCCGGTCGCCGAGATCTTGCTCGTCAGCGGGGGCCCGGCGTCGCCCGCAGGACCAGCGCGGAGTGCGCCGGGACCGCGAGCGTCTGCCCGGCGGGCCGGGGATCGGTCGACGGCGGGGCGCCGGTGGGCGTGCCGGGGTCGAGCACGGGCGTCCACGCGGTGTCGCCGAAGGCGTCGGGCAGCAGGACGTCCACCGCCGCGGCACCGGAGTGCAGCACGAGCAGGAGCGCCGGCGCGCCGTCGACGCGGACCACGAGGGTGCGGCCGTGCTCGTGGAAATCCGGCTCGGTGAACTCGCGGCCGTCGGGGTGCAGCCACGCGATGTCCGGGGCAGCTCCGTCGGGGTCGGTGTCCTCGCGGCCGTAGAAGAAGTCGGTGCGGCGTAGCGCCGGGGTGGCGCGGCGCAGGGCGAGGGCGCGGGCGACGAAGTCCACCAGGTCCGGCGAGGACCACGACCGCCACGAGGTCTCGTCGTCGAGGCTGTAGACGTTGTTGTTGCCGTGCTGGGTGTGGCCCAGCTCGTCGCCGCCGAGCAGCATCGGGGTGCCCGCCGAGAGCAGCAGCGTGGTGAGCAGGTTGCGGGACTGGCGCGCGCGCAGGGCCAGGACCGCGAGGTCGTCGGTGGGTCCCTCGACGCCGTGGTTGGCCGAGCGGTTGTCGTCGGTGCCGTCGCGGCCCTGCTCGCCGTTGGCGTCGTTGTGCTTGCGCTCGTAGGCGACGAGGTCGGCGAGGGTGAAGCCGTCGTGCGCGGTGACGAAGTTGACCGAGGCGGCGGGCGTGCGCGCGGGCCAGTAGAGGTCCGAGGAGCCGGCGAGGCGCGTGACGATCCCCGAGAGCGGCCCGTGCCCCCGCCAGAAGTCGCGGACGTCGTCGCGGAAGCGCCCGTTCCACTCCGCCCAGGCCGGGGGGAAGCCGCCCACCTGGTAGCCCTCGCCGGTGGCGTCCCAGGGCTCGGCGACGAGCTTGACCGCCGAGAGCACGGGGTCGGCGGCGATGTCGGCGAGCAGCGGCGCGGCCGGGTCGAACGCGCCGCCGTGGGGGCGCCCGAGGGTCGAGGCGAGGTCGAAGCGGAAGCCGTCGACGCCCATCGTCGTCACCCAGTGCCGCAGCGAGTCCAGGGTGAGCGCGCGCACGAGCGGCGAGGCGGGGTCGAGGGTGTTGCCGCAGCCGGTGAGGTCGACGTCGCGGCCGCGGGCGTCGAGCGCGTACCAGCCGGCGGCGTCGAGGCCGCGCCACGACAGCGACGGCCCGTCGGCGCCGCCCTCGCAGGTGTGGTTGAACACGACGTCGAGCACGACCTCGAGACCCGCCGTGTGCAGCGTCGCGACCATCGCCCGGAACTCCTCGACCTCGCGGCCCGGGGTCGAGGCGTAGCGCGGGTGCGGCGCCAGGTAGGCGAGCGTCGAGTAGCCCCAGTGGTTGCGGCGCCCGCGCGCGAGCAGGGACGGCTCGTCGGCGTTCGCGAACACCGGCAGCAGCTCGACGGTGGTGACGCCGAGCCCGACGAGGTGGTCGACGACGGCGGGGTGGGCGAGCCCGGCGTAGGTGCCGCGCAGGTGCTCGGGGACGTCGGGGTGGCGCATCGTGAGATCACGCACATGGGTCTCGTAGATCACCGTGTCCGCCCAGGGCACCGCCGGCCGCGCGCCCGTCGCGCCGCCGACGGGCGCTGTGACGACCCCGTGCGGCACGGACCCCGCGGAGTCCAGGTCGCCGGGGTGGGCCGAGAACGGGTCGTCGCCGGCGAACGGGCGCGCCGCCGCCAGCGAGGTGACCCGCCCCGTCACGCGGCGGACCCAGGGGTCGACGAGCAGCTTCGCCGGGTTCGTGCGCACCCCCCGCGCGGGGTCCCACGGGCCGTGGACCCGCAGGCCGTAGGGGGTGCCGGCCTCGACGGCGCGGACCTCGCCGCGCCACCACCCGTCCCCGGCCCGGGCGAGCTCGACGCGGCGCTCGCCGTCGCCGCCCAGCAGGCAGAGCTCCACGGCCTCCGCGCTCGGCGCGGCGGGGACGCACGCGCGCAGCACCTCGCCGTCGAGATGCGTACCGCGGGCGTCCGGCAGGTCGGTGGGGGAGCTCGACATCGTGGGGTGATCGTGCCCGATCGGCGGCGGGCCCGTCGCCCGTCGCGGGGGGTGATCCGTCAGGATGGCGGCCGTGACGCAGCCGGACGCGAGGCGCAGCGGAGCCGGAGCCGCAGACCCCGACACCGTCATCCGCATGGAGGGCGTCGGGGTGCGGCGCAGCGGCTCGGACCTGCTGGCCGACCTCGACTGGACCGTCGAGCTCGACGAGCGCTGGGTCGTCCTGGGACCCAACGGCGCGGGCAAGACGACGCTGCTGCGCCTCGCGGCCGCCGAGATGCACCCCACGACGGGCACCGTCGAGCTGCTCGGCGAGCGGCTCGGACGCGTCGACGTCTTCGACCTGCGCCCCCGCATCGGGCTGGCCAGCGCGAACCTCGCCGGACGGGTGCCCGCGGACGAGGCCGCGCACGACGTCGTGCGCAGCGCCGGCTACGGCGTCGTCGGCACCTGGCGGGAGCACTACGACCCCGAGGACGACCGCCGGGCCTCGGGGCTCATGGAGATGATGGGCGTGCTGGACCTCGCCGACCGGCGGTACGCGACGCTCTCGACCGGCGAGCGCCAGCGGGTGCTGCTGGCCCGCGCGCTGATGACCGACCCGGAGATCCTGCTGCTCGACGAGCCGGCCGCGGGGCTCGACCTCGGCGCCCGCGAGGACCTCGTGGAGCTGCTCAGCGAGCTGGCCGCCGACCCGGACGGGCCGGCGACGGTGATGGTGACCCACCACGTCGAGGAGATCCCGCCCAACTGCAGCCACGCGATGCTGATGCGCGACGGCCGGGTGGTGGCGCAGGGGCTGCTGGACGACGTGATGACCTCGGAGAACCTGTCGGCCACGTTCGACCAGCCGCTGGAGCTCTCCAGCCGGCGGCGGCGCTTCACGGCGGTGCGGCGATAGGGTCCCCGCCGACGGAGAACCTGATCGAGGAGGCCCATCGGTGACGGAGTTCGTGCGGCTCGAGGTGGACGGCGGGGTGGGCACGATCCGCCTCGACCGGCCCCCGATGAACGCGGTGAACCGCCAGGTCAACGTCGAGCTGGCCGAGGTGGCCGCGGAGGCGACCAGCCGCGCCGACGTGCGCGCCGTCGTCGTCTACGGCGGCGAGAAGACGCTGGCCGCGGGCGCCGACGTCAAGGAGATGGCCGAGCTCTCGTACGCCGAGATGGCCGAGCGGACCCACGAGCTCTCGCGCGGATTCGGCGCCGTCTCGGAGATCCCGAAGCCCGTGGTCGCCGCGATCACCGGCTACGCGCTCGGCGGCGGCTTCGAGATCGCGCTGTCGTGCGACCGCCGGATCGCCGGCGACAACGCCACGGTCGGCCAGCCCGAGATCCTGCTCGGGATCATCCCGGGCGGCGGCGGGACGCAGCGACTCGCGCGCCTCGTCGGCCCGGCGAAGGCCAAGGACATCATCTTCAGCGGCCGCTTCGTCAAGGCCGCCGAGGCCCTGGAGCTGGGCCTGGTCGACGAGGTCGTCGCGCCCGACGAGGTCTACACGCGCGCCCACGCCTGGGCCGCCCAGTTCGCGAACGGCCCCACACGCGCCCTCGCCGCCGCGAAGCAGGCGATCGACCGCGGGCTGGACATGGACCTGCGCGACGGCCTGACGTTCGAGTCCGAGGTGTTCGCCGCGCTGTTCGGCACCGAGGACCAGACGATCGGCATGCGCTCGTTCGTCGAGAACGGACCGGGCAAGGCCCAGTTCCTGGGCCGATGACGGCGTCCCGGGAGGACGTCGAGGCCGCGTTCAAGGACCCGAAGCTCGCCAACGTCCTGTACCACGACTGGGAGTCGGCCTCGTACGACGAGAAGTGGTCGATCTCGTTCGACGAGCGCTGCACGACGTTCGCGGTGGACCGGTTCCGGGCGGTGAGTCCCGGCTCCGCGACCTATGACCACGCCCTGGAGCTCGGTTGCGGCACCGGCTTCTTCCTGCTCAACCTCATGCAGGGCGGGATCGCCCGGCGCGGCACGGTCACCGACCTCTCGCCGGGGATGGTCTCGACCGCGCTGCGCAACGCCTCGGGTCTCGGCCTGGAGGTGGACGGTCGCGTCGCGGACGCGGAGACGATCCCGGTGCCGGACGCCTCGGTGGACCTGGTCGTCGGGCACGCCGTCCTGCACCACATCCCCGACCTCGACACGGCCTTCCGCGAGATCCTCCGGGTGCTCAGGCCCGGCGGGCGGTTCGTGTTCGCCGGGGAGCCGACGCGCCTCGGTGACCTCTACGCGCGCAAGCTCGGGCAGGCGACGTGGTGGGCGACGACCCGCTGGGCGCCGTCGTCCTGGCTCCGCCCGCAGACCGAGCTCGACGAGTCCTCGCGCGCGGCGGCGCTGGAGTCGGTGGTGGACCAGCACGTCTTCGACCCGGACCGCCTGGAGCGCTTCGCGCACGCCGCGGGCGCGGTCGACGTCCGCGTCGTCACCGAGGAGCTCACCGCCGCCGTGTTCGGGTGGCCGGTGCGGACGTTCGAGGCCGCGGTGCCGACCGAGAAGCTCGGCATGGGCTGGGCGATGTTCGCGTACCGCACGTGGCAGCGGCTGTCGTGGCTGGACGCGCGGCTGGCGCGGGTCGTGCCGCGCGCGCTGTTCTACAACGCGCTGGTCACGGGCGTGAAGCCGCCGGAGCCGGTGCAGCTCTGACGTACGGGTTCACCCTCGACGACGTCACGTACCTGGCCTCGGACGCCGGACGTGACGCCGTCGCGGGGGCCGTGCCGCTGCTGGGCGGTGATCGGCTCCGGGCGGTCGCCGTCCTGCGCGACCGTCTCGGCGACCGCGCCGCGCCCGTGCTCGAGACCGCGCTGCTCCAGGAACGTGCGCGCGGACGGGTCCCGGACGGCTGGCTGCTGACCGCCGACGCCGCGGAGCAGGCCACGGCGGCACCGGTGGCGGCGCACCGGGCGCGGCGGCTCGCGGGGCGCGACGTCCACGACGTGACGTGCTCGGTGGGCGCGGAACTGCACGCGCTGGCCCCGGTCGCGCACTGTCTCGTGGGCTCCGACCTCGACCCGGTGCGCCTGGCCATGGCGCGCGTGAACGTGCCGGGTGTGCCGCTCGTGCGGGCGGACGCGCTGGCGCCGCCGTCGCGGGGCACGGTGCTCGTCGCCGACCCGGCCCGGCGCACCGCCTCCGGCCGCCGGACCTGGCGCCCCGCCGACTTCGCCCCGCCGTTGGATGAGCTCGCCGGGTTGTGTCAGCCTGGCGTCCACGCTGGCGTTCAACGTCAGGAAACCCACCACGATCTTGTCGTCTCGACGGCGCCCGGGCTCGATCCGGCGCTGGCGCCGTGGGCGCGCGAAGTCGAGATCGTCAGCCTCGACGGCCGCGTCCGGGAGGCCGCGTTGTGGTCGGCCGGGCTCGCGGCGACGCGCCGCCGGGCCACCGTCCTGTCCACCCGCGGCGCCGGGTTCGAGGTCACCGACGCCGAGGACGACGCGTGCCCCGTCGCCCCGGCGGGGGAGTGGATCGTCGACCCCGACGGCGCCGTCGTGCGGGCCGGGCTCGTCCGGCAGTACGGCGCGCGGCACGGGCTGTGGCGCCTCGACGAGCACCTCGCCTACCTCTCCGGCGACGCCCCGCCGCCAGGGGTCCGGGCCTTCCGGGTGCTCGAGCACGGCCGCTACGGCGAGAAGACGCTGCGCCGGACGTTGGCCGCGCGCGGTGTCGGCCGCCTCGAGATCCTCGTGCGCGGCCTCGACGTCGACCCCAACGCCCTGCGGCCCCGGCTCAAGCTCGCCGGACCCCACGACGCCACCGTCGTCCTCGCCCGTCTCGCGACCGGGCCGGAGGCCTACGTCTGCGAGGCGGTGCCGGGTTAGCCGGACCGCGGCGGGCGGGCAGACCCCGCGCCATGGATGCACAGCAGGCGCGGGAGCGGATGACCGAGGAACGCCGGCGGCTGCAGGAGCTGGGCCGCGCCGTGACGAACGAGAGGCCCGACCCGTCCGAGGACTCCGAGGGTGCCCTCGGGCGGCGTGAGGCCGACGTCGCGACCGAGGTCGAGACGCGGATGGAGGACCGCGGGATGGCCGACGACGTCGCGCGCCAGATCGCCGAGCTCGACGCCGGCCTCGCGCGCGTCGACGACGGCAGCTGGGGCACCTGCGAGGTGTGCGGGCGGACGATCGACGACGAGCGCCTCGAGGCCCGCCCCCAGGCGACCCGCTGCCGCGATCACCGCTGACCGGTCAACCGCTCCAGCAGCGCGCCGCGCACCGCGTCGACGTCCGTCCCCTCGGGCAGCGCGACGTCGACGGCACGGCCCCCGGTCGCGCGGCCCCGGCGGTCGGCGTGCACGGTGCCGCGGCTCGGGCCGAGCGAGGTGTCGACCTCGAGCTCGAGCGGCACCGTCGCCAGGGTCCCGGGCGCGACGGCCTCGAGCAGCGCGACCGCGTCGTGGATCGGGACCCGGTCCACGCCGAGGGCCTCGCCGCGGCCGTACACGTCGCGCGTCGCCGCCAGTGCCTCCCCGACGGGTCCGGACGCGGCGAGCGCCTCCAGCCACGCGCGGTCGACGGTCACGACGTGGGTGAGGTCCAGCGGGACCAGCGTCGTCGGGACCCGCTCCTCGACGAGGACGCGGCGGGCGGCCTCGGGGTCGGACCAGACGTTGAACTCCGCGGCGGCGCTCACGTTGCCACCGATGCCGATCGAGCCGCCCATGACGACGAGGCGCCCGATCCGCCCGGCGAGGTCGGGACGGGTCGCGAGCAGCAGCGCCACGTCGGTGAGGGGGCCGATCGCGGCGAGGACGACGGGCTCGGCGGCCGCCTCGAGCACGCGGGCGACGAGCTCGAGCCCGCGCCCGACCGGCTCCGGCCCGAGAGGCCCGAAGCGCTCGGCGACGCCGCCGAGCCCGTCGTCGCCGTGGACGTCGGCCGCCCGCTGCGTCGTGGGGTGGATCAACGGGCGCTCGGCGCCGACACCGAGCGGGACGTCGCCGCGCCCGAGCATCCCGAGCAGCCGGCGCGCGTTCGTCATGGTCGTCGCCAGGTCGACGTTGCCGAACACGGCGGTCACCGCGCGCAGGTCGGCCTCGGGCGCGCGAGCGGCGAGGGCGATCGCGTAGGCGTCGTCGACACCCGGGTCGGTGTCGATGACCAGCGGGATCACGGGACGTCGATCTCGTCGAGGGTCGGCAGCGAGGGCTGGGCGCCGGCGCGGGTGGCGGCGAGGGCCCCGGCACGGCAGGCCCGGCGCAGCGCGGTGTCGTCGTCGACCTCGGTCGCCAATGCCAGCGCGAGCGCGGCGGTGAACGCGTCGCCGGCCGCGGTGCCGTCGACGGCGTCGATCGGCGGCGGTTCGGCGCGGGCGACGATCCGTCCGCGCCGGCGCAGCTCGGCGCCCGCCTCGCCGTGGGTGACGGCGACGGCGCGCAGGGCGTCGAGGTCGGCGTGCGCGGCGAGGACGCCGTGCTCGGCGGCGTTGACGCAGAGCAGGTCGACGCCGGCGAGGACGTCACCGGGGACCGCCCGCGCGGGGGCCGCGTTGAGCACGCAGTAGCCCGGGGCGGCCATGGCGGTGGCGACCGCCTCGTCGGGCACCTCGAGCACGGTGAGCACGACGTCGGCGCGGAGGTCGCCGGGGTGCACGACGAGGGCGTCGTTGGCGCCCGGGTCGATGACGATCGTGGTGTCGCCGTCGTCGTCGACCTGGATCATCGCGGTGCCGGTGGGCCGGTCGACGATGGTGATGGCGGAGAGGTCGACGCCGCCGTCACGGAGCAGGGCCAGGGCCTCGCCGGCGAGCGGGTCGTCGCCGACCGCGGCGTGCAGCCGGACCCGGGCGCCCAGGCGCGCGGCGGCGAGCGCCTGGTTGGCGCCCTTGCCGCCGGGCACGCGCGTCACGCCGTGGGCGGACAGCGTCTCCCCGGCCGCGGGCAGGCGTTCGACGCGCGCGACGAGGTCGAGGTTGACGCTGCCGACGACGCTGACCGACGGGCGGGACACCGGGCGATCGTAGGGGGGTCACCGATCGTAGGGTCTCGCACCGTGAGGTCGGACCCGCGCCAGCCGCGACTGCTCACCGCGGACTCGCTGCGCTGGATCGTGCGCCATCGGGCGTGGACGCCCTATCACCTCCGCTGCTACTGGCGGATGATCAAGGTCCGGATCCGGCAGCCGCACATCCTGTTGCACGGCCTCGTGTTCCTCGGCAAGGGCGTGCAGCTCGAGGCGCGGGAGGGTTTCGGGCGCCTGGAGATCGGCCGGTTCGTGCACATCGGCGACCACACGCGCCTGCGCTGCCACGAGGGCTCGCTGCGCATCGGGGACAAGTCGGTGTTCGGCAACGAGAACACGGTCAACTGCTACCTGGACATCGAGTTCGGCGAGGCGACGCTGCTCTCGGACTGGATCTACGTCTGCGACTTCGACCACCGCTACGCCGACGTCCACGTGCCGATCAAGGACCAGGGCATCGTCAAGACGCCGGTGCGCATCGGGCCGGAGACGTGGATCGGGACGAAGGTGACCGTGCTGCGGGGCGCGCGGGTGGGGCGTGGGTGCGTGCTCGGTGCCCACGCCGTGGTGCGCGGCGACGTGCCCGACCACGCCGTCGCCGTCGGCGCCCCCGCACGGGTCGTCCGCGACCGGATGGCGGACTACGAGGCGGCGGCGGCCGAGCGCGAGGCCCTCGCCGACATCGCCCGCAAGACGGCGCTCGCGGCGGGGCAGGCGGCCTCCGAGGGCGGCGCGCGCGGTACGTCGGCGGGGGAACCGGCCCGTCCCACGTGAGCAGTTGGCGCCCCTCCCGGGGCGCCAACTGCTCACGTGAGGCCGAAGACGTTCCCGGACGGGATCTTCGGGCGGCCGAGGACGCGGACCGGACCCGGGCGGGCGGTGTCGTAGAGCGCCGCGGTCTCGGCGGCGATGCGCGGCCAGGCGAAGTCGGTGTCCAGCCGGGCCCGGGCGGCGCGGGCACGCTCCCGCGCGGCCGCCGGGTCGTCGAGGCAGCGGATCACCGCGGCGGCGAGGCCCGGGACGTCGCCGGGGTCGAACGACAGGCCCGTGACCCCGTCGACGACCACCTCGCCCAGCCCGCCGGCCCGCGACGCCACCAGCGGCGCCCCGGCGGCCGCCGCCTCGAGCGCGGTGATGCCGAACGGCTCGTAGCGGCTCGGGAGCACGGCCGCGTCGGCGGTCGCGAGCAGGTCGCGGAGCACGGCGTCGTCGACGTGCCCGAGCAGCTGCACCGACCGGCGGACGCGGGCGGCGCGGGCGCGCTCGGCGAGCCAGTCGCTGCAGGACCCGGTGCCGGCGACCAGCAGTCGGGTGCCGGGGTGGGCGCGGCGGATCGCCGGCAGGGCGGCGACCAGGTCGTGCACCCCCTTCTCCCACTCGAGGCGCCCGAGGTAGAGCAGCGTCGGCGGTCCGTCCGGCCGGGTCGGCGCCCGGTGCCACGTCGCCGGGTCGATGCCGTTGTGGATGACCGTGACGTCGTCGGGGTCGAGGTCGAACAGCCCCGACACCTCGGCGCGCATCGCGTGCGAGCACGTGACGACGCGGTCGGCGCGGCGGGCGAGCCACCACTCCACCGAGTGCACCTGCTGGTTGAGCGGCTGGGAGAGCCAGCCGCCGTGCCGCCCGGCCTCGGTCGCGTGCACGGTCGCGACCAGCGGGGCGTCCGCGAGCTCGGCCAGCGCGACGGCGGCGTGGGCGACCAGCCAGTCGTGGGCGTGGACGACGTCGGGGGTCCACTCCCGGAGCAGCGGCGCCGTCCCGCGGACCATCGCGTGGCCGAGCCCGAGGGTCCAGGCGACGAGGTCGCGCACGAACTCCAGGTGCGGCGGGTCCTCGGCGACCCGCAGTACGCGCACGCCGTCGGCGCGCTCGAGCGTCGTCGGATGCGTCTCGGCGTCGGTGCCGGCCGGGTGGCGGGCGACGACGACGACGTCGTGCCCGGCGTCGGCCAGCGACGTCGCGAGCGCGTGCACGTGCCGGCCGAGCCCGCCGACCACGACCGGCGGGTACTCCCAGGACAGCATCAGCACCCGCACCGGCGGCCCCTTCCGGACTCATGATCGAAGTACCGATACGGACGCTGAGCGTCTGCGACGGCACTTCGCTGACCAGTCAGGCGAGCGACCCTACTCCCGAGTAGGTAGGGGCGGCGCGGCGGCGGTCGCCAGGGTCGCGCCGGCGCAGGGCGCGGGCGTCGAGGCGTCCGAACACATCGTCCTGGGCCGCGAACACGGCCGCGCGGGCGGCCGCCTCGGCGTGACGGCCGGCGGGCAGGAGGTCGGTGAGCTCGCGGACGCGGTCGCGGTGCTCGGCCGCGCGGCGGCGGGCGTAGTGCGCGGCCGAGTCCTTGGTGACCATGAACGCCCAGTCGCTCGAGAGCGCCAGCGCGGCCTGGGTCGCGAGCGCGTCGAGGGTGGCGTCGCGGCCCGCCGTCGGCGCCGCGCCGTCGACGGCGGCGAGCAGCCGGTCGGCGACCTCGGCGTTGTCGGCGACGAGGTCGCGCACCCCGGCGCCGTCCCAGACCCGCCAGTCCTTGCCCGACCCCCACGACGACGCCGGCAGCACGACCGGCTCCTCGACGTGCCCGGCCTCGACCGCACCGCGCAGCGTGGTGACGCGGATGCCCGCCTCCGGCAGGGCGGTCAGGACGGCCTCGAGCCACGCCGGGCCCTCGTGCCACCAGTGCCCGAACAGCTCGGTGTCGAACGCGGACACCACGAGCCCCGGGCGGCCGCGGGTCGAGCGCAGCGACTCCAGCCGGGACCGCACGACGCCGACGAAGTCCTCGGCGTCCCGGGCCACCGCCGCCGCGGCCCGCGCCGGGTCGTACGGCTTCTTGTCCCCGGGCGCCACCCGCCGGCCCGTGACACGGGCGGGCTTGAGCCCGGTGGCGTGGTCGAAGGTGTGGAAGTCGCGGTAGTCCGGGCCGCCCGGGTAGCTCGCGCGCGGGGACCACACGCGGTAGGTCACCTCGAGATCCCGCCCGAACGCCACGACGTCGGTGCCGTCGACCGGGTGCGCGGCCGCGGTGTCGCCGCGCAGCGCCGGGCCGTCGACGAGGAAGCGCTCGACGCCGGCGGCCGCGTAGTCGTGCTCCAGGCCGGGTGCGTAGCCGCACTCCGGCGCCCAGATGCCCGCCGGGCGCCGCCCCAGGCGCAGCGACGCGTCGCGCAGCCCGGCGTCGAGCAGGAAGCGGCGGACGCGTCCGGGCAGCAGCGGGGCGAAGGGGTGGGTGGCCGGTCCGCCGAGGAGCTCGACGACCCCCGCGTCGGCCAGGCGACGGAGGACGGGCGACGCCCCGTGCCGCCAGTCGCGCTCGAAGACCTCCAGCGCGCGGGCGGCCGCGCGGTGCTCACGGGTGGCGAGGTCGGGGTGCGTCCGGTGTGCCTCGTGCGCCCGCAGCTGCCAGTCGGCCAGCCAGGAGTGCATCGCGCGCAGCGCCGCGGGGTGGTCGAGCTGCGCGGCGAGCACCGGGGTCACGCCGAGCGTCAGGACGTCGCGGTGGCCCCGGGACGCGAGCCGCTCGAGGGTCTCGACGACGGGGAGGTACGCGTGCGCCCAGGCCTGGTAGAGCCAGTCCTCGCCGACGGGCCAGGCGCCGTGGCGCAGCAGCCACGGCAGGTGCGAGTGCAGGACGAGGCAGAACGTGCCCACCGGTTCCCTGCTCAACCACGCTCCCTGTCGTCGCCCCCTGCCGGGGCGCCGAGTCTCGCACGGGCCCCGGGAGTCGGTTCCGGGCGACGGGCGGCGAGCATGTGGCGATCCTGGCGTCACACGCCAGCACAGCCGCATCGCTCGAACACCCACCCCGAGCCTCAGGCGGGCCGCACCGCCGTGACGAGCAGGTCCAGCGAGCCGTCGAGGTCGTCGGCGCGCAGGTCGAAGTCGGCGGCGGTCACCGCGGCGACGTCGGCCGCGAGCGTCTCCGGCCACACCTCGCCGGACAGCGCCAGCGCCACCTGCGCGTCGACCAGCGACCCCCCGTGGCGCGCGTCGAGGGCGCGCAGGGCCGGCCCGTGGTGCAGCCCCAGCAGCGACTCCACGGAGAGCCCGGCGGACGTGACCAGCGAGGCCAGCTCGGCTCCGGTCAGCTCTCGGGTGTGGAACGGGTTGAGCGGGCGGTCCTCGGGGCCGGCGCCCGGGGAGAAGGTCAGGCGGTTGGGGGTCGCGCAGTACAGCCGCCCGCCGGGCCGCAGGACCCGCGCACACTCGGCGAGGAAGCCGGGCTGGTCCCACAGGTGCTCGATCACCTGCAGCGTCACGACGGCGTCGACGCCCCGGTCGGCCACGGGCAGCACCTGGAGGTCCGCGCGGGCGACGGCCACCGACCGGTAGCGGGCCCCCACGTACGCCGCGACCGCCGCGTCCAGCTCGAGGGCGACCACCCGCCGGGCCGAGGACGCCAGCAGCGCCGCCCCGTACCCCTCGCCCACCCCGGCGTCGAGCACGACGCGGTCCGCGCACGGTGCCGCCAGCGCGAGGTAGACCGCCTCGTGGCGCCGGAACCAGTAGTTCTCCACGTCCAGCCCCGGGACCGTGCGCTCGCCGGTCAGCGGCAGGCCGTCGACGGGGGTCACCTCCCGCATCCTGGCAGGCGGGGCCGTCCCGGGGCCGACGGGGACGTGCCGCTCCGTCGCCCGGCGGTGACGAGGTCGACAACGCCGGGCGCCGGCACCCCGCCGCCCATATGCTTAGCCTGTGCAACTATCCGGTGCCGGCGCGACGACGCGCGAGTGGTGGCACCGCCTGGTGGCGTCCGACCCCGGGCTCGTCCGCCTGACCTCGGCCGGGCGGGCCACGGTCGGGGTCGGGTCGGCGTTGCTCGTCGAGCTCGCCGTCGTCCGCCTCTTCGGCCTGCCCTCCGCGCTCGTGCCGATGATGCTCGGCGGGGTCATCGCGATGATGGCCGCGTTCGGCGTCTCGGACCCGACGCGGGCCGGGCGGGCCGCGACGCTCGGTGTGATGTCGCTGTTCCTGCTCGGCGGCATGGGCACCGCCCTGCTCGTCGACCGTGTCCGTGTCCTGTCGCTGGTGACGTTCGTGCTGGTCATGATGCTCGCGGTCGTCATCAGGCGGTTCGGGCCGCGCTACTTCATCGGCGGCATGGTCACGTTCATGGGCTACTTCTTCGCCCTCTTCCTGGGCCTGCGCCCCGAGCAGGTGCCGGGGGTCCTGCTGGCCGTCGCGGTCGGGTTCGCGTGGGCGACGTTCCTGTCGCTGGTGGTGCTCCCGGTGCGTCACGACCGGGTGCTGCGCCGGACGGTGCGCGCCTTCTCGGCACGGGTCCAGCGCGCCGTCGCGGCGGCGGGGGAGATGCTCGACGCGCCCGGCGACGAGCGGCGGCGCGACCGGGTCCACGACCGCCTCGTCGCCGTCACCGAGGCGGCGCTGATGCTGGACGGCCAGCTGGGGATCGCGGTCGCGGCCGACGCCCACGCGCGGGCCGTGCGGCACGCGGTGATCGACGGGGAGCTCGCGACGCGGGCGGTGGTGGACGCCGCCCGCCGCCTCGCGGAGCGGCCCGGCGACGGCACGGAGATCCGGAATCTGCTCGGTCTCGTCGGTGCGGGCCGGTGGGAGGAGGCGCGCGCGGCGGCGGACGGCGCCCGCGCGGACCACGCCGACGGTGAGGCGGCCGTGGCGGCCGTCGGAGCGCTGGTGGCCGCGCGGGACGCGTGGTCGGCGGCCGTCGCGGGCGAGCGGAGCCCGGCGGAGACAGGTGACTTCCCCGAGTTCGCCCCCGCCGTCGAGCTCTTCGGCGGGTTCCTGCCCGGCTCGGGCGTGACGGTGATGGCGATGCGCGACGCCGTCGTCGACGGCAGCGCGTCACCCCGGTCGTGGGCGTCCCACCTCGCCCTGCCGACACGCCAGGCGCTGCAGGTCGGCCTCGCCACGGCGCTGGCGGTCGCCCTCGGTGACGTCGTCTCCGGTCAGCGCTGGTACTGGGCCGTGCTCGCCGCGTTCCTCGCCTTCACCGGGACCGCGACCGCCGCGGAGACCGTCCGCAAGGCCGGGCACCGCATCGTCGGCACGATGGTCGGCCTCGTCGGCGCCATCCCGCTGGTGGCGCTGACCGGCGGCTCGCCCGCCGTCGCCGTGCCGGTGATGCTGCTGAGCGTCTTCCTCGGCTTCTACCTGTTCAAGGTCTCGTACGCGCTGATGATCTTCTTCATCACGTTGCTCGTCGGCGAGCTCTACGCCCTGCTCGGGAGCTTCACGCCGTCGCTGATGCTCCTGCGCCTCGGGGAGACGGTGCTGGGCGGGGTCATCGGCGCGGCGGTCGCGTTCCTCGTGGTGCCGACGCACGCGCGGGACGCCGTGTCGGGCGCACGCCGGGTGCTGCTCGAGCGCCTGACGACACTGCTGGACGACGTCGACCTGTGGCTGCGCCGGCCCGACGCGGCCGTCGACCTGGGCGCCGACGCCCGCTCCCTCGACGCCGCGGTGCACCAGATGCTCACGGTCACCGACCCGCTCACGCGCACCCTGCTCGTCGTCCCGGACCGCGACACCCGCCGTCGGCTGACGGGGTGGACCACGGTCGCGTACCACGCCGCGCGGCTGGCCCGGGCGGCCCGCGCGGTGCCCCGGGGCCGGGGGAGCGACGGGGGCGGGGCGCATCGCCTGGCGCGCCTGGCGGAGCGGTGGGGCGCCGAGGACCCCACCACGCCGCGCGCCGCGACGCGGGCGGTCGGCGACCTCCTGGCCCACGCCGACCGCACCGGCCGGCCCGGCGACCCCGTCGTCCGCGAGCTGCTCAGCCTGCACGAGGCGGTCACCGCCCTGGCCGACGCCCGGGGCTTCCTGGTGGACTGGGCCGACGAGGACCCCGGGATCCTGGGCCGCGTCCTCGACGCCGATCTCGCGCCGGTGTCCGCGACCGTGACCCTCGTGGACCGCGACGGCACGGGCGGCACGCCGGTGGTCACCGACGCCGACGGCGCGTACGCGACCGGCACGACGCCGGGCGGCCAGCTCGTCGTCGTGCCGGGTCGCGGCCTCGACGCCGGGCCGACGGCGCTGCGCCTGCCGCGCGACGGGGCCGCCGTCCTGCCCGACGTCGTGCTGCCGCGACGCCGGGTGCCTGCGGCGCGTGAGCACTTCGGAGTGCCCCAGCACTCCGAAGTGCTCACATGCGCCGGAGGCGCACCAGGGCGATCCCCAGCGCGATCCAGGTGAGGCCCCAGACGGCGATGGCGACGCTGCGGGGGACGTCGCCGAGCGCCCCGGCGGCCGGGATGGTCGCGAGCGGCCACACGCCGGCCGCGAGCGTCGCCCACCGCGGCAGGATGGCCGGGCCGCGGACCATCCCGATCGCCGCGACGACGAGCCCGCCGGCGGCGAGGACCATGAAGACGCTGAAGAGGGTCACTGCCGTGTCCTCGTCGACCAGCGCGTAGGCGTGGGCCAGCGAGAAGACCGTCATGGCGACCGCGGCGACGGCGAGGGCGCCCGTGACGAGGCCGGAGGCGCCGACCGCGCCCGCGAGGCGTCGCACACCGACGATCGCGGCGGCGAACAGCAGGCCGGCGGGCACGACGGCCGCGAACCAGCCGGCGCCCACGGCGCCCGGGTCCAGGGCGCCGACGATCCCGAGGACGGTGATCACGACGCCGGCGACGGCGGCGGCGACGCCGGAGGGTCGGACGCCGGTGTCGGTGCGGGCGAGGGTGTCGGTCATGGCTGCTCCCGGATGTCGGGGGTGGACGGATCAGGAGCGAGCCTCGGCGCGCGAGCGTCCCGCCCGGCAGGGCCGCAGCTCCCGGCGCGCACCCGGGGCCGTCGGGAGGAACATCCCGGCCTGACCGGGAGAAACGGCCGCAGACAAGTGCCCGGCGGGGTCGCAGGATGAGCACATGGGGGGCACCCGTACCGACCGGCCGCCGTGGCTCGCGATCGCCGTCACCGCCGTGGGGCTCGCGGAGACGGTGGCGGCGGTCGTGGGCGTCCTCGTCACGGGCATGTCCTTCGCGGCGGCCCGGGACAGCTTCCTCGTCTCCAACGCGGTCATCGGCACCGTCGGCACCCTCTGCGGGGGCCTGATCGCGGCGTACCGACCACGTCACCCGCTGGGCTGGGTGCTGCTCGGGGCCGGCGTCGCGCAGACGGCCACCGCGGCGGTGACCCCCTGGCTCGCCGCGGCGCTCGTCGCCGGCGACCCGACCGCGATCACCTGGACCGCGACGGTCTACTCCGCGGCCTGGCCGTGGGCGATCGGCCTGCTCCTGCCCCTGGCCCTGCTGGTGTTCCCGGACGGCCGGGTGCCGCGCCCGCTGCTCGCGGTCGCGCTGGTCAACGGGGTCGTGCAGGTCCTGCTGTTCAGCGCCGACCCCTATCCCCTCCAGACGGTCGCCGGGTTCGCGGCGGGCCAGGCGCCGCCGGCGTGGTCGGTGCTGGCGGTCCCCGGTCTGCTGTCCGGCCCGGTCGACGTCGCGTCGAACGTCGTGCTGGCGGCGACCTACCTCGCCGGGGTGGTCACGCTGGTCGCGCGCTACCGCCGCGGCGACGAGCGCACCCGCCGCCAGATCCTCTGGCCCCTGCTCGCCGCCGTCGCGACGGTCGTCGTCATCGCGGCGACGCGGGCGCTGTGGACGCTCATGCCCACGGGCACCGTCTTCCCGGTGATCTCCACGGTCGCGGTCGCCCTCGTCCCGATGGCGATCACGGTCGCCGTCCTGCGCCACGAGCTGCTCGACATCCGCCTGCTCTGGTCCCGGGCGGTCACGTACCTCGTGCTGACCGTCGCGCTCGTCGCGACCTACGTCGCCGTCGTCGAGCTCGTCGCGCGCCTGGTCGGGCCGGCCGACGGGCTGGCGTCCTCGGTGGTGGCGACGATCGTCGTCGCGGCCGCCTTCGACCCGATCCGGGTCCGGCTGCAGCGCCTGGTCGACTCCCTGCTCTACGGCGACCGCGCCGACCCGGTGCGCGCGATGTCGTCGGTCGGCGAGCAGCTCGACCGGCCGGTGGACGTCCTCCCGGCCGTGTGCCGCGCCCTGCGGCTGCCCTGGGCGGCGCTCGCGGTCGACGGCGACGTCGTCGGCGAGACCGGGACGCGACCCGCGGACGTCGAGACGTTCCCGCTGCGGCACGCCGGTCGCACCGTCGGCGAGCTGCGGGTCGGGGTGCGCTCCGGCGAGGCGCGCCTCGCCGCGTCCGACCGCGCCGTCCTCGAGCTCATGGCCCTGCCGATCGGCGTCGCCCTGCACGCCGAGGCGCTGTCGGCGGCCGTGCAGCGGTCGCGGCAGGAGATCGTCGCCGCGCGCGAGGAGGAGCGCCGACGCCTGCGGCGCGACCTGCACGACGGGCTCGCGTCGGTGCTCACCGGCGTCGCGTTCCAGGCCGACGCGGTGGTCACGCTGTCCGACGGGCAGGTCGCGACGCTGGGCGAGGGCATCCGCACCGGGGTCACGGGCGCGCTCGCCGACGTCCGGCGCCTCATCAACGAGCTGCACCCGACCGCGCTGGACGAGCTCGGCCTGGCCGAGGCGGTGCGCCGGCACGCCCAGCGGCTCGCGCGCGGGGAGCCGGCGCCGCTGGCGTTCGCGGTGCTCGACGAGCCGGTCGGCGAGCTGCCCGCGGCGGTCGAGGTCGCCGCCTATCGCATCCTCGTCGAGGCCCTGACCAACGTCGCCCGCCACTCCGGCGCCACGCACGCGGAGGTCGACATCCGGCGGTGCGACGGCGACCTGGTCGTCGGTGTCCGCGACAACGGGACCGGTGCCGCGGACCGCTGGGACGCCGGCGTCGGGCTGGCGTCGATGCTCGAGCGCGCCGCGGAGCTCGGCGGCCTCGTGTCCGCGGCGCCGTCGCCGGCAGGCGGGCGGGTCGAGGCGCGGCTGCCGCTCGCCCGGGTCCCGTCGTGACCGAGCCGGCGGTGCGGGTGGTGCTCGCCGACGACCACCCCGTCATCCGCGACGGGCTGGCGGCCCTGCTGACGGCGACCGAGGGGATCGAGGTGCTCGCCACCGCGCGAACCGGCGACGAGGCGGTCGACGCCGCGGTGACCGGCCGGCCGGACGTCCTCGTGGTCGACCTGCACATGCCCGGCGGCATCGACGGGGTCGAGGCGACGCGCCGGGTGCGCTCCGAGGCACCCGAGGTCGGGGTCCTCGTGCTGACCATGCTCGACGACGACACCTCCGTGCGTGCGGCGCTCGACGCGGGCGCGGCCGGCTACGTGCTCAAGGGCGACTCGCGCCAGCAGATCGTGCGGGCCATCCACGCCGTGGCGGCCGGGGCGACGTTCCTCGGAGCGGGCGTCACGCCGAGGCCGCCCAGCGTGGACGCCTTCACCGAGCTGACCGCCCGCGAGCGCCAGGTCCTCGACATGCTCGCCACCGGCGTCCCCACCGCCACCATCGCCGCCCGCCTCGGCGTCGCCACCAAGACCGTCACCAACAACCTCTCGGCGATCTTCGCGAAGCTCGGCGTCACCGGGCGCACGGAGGCCGCGCTGCTCGCGCGCGACCACGGGCTGGGGCGCCGCGACTGACCGGCCTGATCAGCCTGGATCAGCGCAGGGCCGCGAGGTGCTCGAGGGTCATGGCGACGACCTCCTCGTCGCGCAGCGTCCGCCCGCGCAGCACGGCGCGGTCGAAGGCCTCGGCGCCGAGCCGGGTCCGCAGGGTCTCGACGGTCGCGGCGACCCGGTCGGCCTCGACCGGCTCGAAGGGCAGCGCGGTGGCGGCCCCGGCCGCGTCGATCGCGGCGTGGAGGGCGACCGCGACCTCGTCGAGCCCGTGGCCGGCGAAGATCGCGAAGACGTGGCGCAGGGAGAGCCACTGGTTGGCCCAGTCGCCGCCGCGGAACCAGGTCTCGACGACCTCGGGCCAGCCGTCGACCGCGGCCGCGACCTCGCCCCGCGCGGCGCGCACGGCCAGCTCCTCGGTGCGGGCGAACGCGCGCAGCCAGCGGTTGCCGACCTCTTCGGCGATCTCGACGCTCTCGCGCAGGAACCGCAGGGCCCGCTCGGGGTCGTCGCGCTCCCGGGACACGCCGAGCGCGTAGGCGGCCTGCGCCCGCGCGGTGGGCGACCCGCTGCGCTGCGCCGCCTGCCGCGAGAGGTCGGCGAGCGCCCGCGCCGCGGCCGGGTCGCCGATGCTCGTCGAGGCCACCGAGCGCATGTAGTCCACGTGCGCGGCGAGGGCGTGGTCCCCGGTGCGCGCCGCGTCCTCGCTCATCTCCTCGAGGACCCGCAGTGACGGGTCGGTGTCGCCGCGGTAGATCAGCGCGTTCGCGAGCGTGCGTTCCGCCAGGGCGCCGGTGGGGACGCCGAGACGCTCGGCGCTCGCGAGCGCCTGCCGGGCGCCGACCACCGCACCCGTCAGCTCCCCGCGCACGAAGCGTCCGTAGGCGACCACCCCGAGCACGACGGGGGACCACGGCCGGTCCTCGGCCCCGGGCGCGGCGAGCGCGGCCTCCGCCCAGCGGAAGATCTCGTAGCGCACCGCGCGGAACGCGAACTCGCGCACCGACGCGACGAGCTCGAGGGCGACGTCGACCTCGCCGAGGGCCAGGCTCGTGCCGAAGGCCTCCCGCAGGTCCTCCATCTCCCGGTCGACCTCCCGCAGCCAGGTGCCCTCCTCGGGCCCGCCGAACCCCTCGCGCGCGGCGCGGGCCGCGTCGAGGTGGGCGCGGGCGTGCGCGAGCCGGACGGCCGCCGCCTCCGGCCGCTCGTCCAGGCGCGCCCTGGCGAAGGCCCGCAGCGTCTCCAGGAGCCGGTAGCGCGTCCCGCCGTCGACCTCGCGGGCGACCACCATCGACTTGTCGGCCAAGGTCGCGAGGAGGACGGCGACGTCGGCGCGGTCCAGGTCGCCGTCGGCGCACACCTCCTCGGCGCGGCGCAGCGTGAAGCCGCCCGCGAACACCGACAGCCGCGCGAAGAGCGTCTGCTCGCCCGGCGCGAGCAGGCCGTGGGACCACGCGACGACGTCGCGCAGGCTGCGGTGGCGCACGTCGGCGTCGTGCCGGCCCGCCAGGAGCCGGAAGCGCTCGTCGAGGCGCTCGGCGACCTCGGCGACGGTCATCGACCGGACCCGCGCGGCGGCGAGCTCGAGCGCGAGCGGCAGGCCGTCGAGGCGCACGCAGATCTCGGCCGTGGCCCGCGCCGACCGCGCGTCGAGGACGTACCCGCGGCGCGCGGCGGTGGCCCGGGCGACGAACAGCGTCACGGCGGGGGAGGCGCGGACGGCGTCGGGGGTGACGTCGTGGGCGCCCGGCACGGCCAGCGGCGCCAGGGTGTGCGTGACCTCGCCCGGGAGCCCGAGCGGCTCGCGGCTGGTGGCGAGCACGCGCACGCCGGGGCACCACCGCAGGATGCGGGCGACGAGCGGGGCGACGGCTTCGAGCACGTGCTCGCAGTTGTCGAGGATCAGGACGAGGTCCGCCGACCGCAGGGCCTCGACGATCGAGTCCTCCAGCGAGCGCTCCGGGCGTCGTTGCAGGTCGAGCTCGGTGGCCAGCGTCGCCGTGGCGGCCTCGGGGGAGCGCACCGCGGCGAGCTCGGTCCACCGCACCGTGTGCCCACCCGGGGCGCCGGCGAGCTCCTGCGCGAGACGGGTCTTGCCGACACCGCCGGGGCCGACGAGCGTGACCAGCCGGTGCGCGGCGAGCTGGTCGCGCAGGATCGCGAGGTCCGAGGCGCGCCCGACCAGGTCGTCGGACGCGGGAGGGGGCACGGGATCGGGGGCGGGCGCCCGCACCGGCTCTGGGCGGCCGTCGAGCTCGGGGCTCTCGACGAGGATCTTCCGCTCGAGGTCGCGGACGTCGGGCGTCGGATCCATCCCGAGCTCCTCGCGCAGCAGGAGCCGCAGCTGCTGGGCCCGCCGGAGGGCCTCCGCCGGACGGCCGGAGCGGTAGAGCGCGAGCATCAGCGCCGACCAGAGGCGCTCCCGCAGCGGGTGCTCGACCACCAGCGCCTCGAGCTCGCCGACGACCTCGCGGTGGAGCCCGCACGCGAGGCCCGCCTCGGCCGCGAGCTCGTGGCCGGTGACGCGCAGCTCCTCCAGCCGGCCCGCCTCGGCGCGGACGCCGTCGGCGCCGGCGAACTCCGCGAACGCCGGACCGCGCCAGCGCGCGAGCGCCGTCGCCGCGAGGCGGCGGGCCGCCGCCGGGTCGTCGTCCATCCGCGCGCGCACGCCGTCGATCTCCGCGGCGAACCGGTCCGCGTCGACGTCCGCCGCGGCCACCATGAGGCGGTAGCCGGGGGCGCGGGTCTCGAGGACGGCGCCGCCCCCGTCCAGCGTCCGGCGCAGGCGCGAGAGGTGCGTCTGCAGGGTGGGGATCGCGGTGGACGGCGTGTCCTCGCCCCACAGGACGTCGACCAGACGGTCCGTGGTGATCATGTGCCGCCGGTGCGCGAGCAGCACCGCGAGGAGCAGGCGCGGCTTCGGCCCGCCGAGCGCCCGTCGGTGGCCCTCGGTGACGACCTCGAGGGAACCGAGGACCCGGAACTCCATCGAACGAGTGTGCCTCACGTCTCATTGATGACCGAAGGGTCACCGATGGGCTGCAAGGGCGATTGCGCACGCTCGGTCCCGTCGGCGGCGCCGAGCGGCCCGCCCGGGACCACGGAGGGGCTCATGCGGATCCACAAGGACGACATCCCGCGGACGATCGACGCGCCGGGCGCGATCGCCCGCCAGCGCCAGGACTTCGGCGAGGCGACGGGCTACGGCTCGATCGCGGGTGAGTACTTCTCGCTCGGCGGCGGCGCGGACATCGCCCCGCTGCTCGCCGGGCTGCCCGGCGACAGCTGTCACGCCCCGCACTGGGGCTACGTCATCTCCGGCGAGGTCACCGTCACCTACATCGACGGCACCCAGGAGACCGTCACCGACGAGGATCTCTTCTACTGGCCGCCGGGCCACACCGTGCGCGTCGGGCGCGACGCCGAGGTCATCCTCTTCAGCCCCGCGCAGGAGCACAACGCGGTGCTCGACCACATGAAGACGACGATGGGCGCGTGACCCGTCGGCCTCGTCGAGCCGCCGCGTCCGTGCTCAGGCGGGCGCGGCCGCGCGGGCGTACCCGCGCATCGTCGAGACGACCTCGTCCTGTGCAGCGGTCGTCGGCCGCGGGGCGGCGGGGGAGATGCCGCCCTTGTCGCGGTTCATGAGCAGGGGGATGTCGGGCTCGTCCTCGTCGTCGGACACCCGCGCCATCGACCACCGCCCGAACGCCCGCTCGGCGTCCGGGGACTCCTCGAGGATCGTCAGCCGCTCGTGCCGGGGGTCCTTGCGGATCGTCTCGTAGAGCTCGCGGACGACCGCCTCGTCGCCCTCCAGGGCCTGGACGACGCTGTCGTGCCACACCAGCAGCGCGCCGGTGACGTCGTGCTTGGTGTTGTTCGAGCGTGCGGTGCTGAAGATCGCCCCGAGCTGGGCCTTGCGCTCGTGCGCGGGGATGCGCAGGTGACTGCTGTAGATCAGTCGAAAGCACGCCCCAGGGGCCTGGTCCGCCATCACTTCGCTCCTTCGCCGGGGATCCCCGGCGACGCTAGTCGATGGTGACCGCGACCACACCTGGACGAGCGGGGCGGATGCGGTCCCCGGTCGTGTGCGGTGAGTCACCGGCGAGGGGAGAGCGTTGGGCTCGCCAGGTGTCCCGACGGCTCGTCGGTGCTGCTCCGACGAGGTCAACAGAGGACCGCAAAGGGAGGTAAAGGAGCCCGCGCGGAGCGACTCATGTTACGGAGGGTAGTTCTTCGCGACGACGCGTAACGCCGTCGACATCACCTCGTTGAGTGGAGTCGTCACCGTGTGAGTCGGAATCCGGCCCGCGCGGCGGCGAGGGGGCCACCACGGGCGGACACGTTCGGGGCGTTCCCCGCTCCCCAGAACTGCCACACGAGGAGTCCCTGTGCTGAAGAAGATGGGTGTCGTGACCGCGGGCGTCACGGCCGGGCTGCTGGCCGCCGCACCGTTCGCGTCGGCGACCGAGTGCCACGACAGCGACCACCACGAGTCGAAGCGGTCGCACAGCTCGGAGACGAGCTGCGAGTTCACCGGTGGCAACGCCGGGGCTGGCTCCGACATCAGCGGTGACTCGCTGAGCAACATCGTCACGCAGACGCCGATCGCCGGTAACAACATCGCCAACATCGCGAACTGCAGCAGCTTCCTGAACGACAACCTCAGCCACAACGACCTCACGCTCGTCAAGCTCGGCGAGGCGTAGCTCGTTTCGTCGGGCCCCGCTCCAATCGCGGAGCGGGGCCCGTCGCATGCCCGGCCCGTCCGTCGGCCAACTGTTAGGTTCGCCTAAGCACACCTGCAGTCGACGGAAGGGTGCGCGGTGGGTTCCACGGCCATCGCCGGACGTCCCCTGGCCCGCACGCCGGTGCGGCGGCGGGGACGCCCGCTGCTGGCCCTCGGCCTCGGGCTCGGCGCCCTGGCCGTCGTCGTGGTGCTCAGCATCGCGATCGGGTCCGGACCCACGACGCTCGAGGAGGTGTGGCGCGCGCTGGTGGCGCCCACCGGCTCGCCCGCCGACATCGTCGTCCGGGACCTGCGCTTGCCGCGCACGCTGCTCGGGGCGATGGTCGGCGCGTCGCTCGGGGTCGCCGGCTCGCTCATGCAGGGCCACACGCGCAACCCGCTCGCCGACCCGAGCCTCCTCGGCATCAGCGGCGGCGCGGCGTTCTGCGTCGTGCTCGCGACGACCGTCCTCGGCATCAGCGGGGTCTACGGCTACATCTGGTTCGCCTTCGCCGGGGCGGCGCTGGCGGCGACGATCGTGTTCGCGCTCGGCGCCGCGAGCCGGGGCGGACCGACGCCGGTGACCCTGGCGCTCGCCGGGCTCGCCGTGTCGGAGCTGCTGCTCGCGATCACCTCGGGGCTCGTCCTCGGCGACGGCCCCTCGCTGGACGCCTACCGGTTCTGGTCCGCGGGCGCGCTCGACGACCGCGGCGCCGACCTCATCGTGCAGGTACTGCCCTTCGTCCTCGTGGGCCTCCTGCTGGCCGCGGCGAACGCCCGCGCGCTCGACGTCCTCGCCCTCGGGGAGGACAGCGCGCGCGGGCTCGGGCAGAACGTCACGCGTGCCCGGGTCGTCGGCCTGCTCGCGGTCACCCTGCTCGCGGGGGCGTCGGTGGCGGTCGCCGGGCCGATCGGGTTCGTCGGGCTGATCGCGCCGCACATCGTGCGGTCGCTGGTCGGCCCCTCCCACGGGCGCCTGCTGCCGCTGTCGGCGCTGGTCGGGGCCGTGCTCGTGCTCGCCGCCGACGTGGTCGGCCGGGTGGTCGTGCGTCCCGGCGAGCTCGCGGTCGGCATCGTGCTCGGGATCGTGGGCGCGCCCTTCTTCATCGCCCTCGTGCGCCGGAGGTCGGTGCGGCTGTGAGCACGGAGACCACGACGGACACCCCCCGGTACGACACCGTCGCGGGCCGCCGCTCCCTGCGCGTCGGCCCGGTCTCGGCGGTCTGGCGCCCGCGCACGGCGGCCGTCGTGCTCGTCGGCGCCGCCGTGCTGGTCGTGGTCGGCGCGGTGAGCATCGGGCGCGGCGACTACCCGATCGCCGTCGGCGACGTCCTGCGCGTGCTGTTCGGTGGCGGCAGCCGGGGCGAGACGTTCGTCGTCACCGAGCTGCGGCTGCCCCGCGTCCTCACCGGGGCCCTGGTCGGGGCCGCGCTCGGCATCGCCGGGGCGATCACCCAGGGCGTCGCCCGCAACCCGCTCACGAGCCCCGACGTCCTCGGCGTCACCGACGGCGCCGGCGTCGCCGCGCTGCTCGTGCTGGTGCTGGCCGGCACCGGCGGGTCGGCGGTCGGCCTGCTCGCGGCCCTCGGGCTCCCGCTCGCGGCGCTCGTCGGCGGGCTGCTCGCCGCGGCGCTGGTCGTGGTGCTCGCCTATCGCCAGGGGCTCGACGCGTTCCGCTTCATCCTCGTGGGCCTGGGCATCAGCGTCGCGCTGGTGTCGGTGACGTCGTGGCTGCTCGTGATCGCGAACGTGCAGCAGGCGGGCCTCGCGCTGGTGTGGCTGCGCGGCTCGCTCAACGCCCGGGGCTGGGAGCACGCGCTGCCCGTCGCGGTCGTGCTCGTCCTGGCGGTACCGGTCGCGATCGCGCTGACCTTCCGCCTCGACGCCCTCGACCTCGGCGACGACACCGCGCGGGGCCTCGGTGTGCGGGTCGATCGCACCCGGATCTCGCTACTGGGGCTGGCCGTCGTCCTCGCGGCGTCCGCGACAGCAGCGGCCGGCCCCATCCGCTTCGTCGCCCTGATGGTTCCCCAGGTGTCCCTGCGCCTGACCGGCGGCTCCCGACCACCCCTGGTGGCGTCGGCGATCGCCGGCGCGGTGCTCGTCGTCAGCGGCGACCTCGTGGCGCGCACCGTGCTCGGCGGTGAGGTCCCCGTCGGCGTCGTCACCGTCGTGCTGGGCGCCCCCTACCTGCTGTACCTGCTGGTCCGCCGGACGAGGAAGGACTCCGCGTGAGCGCCGAGACCGAGAGCGCCGTCACCACCGGCCCCGACGACGCCGCACCGGCTGTCCGCCTCCACGCCGAGGGCATCCGGGTCGGTTACGGCGACGCCCTCGTCGTCGGCGGGACCGAGGGGCTGGACCTCGACGTCCTCGACGGCACCGTCACCGCCGTCATCGGCCCCAACGGCTGCGGCAAGTCGACGCTGCTGCGCACGCTCGCACGGCTGCTCGCGCCGAAGCACGGCCACGTCATGCTCGACGGTCGGCGCCTCGACGCCGTCCCGTCCCGTGAGATCGCGACGGTGCTGGGCGTGCTGCCCCAGGACCCGACGGCGCCGGAGGGCATCACGGTCGCCGACCTCGTCGCGCGCGGCCGGCACCCGCACCAGCGCTGGTTCCGGCAGTGGTCGGCCGAGGACGAGGAGGCCGTCGCCGAGGCCCTGGAGTGGACAGGGATGGCCGGGTTCGCCGAGCGGACCCTCGACACGCTGTCGGGCGGGCAGCGTCAGCGGGTGTGGATCTCGATGGCACTGGCGCAGGGCACCGAGGTCCTACTGCTCGACGAGCCCACGACGTTCCTCGACCTCGCCCACCAGGTCGACGTGCTCGAGCTCGTCGCCCGTCTCAACCGCGAGCGCGGCCGCACCGTGGTGATGGTGCTGCACGACCTCAACCTCGCCGCCCGCTACGCCGAGCGGCTGGTGGCGCTGCACCGCGGCGAGATCGCCGCCGAGGGGACCCCGCACGAGGTGCTCACCGAGGACACGGTGCGCGACGTGTTCGGGCTCGAGGCGCGCGTCGTCCCCGATCCCGTCGCCGGGACGCCCATGGTCGTCCCGATCGGGCGATACGTCACATAGCGGACGGTTGACGTCTCCTCGACGTTAGGTAAGCCTCCCCTATCGAGATCACTCTCCGATCGCCGACGATCCACGGAGCGCTTGCATGTCCCTCGTCCCCACCGGAGCGACCGCCCGCCTGCTGGGCGCGCTGGCCGCGGTCCTCGCCCTCGTGCTCGCCGGATGCGGTGGGGGAGGTGACGAGCAGGGCTCCAGCGGGGCGGCTCCCGCACCGGGCTTCCCGGTGACGGTCCAGCACGCCTTCGGGCAGACCACGATCCCGACGAAGCCCACGCGCGTCGTGACCGTCGGCTACAACGACGCCGACTTCGCCCTCGCGCTCGGCACCGTCCCGGTCGGGGTGCGTGACTTCATCGGCGCCTTCGACGAGACCACCCGACCCTGGGCGCAGCAGGCCCTGAACGGCGCGCGGCCCGAGATGGTCGGCGGCAACGAGATCGACATCGAGAAGGTCGCGTCGTTGCAGCCCGACCTGATCCTCGGCGTGTACTCCTACATGGACCGGGCCACCTACGACCGGCTCTCGCAGATCGCGCCGACGGTCGCCGACCCCGTCGAGAACGTGGCCGCGCCCTGGCAGGAGCAGACCCGGATCACCGCCCGAGCCCTCGGCGTGCCCGAGCGGGGTGAGCAGGTCGTGGGCGACGTCGAGCGCCGCTTCGCCGACGCCCGGACGGCGAACCCCCAGTTCGCCGGCAAGAACATCGCGGTCGCGCTCGTGGCCTCGGGTGAGTACAACCTCCTCGGCCGCGACGACGCGCGCACGCAGGTCTTCACCGCCCTGGGGCTGGGCGTCCAGGACACCACCGAGACGCTCTCGACCGAGCAGCTCGGCCGCCTCGACCAGCAGGGCGTCGCGGTGCTCGGGGTGCCGCCGCAGGTGGCGCTGGCCAACCCGCTGTTCGCGAACCTCGGCGCCGTGCGGGTCAACCGTGTCGCGTTCCTCGGCGACGAGGCGTCGCCGGTGGCCGGGGCGCTCGGCTTCTCGAGCCCGCTGAGCCTGCCGTACGCGCTCGACCAGATCACGCCGGAGCTCGCCCGGGTCTACGGCACGACGTAGCCCACGTCCGGCGGCCACACCCCTGTCCCACGCAGGGGTGTGGCCGGTCGTCGACTACGGATAGCCTCACCTAACATCGCGCGACCTCGAGGAGAGCCATGAGTTCGCAGTCGAGCAGCTCGGACGACCCGGAGACCCTGGACGTCCTCGGCGTGGGCTTCGGGCCGTCGAACCTCGCGCTCGCGCTCGCCGTCCAGGAGCACAACGAGCAGTCGCCCGACGACCGGCGGATCCGGGCGTCGTTCGTCGAGCAACAGGCGGCGTTCGGCTGGCACCGCGGCATGCTCATCGAGGGCGCCACGATGCAGGTGTCGTTCCTCAAGGACCTGGTCACGATGCGCGACCCGACGAGCCCGCGGTCGTTCCTCAACTACCTGCAGGGCCAGGGCCGGCTCGCCGACTTCATCAACACCAAGACGATGTTCCCGTCGCGCATCGAGTTCCACGACTACCTCGAGTGGTGCGCCGCCGACGTCCGGCACCTCGTCGCGTACGGCACGCGCGCCGTCGCGGTGCACCCGGTCGTCGGGCGGGCGGACGGCCGCATCGAGGAGGTCGAGGTCGTGCTGCGCGACGTCGCGACCGAGCGGTCGCGGGTGGTGCGCACGCGCAACCTCGTGCTGGCCACCGGGCTGGTGCCGTCGGTGCCGCCCGGCGTCGCACGCTCGCCGAGGATCTGGCACAACAGCGAGTTCCTGCACCGCCTCGCCGCGGTCGACGACGACCCGGACTCGGCGCCGCGGCGCTTCGTCGTCGTGGGCGCCGGCCAGAGCGCGGCCGAGACCACCGAGCACCTGCACAGCCGCTACCCCGACGCCGAGGTGCACTCGGTGTTCTCGCGGTACGGCTACAGCCCCGCCGACGACACGTCGTTCGCCAACCGCATCTTCGACCCCGACGCCGTCGACCACTTCTACTCGGCGCCGGGCGACGTCAAGCAGATGCTCATGGACTACCACGCGAACACCAACTACTCCGTGGTCGACCCGGAGCTGATCCAGGAGCTCTACTCGCGGGCGTACCAGGAGAAGGTGCACGGGCGTCAGCGCCTCCACGTCCACGGCGCCTGCCGGGTCGCGGGCGTCCGGGAGCCCGCCGCGGACGACGCGGACGACGCGGACGGCGGGGCCGACGGGGCCGAGGACGGGGCCGCCGACATCGAGGTCGACATCGAGTTCCTGCCCACCGGGGAGCGGGAGACGGTCGGGACCGACGTCGTCGTCTACGCCACCGGCTACCGGCCGATCGACCCGACCACCCTGCTCGGTGACCTCGGGATGTGGTGCCGGCGCGCGGAGAACGGCGAGCTGCTCGTCGAGCGCGACTACCGCCTCACGACCGAGGAGCCGCTCGACGCCGGGATCTACGTGCAGGGGCCCACCGAGCACACGCACGGCATCAGCTCGACGCTGCTCTCGACGACCGCGGTGCGCGTCGGCGAGATCGTCGCGTCGCTGCGCGGGCGCCGCCCGGCCGCCGCCGCGGCCCCGGCGTCACCGGCACCGCGCCCGCGGCCCGAGGACGACGGCGACGAGCCCGTCGACGGCGGCCCGCTCTCTCCCGACGCCCGCGTCGTGGACCACGCCGGCAACCGGCCGGTGGGTTCGTGAGCACGCTCGACGCCGCCCGGCCCGCGGCGGTCGGGGTGGGCCGGACCTGGCCCGACCGGTTCGCCGAGCAGGTGGCGGCCCGGGGTGACGCCGTCGCGGTGGAGATGGGTGACGAGTCGCTGACCTACGGCGCCCTGGCCGACCGGGCCGGGCGCCTGGCCGCGGCCCTGCGGGCGCACGGCGCGGCGCCCGAGCGGTTGGTCGGGCTCGCGCTGCCCCGCTCGGTCGACCAGGTGGTCGCCCAGGTCGCGGTGCTGTGCGCGGGGGCGGCCTACCTGCCGGTCGACCCCGACCAGCCCGAGGAGCGCATCCGGTTCGTCCTCGACGACGCCGCGCCCGCGGTCCTGCTGACGACGCCGGAGCTGCGCGACGCGCTCCCCCCGGAGTGGCGCGCGCGGGCCGTGCTCCTGCCCGATCTCGACCTCACGGCGACCCCGCCCGCGCCGCTCGACCCGGGCGTGTCGGTCGACGCGCTCGCCTACGTCATCTACACCTCGGGATCCACCGGCCGTCCGAAGGGTGTGCTGGTCACGCACGCGGGCGTCGACAAGCTCGTGGCGACCCAGACCGAGCGGCTCGGCGTCGGCCCCGACGACCGCGTGCTCGCGTTCGCGTCGCCGAGCTTCGACGTCGCGTTCTGGGAGCTGTGCCAGTCGCTGCTCTCGGGCGCCCGCATGGTGGTCGTGCCGAGCGAGCTGCGGGCCCCGGTCCCGGAGCTCGCGGCGTACCTGTACGCCCACGACGTCTCCGTCATGATCCTCCCGCCGGTGCTGCTGGCGGCCATGCCCGAGGACGTCACGCTGCCGCCGGGCGTGCTGCTGGCGGGCACCGAGCGCGTCGCCCCGGAGCTCGTGGCGCGCTGGGGTCGCGACCACCGGATGTTCAACGCGTACGGGCCCACCGAGGCCACCGTGAACTCCACGCTCGGCGAGAGCCACCCCGGCACGCTCGACGGGACGTCGGTCCCCATCGGCGTGCCCGACCCCCTGACCACCGCCCGCGTCCTCGACGCCGCTCTCGCGCCGGTCGCCGACGGGGAGCCGGGCGAGCTCTACCTCGGCGGCCCCGGCCTCGCGCGCGGCTACCTCGGACGGCCGGGCCTGTCGGCGGAGCGTTTCGTCGCCGACCCGTTCGGCGGGCCCGGCGACCGGCTCTACCGCACCGGCGACCTCGTCGTCCGGCACGGTGAGGTCCTCGACTTCCGCGGCCGCACCGACGACCAGGTGCAGATCCGCGGGTTCCGGGTCGAGCCGGGCGAGGTCGAGTCGGAGATGCGATCGCACCCGGGGGTGGCGCAGGCCGCGGCGGTGGTGCGCGAGGACCTGCCCGCCGGGCGGGGGCTCGTGGGTTACGTGGTGCCGGCGCTGGGAGAGGCCGGCGAGGGCCGCGTCGACGAGTGGAAGGAGCTCCACGAGGTCCTCTACACGGCCGCCGACGAGGACGCCGCGCTCTTCGACGACGGCTTCGCCGGCTGGAACTCGACCTACGACGGCACCGACATCCCGCGCGAGCACATGCGCGTGTGGCGCGACGCCGTCGTCGACCGCATCCGCGCGCTGCCCGCGGGGGGGCGCGTGCTGGAGGTCGGCGTCGGCAGCGGGCTGCTGCTCACGGAGGTCGCGCCGGAGGTCGAGCGCTACGTCGGCATCGACCTCTCCGCCGAGGGGATCGCCGCGCTGCAGCGCCGGGTCGACGCCTCCGACGTGCTGCGCGGGCGCGTGGTCCTCGAGACCCGCCCGGCGCACGAGGTCCGCGGCGTCGACGGCGGGCCGTTCGACGCCATCGTGATCAACTCGGTGGCCCAGTACTTCCCCGGCGCCGACTACCTGGCGGCGGTCCTGCGCGACGCCGCGGGGCTGCTGGCGCCCGGGGGCTCGATCCTCGTCGGCGACGTCCGGCACGCGGGCCTGCTGCGCACGCTGCGCGCCGGCGTCGAGACGGCCCGGGACCCCGGTCGCGACCCGGCGGCGCTGCGCCGGGCCGTCGACGCGTCGGCGGCGTGGGAGCCCGAGCTGCTCGTGCACCCCGACTTCTTCCGCGACGTCGCCGACGAGCTGGGCCTCGCCGCCGACGTCGAGCTCGAGCGCACCCCGCACCACGACGAGCTCTCCCGCTACCGCTACCACGCCGTCCTGTACGCCGACGTGAGCGAATTTCGGGGCTATGGCCCCGAAGTTCGCTCACGTCCCTGGACCGGGTCGGTCGAGGAGGTCAGGGAGGCGCTGGCGGCGTCGGACGCCGTGCGTCTGGTCGGCGTGCCGAACGCGCGCCTGATCCCGGACCTCGAGGCGCTCGCGCGGGTCGACGGCACCGCCCTCCCCGACGTGCCTGCCGCCGACCCCGAGGACCTGATCGCGCTCGCCCCCGGTCGCGCGCGGGCGACCTGGGATCCCGAGGACCCGACACGCTTCGAGGTCCTCTACTCCGACGCCGGCCCGGCCTTCCGCGGCGGCGGACCCACCGGCACCACGACCCCGGCGCCGTTCCGCGACGTCGGCGCCCTGACCTCCGCGGTCCGGGAGCACCTGCGCGACCGGCTGCCCGAGCACCTGGTGCCGGCGGCGGTCGTCGCGGTCCCCGCGCTGCCGACCCTGCCCAGCGGCAAGCTCGACCGCGCCGCGCTCCCCGCGCCGGACCTCGCCGCGGAGCTCGACGGCACCGCGCCGCGCACGCCGCGCGAGGAGCTGCTCGCGGCGGTGTTCGCCGAGCTGCTCGGCGTGCCGGGCATCGGCGTGCACGACGACTTCTTCGCCGTCGGCGGCGACTCGATCCTGTCGGTCTCGCTCGTCGCGCGGGCGCGCGCGGCCGGGCTGGCGATCACGCCGCGCCAGATCTTCACGCACCGCACGGTGGCCGGGCTGGCGGAGGTCGCTGCGGCACGCGACGACGGCACCGAGGACGGCGTCGCCGTCGAGCTCGACGACACGGCACGGGCGGCGCTGGGGGACACCGGGGACACCGCCGAGGTCTGGCCCGTCTCCGCGCTGCAGGAGGGCTTCTTCGTCCACGCGGCGCTCTCGGACGTCTACACCGTCCAGGAGGTCGTGCGGCTGCGCGGTCCGGTCGACGCCGGAGCCTGGCGGGCGGCCGCGCAGCGGCTCCTCGCACGACACCCGCAGCTGCGCGCGGGCTTCGCGCAACGTGCCGACGGCCGCGTCGTCCAGGCGATCGCGGAGTCGGTCGACCTGCCCTGGCGCGCGGTCGACCTGCGCGACCTCGACACCCCGGCCGCCGAGCGCGCCCTCGACGACGTCGTCGTGGCCGAGCGCGCCGAGCGCTTCGACCTCGCCCGACCGCCCCTGATCCGCGCCGCCCTCGTGCACACGGGTGACGACACGGCAGCGCTCGTGCTGACCTTCGAGCACATCGTGCTCGACGGCTGGTCGGTCGCGGTCGTGGTGCGGGAGCTGCTCGCGGACACGGGCGAGGCCACTCCTGACACCGACCTCCCCACCCACCGTGCCCGCCACGCCCGCCTCCCCGACCAGGCCGCCGACCTCGCCGCGTGGCGCGACGCGCTGGCCGACCTCGACGGCCCCACGCGGCTGCTCGGGGCGCTCGCCCCTGACGCCGGTGTCGGCGCACCCGAACCCGCGCGCGCCCCCCGCCACCACCAGCGCCGGCTCGGGATCGACGAGCGGACCACCGGCCGGCTCGTCGCCGCGGCCCGGCGCCGCGGCCTGACGCTCGGCACGGTGCTGCACGGCGCCTGGGCGCTGGTGGTGGGGCGCCTCACCGGCTCGCGTGACGTCGTCGTCGGCAGCACGGTCTCCGGCCGCGACGGCGTGCTGCCCGGCGTCGAGGACGCGGTCGGCCTGTTCATCAACACGGTCCCGGTCCGGCTGCGGTGGGCGCCGGGGGAGCCCGTCGCCGACGTCCTCGACGCCCTGCAGGCCCACCGCACCGAGCTGCTCGACCACGACGGCGTCGCGCTCGCGGCGCTGCAGCGCGAGCTGGGGCACGGGGAGCTGTTCGACTCGCTGGTGGTCGTCGAGAACTACCCGCAGCCGGACGGTGTGGAGGCGGTCGACGTCGTCGACGCCGTGCACTACCCGGTGGCGCTGATCGCCGCCGTCGGTCCGCGCCTCGACCTGACGATCAAGCACGACCCGACGCGCGTCGACGCCGCGGCCGCCGAGCTCGTCGTCGCCCAGCTGCGCCGCACCCTCGACCGCTTCGCCGCCGACCTCGACGCGCCGGTCGCCGCGATCCCGCTGCGCGACGCGCCGCCGCGCCACCCCGACACCGCGCGTCCCGTCGAGCCCGCGACGCTCACGTCCTGGATCGCCGACCAGGCCGCCGCGACGCCCGACGCCCCCGCGGTGATCGCCGAGGACGGCACGCTCACCCACGCCGAGCTGGCCGGGCGCGCCGCCGGTCTGGCCCGGCACCTGGCGGGGGAGGGCGCCGTCGTCGGCGTCGCCGTGCCGCGCTCGGCCGACCTCGTCGTCGCCCTCGCCGGCGTGCTGCACGCCGGGAAGGCCTACGTCCCGCTCGACGTCGACCTGCCCCGCGAGCGTCTCGCCGCGGTGATCGCCGACGCCGGGGTCGAGGTCGTCGTGACGACCGCATCGACCGACGCCCTCCCCGACGGGCCCCGCCGCGTGCTCGTCGAGGACGCGGGCGACGCCGACACCCCGCTCGCGGAGCCGGACCCCGACGACGCCGCCTACGTGATCTTCACGTCCGGTTCGACCGGGCGCCCCAAGGGCGTGGTCGTCAGCCACCGCGCGATCGTCAACCGGCTCGCCTGGACCCAGGAGACCTACGGGCTCACCCCGGACGACCGCGTGCTGCAGAAGACGCCGGTCGGGTTCGACGTCAGCGTCTGGGAGTTCTTCTGGCCGCTCGTCACCGGGGCGGCGATCGTCGTCGCGCGCCCCGGCGGGCACCGGGATCCGGCGTACCTGGCCGGGCTCGTCGCCGACGCCGGCGTAACGACGATGCACTTCGTCCCGTCGATGCTCGAGGCCTTCCTCGCGACCGACGAGGTCACCGAGGACCCCTCGTGGGCGGCGTCGCTGCGCCGCGTGCTGGCGAGCGGCGAGGCGCTGCCCGCCGGCGCCGCGGCGCGCTGGCGGGAGCTCACCGGGGTCCCGCTGCACAACCTCTACGGCCCGACCGAGGCCGCCGTCGACGTCACCCATCACCAGGTCAGCGACGTCGACACCGCCCGCGTGCCGATCGGCGCGCCGGTCTGGAACACCACGCTGCACGTCCTCGACCCCTGCCTGGCGCCGGTGCCCGACGGGGTGCCCGGCGAGCTCTACCTCGCTGGCGTGCAGCTCGCCCGCGGCTACACCGGGCGGCCCGGCCTCACCGCCGAGCGCTTCGTCGCGGACCCGTTCGCGCCGGGCCGGCGGCTCTACCGCACCGGCGACCTCGTGCTGCGCCGCCCGGACGGAGAGCTCGAGTACCTGGGGCGCACCGACGAGCAGGTGAAGATCCGTGGTCAGCGCATCGAGCCGGGCGAGGTCGAGGCCGCGCTCGCCGCGCAGCCCGGCGTCGCCCGGGCCGCGGTGACCGTGCGCCGCGACGGCCCCTCGCCGTCGCTCGTGGGGTACGTCGTGGGAGACGCCGACGGCCTCCGGGCGGCCCTGGCCCGGGAGCTGCCCGAGGCCATGGTCCCGGTGGCGGTCGTGGCGATCGACGCGCTGCCCCTGACCGCCAGCGGCAAGCTCGACCGTCGGGCGCTCCCGGCTCCGGAGCTCGGGACGGGGCCCGCCCGCGAGCCCGCGACCGAGGCCGAGCGGGTGCTCTGCGCGATCTTCGCCGAGGTCCTGGGCCGCGAGACCTGCGGTCCCGACGACGACTGGTTCGCCCTCGGCGGCGACTCGATCTCCGCGATCGGCGTCGCGAGCCGGGCACGCCGCGCGGGCCTGGCCGTCGGACCGGCCGAGGTGTTCGCGGGCCGCAGCCCGGCGGGGGTCGCGGCGCGGGTGCCGGACACGGCCGTCGGCGCCGCCCGGGTCGAGGACCTGGTCGCCCCGGTCGCGCCGGAGCAGGTCCGGGCAGACGTCGCCGTCGCCGAGGTGTGGCCTCTCTCCCCGCTGCAGGAGGGCCTGTTCTTCCACGCGGGGCTCGACGGCGGTGTGGACGGCAGCGCCGACGTCTACCGGATCCAGGAGATCGTCGACCTCGACCACCGACTCGACGCCGACCGCCTGCGCGACGCGGTGGCGACGCTGCTCGCCCGTCACGACGCGCTGCGCGCCGGCTTCACCAGCGAGGGCCTCGACGAACCGGTGCAGTTCGTCGCCGCGTCCCTCGAGCCGCCCGTGCGCGTGGTCGACGCGCCGTCCGACGACGCCGTCGCCGCCGCGACCGCCGAGGACAGGGCGGCCGGGTTCGACCTGGCCGCGCCCCCGCTGTTCCGGGTGGTGCTCGTGCGCGGCCCCGCGAGCGACCGCGTCCTGATCTCCCGGCACCTGCTGCTGTGGGACGGCTGGTCGGCGTGGACGGTGCTCTCGCAGCTGCTCGGCGCCTACGCGGGCGAGGAGCTGGAGCCCGCCGGCTCGTACCGCGACCACCTCGCCTGGCTCGCCGCCCAGGACACCGACGCGGCGATGGAAGCCTGGCGGAGCGCGCTCGCGGGTCTCGAGGAGCCGACGCTCGTCGGCCCCGACACCCCTGAGCCGCTGCGGGAGCAGGACGTCGAGCTGGACGCCGACGTCACCGCCCGCCTGCGCGCCCTGACCCGCGAGCGGGGGATCACCGCGCACACCGTGCTCTCGACCGTGTGGGGCCTCGCGCTCGCCGCGGCGACCGGACGCACGGACGTCGTCCTCGGCACCACCGTCGCGGGCCGGCCCGACGCCGTGCCGCACGTGGAGACGACCGTCGGCCTCTTCCTCACGACCGTGCCCACCCGCCTCGTGCTCGACGCCGGCGAGTCCGCGGGCGCGCTGCTCGCGCGGGTGCAGGACGAGCGGCTGGGGCTGCTCGCGCAGGAGTGGGTCGGGCTGGGCGCGATCCAGCGCGCCGCGGGCCGGCGGACCCTGTTCGACACGCTGTTCGTGTACCGCCCCGAGGGCGGCGAGGAGCGCATCGCCGACCTCGCCGACCGCCACGGCGTCACCGCGCTGCGCAACGACGACGCCACGCACTACCCGATGACCTTCATCGTCACCCCGGGCGAACGGATGCGGCTCACGCTGGCCCACACGCTCTCCGACGACGGCGCGCGGGCGTGGCTCGACCGCTTCACCACCCTGCTCGACCAGGTCCTCGCCGACCCCGAGGTGGCGGTCCCCGCGCTGGACCCGCTGCTGCCGGCCGAGCGCGAAGCCGTGACGAGCGGCCGCGACGGCGCCCCGGCGGATCTCGGGAACGTCACCGTCGCGGACATGCTCGCCGAGCGGGCCGCGCTCGTGCCGGACGACCTCGCGCTGGTCTCCGGGAACGTCGCGCTGACCTACCGCGAGCTCGACGCGGCCATCGACCGCACGGCGCGCCTGCTGCGGTCGCGCGGCGCGGGCCCCGAGACCGTGGTCGCGCTCGCCGTGCCGCGTTCCGCCGAGACCGTCGTCGCGCTCTTCGCGGTGCTGCGGACGGGCGCGGCGTACCTGCCCCTCGAGCTCGACCACCCGGCCGAGCGGCTCCGGGAGACGATCGCGGACGCGGAGCCGGTCGCGCTGGTGACGGTCGCGCGGGTGGCCGAGAGGTTCGGCGGGGTGCCCGCGATCGTGCTCGACGACCCGGACGTCGCCGCCGAGCGCGACGCGCTCCCGGCCGGGTCGTTGTCCGACGCCGAGCTGGGCGACTTCGCGCGGGACCGCGCCGACCGCCTCGACCGGCCCGCCTACCTGATCTACACGTCCGGCTCGACGGGCAGGCCCAAGGGCGTCGTCACCCCGTACCGCGGTCTGACGAACATGCAGATCAACCACCGCACGGAGATCTTCGACCCGGTGGTGGCGGCGGCCGGCGGACGGCGCCTGCGGATCGCGCACACCGTCTCGTTCGCCTTCGACATGTCGTGGGAGGAGCTCCTCTGGCTCGTCGAGGGCCACGAGGTGCACGTCCTCGACGAGGAGCTGCGCCGCGACGCCACCCGGCTCGTGGCGCACGCCGACGAGCACGCGGTCGACGTCGTCAACGTGACCCCGACGTACGCCGACGCCCTCATCGAGGAGGGCCTGCTCGCCGAGCGCGGCATGCCCCTGGTCCTGCTCGGCGGCGAGGCGGTGTCCGACACGGTCTGGTCCACGCTGCGGGACACCGACGGCACCCTGGGCTACAACCTCTACGGCCCGACCGAGTACACGATCAACACGCTCGGCGGCGGCACCGAGGACAGCGCGACCCCGACCGTCGGACGCCCGATCACCAACACACGCGCCCACGTGCTCGACCCGTGGCTGCGCCCGGTCCCCGACGGCGTCCCGGGCGAGCTCTACATCGCCGGCACCGGGCTCGCCCGCGGCTACTGGCGACGCCCGGGCCTGACCGCCGAGCGGTTCGTCGCCGACCCCACCGACCCGGCCGGCGGCCGGATGTACCGCACCGGCGACCTCGTGCGGCGCCGCCCGGGCACGGGCGGCGTGCTGGACTTCCTCAGCCGCACCGACGACCAGGTCAAGATCCGAGGGCACCGCGTCGAGCCGGGCGAGGTCGCCGCGGTGCTGACCGCGCACGACGCCGTGGCGCGCGCGGCCGTCGTCGCCGACAGGTCCGGGCCGGGCGGGTCGGCGCGGCTGGTCGGCTACGTCGTCCGCGCCGGTGATCTCGAGGTGGCCGCCGTCCGCGACGACCTGCGCGGACGACTGCCCGACCACCTGGTCCCGGCCGCGCTCGTCGAGGTCGACACGCTGCCGCTGACCGTCAACGGCAAGCTCGACGTCGGCGCGCTGCCGACCCCCGACCTGGCCCCGGCCGGCGGCGGGCGCCCACCCGCGACGCCGGAGGAGGAGACCCTCTGCGGGATCTTCGCCGCGGTGCTCGACGTCCCGCGCGTCGGGCCCGAGGACGACTTCTTCGACCTCGGCGGCCACTCGCTGATCGCCACGCGCCTGCTCTCGCGGGTGCGCACCGCGCTCGGCGCCGACGTGACCCTGCGCGACCTGTTCGACGCGCCGACCCCGGCGGCGCTGGCCGGGCGGGTCGGCTCCCGCGAGCCGGTCGCGGCGCGCCCCGAGCTCACGTCCCGCGAGCGGCCCGGCGCGCTCCCGCTCTCGGCGGCCCAGCAGCGGCTCTGGATGCTCGCGCAGCTCGGCGAGACCGGCGGCTCCGCCACCAGCGCCTACCACTACCCGATCGTGCTGCGGGTGCGCCCGGACGGCGAGGAGCTGGACGTCGACGCCCTCGCCGCGGCCCTCGACGACGTCGTCTCCCGCCACGAACCGCTGCGCACGCTGATCGACGGCGCCACCCAGCGGGTGCTGTCCGAGGTGCGGATCCCTCTGACGCGGGCATCCGCGTCCTCGGAGGACGAGGCCGCTGAGCTCGTCGCGGCCGAGGTCGCGCGCCCGTTCGACCTCGCCCGCCGTCCGCCGCTGCGGGCGACGGTGATCGCGCTCCCGGGTGGTGCTCTCGGGGCCGGAGAGCACCTCCTCGTGCTCGTCCTGCACCACATCGCGACCGACGAGTGGTCCGACGGCCCGCTGTTCGCCGACCTCGCCGCGGCCTACGCGGCCCGGCGCGACGGGCACGCGCCCGTCTTCACCCCGCTGCCGGTGACCTACGGGGACTACGCGCTCTGGCAGGCCGAGCTGCTCGGCTCCTCCGACGGGGGGTCGCCCGAGGCCGCCCGCCAGCGGGCGTTCTGGGCCGACGCGCTCGCGGGCGCGCCGGAGGAGCTGGAGCTGCCGACCGACCGGCCGCGCCCGGCGACGCCGAGCTTCACCGGCGGTACGGTCGCGCTTCCGCTCGACGACGCCGTGGCCGAGGGCCTGCGCGAGCTCGCCCGCGAGCGCGGCGCCAGCACGTTCATGGTGCTGCAGGCCGCCGTCGCGGTACTGCTCGCGCGCCTCGGCGCCGGGGACGACGTCCCGCTCGGCGCCCCGGTCGCGGGCCGCACCGACCCCCGCCTCGACGACCTCGTCGGCTTCTTCGTCAACACGGTCGTGCTGCGCACCGACCTGTCGGGAGCACCGTCGTTCGGCGAGCTCGTCGACCGTGTCCGGGCTGCCGACCTCGCCGCCTTCGCGCACGCCGACCTGCCGTTCGAGACCGTCGTCGAGCACCTCGATCCGCCGCGCGTGCTCGCCCGCACCCCGTTGTTCCAGGTCATGGTCGGCCACCACGTCCGGTCGGGATCGCCGCTCTCGCTGCCCGGGCTCGAGATCACCGAGGACGACGTCGCCGGCACCACGGCGAAGTTCGACCTCGTGTTCTCGTTCGTGGAGGACACCGCGTCCGGCGGCGCGATCACCCTGCACCTCGAGTACGCCGCGGACCTGTTCGACCGCGACTCGGCCGAGCGGATCGCGGAGCGGTTCGCGCGGGTGGCGGGGTCGGTGGTCACGGCGCCCGACGCCCCCGTCGCCGACGTCGGCGTCCTCGCCGACGACGAACGCGAGCGGCTCGCGCGGATCGAGGGCCGCCCCGACGCGCGCGCCGTGCCCGAGGAGACCCTGGTCGCGTCGTTCGAGCGCCACGTCGACACCACACCTGACGCGGTGGCCGTGGCGGACGCCGACCGCGCGGTCTCGTACGCCGAGCTCGACGGGCTGGCCGAGGCCGTCGCCGACCTCCTCGTCGGCGTGGGGCCCGAGGACGTCGTCGCGGTCGCGGTGCCCCGGTCGGTGACGATGGTCGCGGCGGTGCTCGGGGTGCTCAAGCGGGGGGCCGCGTGGCTCCCGATCGACCTCGCGCACCCGCCGGAGCGCCTGGCGCACATGCTGGCGGACTCCGGGGCGGTGCGGGTCGTCGTCACCCCGGCCACGGCCGAGCGGGTGCCGTCCGGACCGCCGCAGGTCGTGCTCGACGGCGTCGAGCCGGCGCCGCGGCGGGACCGCGCCCGCCCCGCGAGCCTCGACGCCGCCGCCTACGTCCTCTACACGTCGGGCTCCACGGGCCGGCCCAAGGGTGTGGTCGTGCCGCACGAGGGCATCGGGAGCCTCGCCGCGACGTCGGTCGACCGCATGGGCGTCACGGCCGAGGCGCGGATCCTGCAGTTCGCCTCGGTCGGCTTCGACGTGGCCGCGTTCGAGCTGACGATGGCGCTGACCCTCGGCGGGCGCCTGGAGATCCTGCCCGACGACGCCCGGGTCGCCGGTCCGCCGCTGACCGACTTCCTCCGCGACCGGCGGATCACCCACGCGATCCTGCCGCCGTCGCTGGTCGCCGCCCTGCCCGACGACTGCGTGATCCCCGACGGCACGACGGTGCTCGTGGGCACGGAGACCGTGCCGCCCGACCTTGTCGCGCGGTGGGCCGAGCGGCTGCGGATGCTCGTCGCCTACGGCCTCACCGAGGCGACGGTGAACTCGACGCTCTGGCGCACCCGCTCCGACTGGTCGGGACCCCTGCCGATCGGCGATCCCGACCCCAACACGGTCGTCCGCGTGCTCGGGCCGCGGCTCGAGCCGGTGGCGCCCGGCGTCGTCGGCGACCTCTGGGTCGGCGGGCGCGGGCTCGCCCGCGGCTACGTCGGCCGCCCCGACCTCACCGCGGAGCGGTTCGTCGCCGACCCGTACGGCGCACCCGGGGCCCGGCTCTACCGGACCGGGGACCGCGCGCGCTGGCGTCGCGACCCCGCGGCGAGCGCGGGCTGGGTGCTCGACTTCCTCGGCCGCGACGACGACCAGGTCAAGATCCGGGGTGTGCGGATCGAGCCCGGCGAGGTCGCCGCGGCGCTCGCCGAGCACCCCGGGGTGGCCCAGGCCGTGGCGGTGGCCGACCGGGACGGGGACCTGGCCCGCCTGGTCGGGTACGTCAGCCCGGCGTCCGGTCCCGTCGACGTGGACGAGGTGCGCGCGACGGCCGCGGCGCGCCTGCCCGAGCACATGGTCCCGTCGCTGGTCGTCGCGCTCGACGGGCCGATGCCCCTGACGCCGAACGGCAAGGTGGACCGCCGGGCGCTGCCGGCGCCGGACTGGTCGGCGCTCGTGACCTCGGCGGCGCCGACGACCCCGGAGGAGGAACGCCTCGCGGCGATCGTGGCCGAGGTGCTGCGGCTCGAGCGCGTCGGCGTCGACGACGACTTCTTCGCGCTCGGCGGACACTCGATGGCCGCGATGCGCCTGGTGTCGGGGGTGCGCGAGGCCCTCGGCGTCGAGCTGGTGGTGCGCGACGTGTTCGAGGCGCCGACCGTCGCCGGGCTGGCCGTGCGGGTGGCCGACGCGCCGCGCGCCCGGCCCCGACCGACGCCGGGCGGGCCACCGGGGGCGGAGGAGCCGCTCGCGCCCGGGCAGCGCCGCCTCGTCGCCGACGGCACGTCCCGGCGCCCCGATCACGCGCTGGTCCTGGACGGGCCGTTCGACCGGGACGCGCTCGCCGCGGCGGTCGACGACGTCGTCGCGCGCCACGAGCCGCTGCGCACGACCGTCGGGGAGGTCCGCCGTGTCGCGGCGCGCGGGCCCGGGCTGACCGAACGCCACGGCGCACTCGAGGACCTCGCGCGCGAGCCGTTCGACCTCACCGCCGAGCCGGCGTTCCGCGCGCACCTGGTCGACGGGCGGCTGCTGCTGGTGCTCGGCTACACGGCGGTCGACGAGTGGTCGGTCGTGCCGCTGCTGCGCGACCTCGCCACGGCCTACGCCGCCCGTCGCCGTGGCGGGGAGCCGGCGTGGGCGCCGCTGCCGATCTCGTACACCGACTACGCGCGCTGGGCGACGGCGCTGCCGGCCCGGTCGCCCGCGGACCGGGACGACCTCGTCGGGCTGCCGACGTCCCTGTTCCACTCCGGCGAGTCCGGTGGGTCCGGCGCGTCCGGTGCCGCGTCCGTGGTCGCCGTCGAGATCGACGCCGGGCACCGGCTCGCGCTCGACCGCCTGGCGCGCCGCACCCGCACGAGCCTGCTCATGGTGCTGCAGGCGGCGCTCGCGTCCGCGCTGACCGCCGAGGGCGCGGGCGAGGACCTGCCGCTGGTGACCATGGACGCGGGCCGGGTGGACGCCGCCCTCGACGACCTCGTGGGGTCGGTCGCCGACCTCATCGTCGTGCGCACCGACACCTCCGGCGACCCGTCGGTCGAGGAGCTGCTCGACCGGGTGCGCCGCGCCGACCTCGCCGCGTTCGCCCACGACACCGCGTTCGCCGACGTCGCCGCGCACACGGGGCTCGCCCGCCCGCCGGTGGCGCTCGTGCACCACGAGGACGTGGGGATGGCCGGCGAGCAGTCGGTGCTCGGCGCGCTCGACGCGGTGCCGACCGGGGCGTCCTCCGCCGACCTCACCCTCGCGTTCTGGGAGACCGCGCCGGGGCGGGCGATGGCGATCGAGCTGATCCACGACCCGGCGGTGGTGGACGACGCCACGGCGCGCCGGATCCTCGACCGCGTGCTGGCGTTCGGGGTCTGATCACCGACCGTCGGCGATGCGGCCGACCCCGGCGGCCCAGAGCTCGGCGTAGCGCCCGCCCGCGGCGAGCAGCTCGTCGTGGGTGCCGAGCTCGACGACGACGCCGGCGTCGAGGACCGCGATCCGGTCGGCGGCGGCCGCCTGGGAGAGGCGGTGCGCGACGACCAGCGCGGTGCGCCCGCGCAGTGCGCGGTCCGCGGCGGACTCGAGGATCCGCGCGCCGGCGCTGCCGGCCTCGGCGGTCGCCTCGTCGAGCACCGCGACGGCCGGGTCGGCGAGCACCAGGCGGGCGAGGGCGAGCTGCTGCGCCTGCGCCGCGGTGAGCGTGCGGCCGCCGGTGCCCACGACCGTCCGCAGCCCGTCGGGGAGCCCGGCCACCCAGCCCTGGGCGTCGACGACGTCGAGCGCGGCCCACAGATCCTCGTCGCTCGCGCCGGGCGCGGCCAGGCGCAGGTCCTCGGCGACCGTGCCGGCGAAGACGTGCACCTCCTGGCTGACCATGGCGACGTCCCCGACCTCCACGCGGCCGGTGCTCGCCCGGTGCACCCCGGCGACGATCGTCGCGAGCGTGGTCTTGCCGGCCCCGCTCGCCCCGACCAGCGCCAGGCGTTCCCCGGGCGCCAGGTCGAGATCGACACCGGAGAGGACTTCGTGGCCGGTGGTGTAGGCGTGGGAGACACCCCGGACCCGGACACGCCCGTCGGGCGACGCCGTCCGGGCGTGGCCGTCGGCGTCGTCGGTGTCCTCGTCCCGGTCCACCACGCCGACCACGCGCGCGAGGCTCGCGCCCGCCGACTGGAGGGTGTCGAGCAGGAAGAGCACCTCGTTGATCGGGGTGAAGAGGTTGATGAAGTACAGCGCCGCGGCGCTGGCCGTGCCGACGGTCGCGGTCCCGCCGCCGACGAGCGCGAACCCGGTCGCGAGCACGGCCGCGACGCCGAGGAACTCGGCGAGGTTGAGCCGGCCGAAGAAGCCGGTCTGCAGCCGGACGACCCGCAGCGCGAGGTCGACGACGTCCGCCGCGCGGGAGCGGACCCGGTGGCCGTGGTCGTCGTGCAGGTCCAGGGCGCGGACGGTCGCGATGCCGCCGGCGGTGTCGAGGAGCTGCTGCTGCTGCGCCCCGCCGACCTCGCGCTGCTCGCGGTAGAGCGGGCTGGACCGGCGCACGTACCAGCGGGCGGTGAGGACCTGCACCGGGACCGCCACGAGCGCGGCGACGAAGAAGCGCCAGTCCAGGAGCGCGAGGCCGCCGAGGCTCAGGACGATCACGAGGGCGCCGCGCGCCATGTCGGGCACGGCCTGCCGCACCGCGTCGCCGACCAGGGCGAGGTCGCTGGTGACCCGTGAGGTGAGGTCGCCGGCACCGGCCTGCTCGAGACGGGCGAGCGGCAGACCGAGCGCCCGGGCGACGAACCGCTCGCGCAGCGCGGCCAGGACCTGCTCCCCGACCCGGGCGATGGCGGCCATGCCGACCACGGCCAGCAGTCCCTGCGCGAGTGCCGCGCCGACGAGGCCCAGTACCGGGTCGGTCACCGCGTCCGCGCCCTGCCGCCCCACCACCACGTCGACGATCCGCCCGAGGAGCGGGGGGACGAGAGTGCCCGCCGCGGCGCTGCCCACGAGGGCGAGGAGCCCGAGGGCGAGCACCCCTCGCCGGCCACGGAGCAGGCGCCCGATCGCCGCCCGCACGGCGCGCGCGTCGGCGACGGGGAGGATGGCCCGCCCCGCGGTCCCGGTGTCCGCGCTCACCCCAGCACCGCCGACCGGTAGACGGGGTGGGACGCGACCAGCTCCGCGTGGGTGCCGGTCGCGGCGACGCGCCCGTCGACCACCAGGACGACCCGGTCCGTGACGGCGAGCAGCGCCGGGCTCGTGGCGAGCACGAGGGTGGTGCGGTCCGTCCGCAGGGCGGCGACGCCCTCCGCGATGCGGATCTCGGTGACACCGTCGATGGCGGTCGTCGGGTCGTGCAGCACGAGCACGGGGGCGTCGGCGGCGAGCGCCCGCGCCAGGGCGACCCGCTGCCGCTGGCCGCCGGACAGGGAGCGGCCCTGCTCACGCAGGAGGGTCTCCGCGCCGTCGGGGAGCACGTCCGCGACCTGGTCGGCCTGCGCGGCGGCCATCGCCGACGCGACCGGCGCGGGGTCGCGGGCGGCCGCGGCGACGTTCTCGCGCAGCGTCCCGGAGAACAGCTCGGCCCCGTGCGCCGCGACGAGCACCCCGCTCCGCGCGGCCCGCGGCGGGTGGGCGGCCAGCGCCCGGCCCTCGACCGTGACGGTGCCGCGCGCCGGGTCGACCTCGCGCGCCAGGCAGGCGACGAGGGCGGCGGCGTCCGCGGGATCCGCCGCCACGACGCCGACCGTCTCCCCGGCCCCGACCACGAGATCGACGCCGCGGAGGGACCCGTGGTGCAGGTCGTGCAGGGCGAACGCGGGCCGGGCGGGGACCGGGGGCGCCGCCGGATCGCCGGCGGCGACGGCGGGGCCGGCGGTCAGGAGCTCGGCGATGCGCGCGGCGGAGGCGCGGCCCTGGGCGATCCGTCCGTTGACCCACCCCAGCATCTGCAGGGGCGTGATGAGGAACTGCGCCAGGCCGACCGCGGCCACGAGGCCGCCGATGCTGATCTGACCGTCCGCGGCGAGGCGGCCGCCGACGAGGGCGACGAGCGCGAGGAAGAGGCCGTTCGCGGCGAGCACCGCGCCCTGGTAGCCGGCTTGGACCCGGGTGGCACCGAGGGTGGCGCCCAGGGCCTCCTGGCTCGCCCGTTCGTAGCGGGCGACCGCGGCCGGGACGGCGCCGAGACCCTTGAGGACGCGCACCCCGTCGACCAGGTCGGCCGCGACACCGGAGGCGCGGGCGGCCCGCTCCTGCTCGGGTCCGCTGCGGCGCTGCAGGGGGACGCCCAGGAGGTGCACGACCAGCAGCAGCGGCGGGGTGCCGAGCAGGATCAGCAGCCCCAGCGGCACGGAGACCCGCACCAGGGAGACCGCGGCGACGAGCATCGCGGCCAGCGCCGCGAGCCCCAGCGGCACGGCGAAGTTCACCACCCCCACGCGCTTGGCGTCGGCGACGGCGAGGTTCGCGAGCTCGCCCGGCAGGCGGCCGGTCTCGGCACCCCCGCGCGGATCGAGCAGGCGGTCGGCGACGAGCAGGCGCAGGCGCTGATCGGCGCGGACGTCGCCCAGCCAGGCCCGCCGGGCGCCCCAGCGGTAGCAGAACGACAGCACGAGGAAGTCGAGACCGAGCACGGCGAGCCAGCGCAGGAGGGCGCCGGTGTCGCCGGTCGCGACGGCCCGGTCCACGACGGTGCCGACCAGCACCGGGACCAGCGCCTCGCCCGCCTGGTGCCCCATGAACAGGAGCGCGGCGGTGGAGACGGGTCCCCGCTGGTCGCGGATCGCCCCGCGCAGCACGCGCGGCCCGGTGATCGGTGCCGTCACGGGGTCAGAGCGTCTCGGACCGACACAGAGGGAAGGCTCACCTCACTCGACGCGGCGGTCAAGCATCCTGGGGAGTGCGCCACATTTCGTACCGCGCAGGTGCCGATGGCGGCACCGGGCGTGGCCAGGACGACCGACTTGTGACGGATGTCGACCTTGACAGTCGCGCTCCGTGCCGACTTTGCTGAGCCTACCTTAAGTCAACGTCGGCTCCGGGCCGTCGAGGAGGACGCTCGTGACCACGACGCCCACGGGTGCGCCCACGGGTGCGCCCACGGATAGCACGGTCGGCACGACGAGCACGGTCAGCACCGTCAGCACGGACGGCACCGACAGCTCGGCCGCGGAGCGCCTCGCGTCGCCCGCCGGCGCGGCGCCCGCCCCCGGGGTGGCGCGCTCCGTGCTCGTCCTCCCGTCCGGCGAGCTGCACGCCACCGGCGTCCGCACGACGGTCGAGCCCGACCCCGCGACCGGCCGGGCCGGGGCCGAGGCGGCGGCCGTGGTGGCCCGGCTGCACGCGGAGGGCGTGGCCGACCCGATCGTGACCGGCGTCCTGGGCGCCGACGACGGACGGCCCGGGCGGCTCGTCGTCCCCGTCGCCTGGGAGCGCCGCGCGCGGCGGGCCCCGGCACCGCCGCCGGCCGCCCGGGACGCGCGGGCCGCCGGGTGGGACGTCCGCCCCGAGCCCGCACCTCCGCGGTACGCGGCCGCCGTGCACCGCGCCCTCGAGCTGATCGCCGACGGCGAGGTCGCGAGCGTCGTGCTCGCCCGCGCGCTCGCGCTCGTCGCGCCCCGCCCGGTGGACCCGGACGAGCTGCTGTCCGCGCTCGTCGATCCCGACGACGACGCCTCGACCGTCCGCGTCGACCTCGATGACCGCGGTGGCTCCTCGCTGGTCGGGCTCGGCGACGAGCTGCTGGTCGCCCGGCACGGTGACCGTGTCGTGAGCGCCCCCCTCGCGGGGACCGCGTGGCGCAGCGCCGACCCGGACGAGGACGTCCGGCGCGGTCGCGAGCTCGCGGCGCGCGCGGACCTCACCACCCACGCCGCGGCCGTCGCCCGGGCCGCCGAGCGGCTGGCCCCCTGGTGCGACCACCTCGACGTGCCCCCGGCGCCCGCGCTCGTCCCCACGGCCCGTCGGTGGCGCCTGGTGAGCCGCGTCGAGGGCCGCCTCCGGGTGCCCCGCCCGACGGCGCTCGAGCTGGCCGAGGTCCTGCGCCCGGGCGCGGGGACCTGGGGCGACCCGCCCGAGGTGGCCCGCGCCGTGGTCGACGATCTCGAGCAGGCCGATCGTGGCCACCTGGGTGCCGCCGTGGGATGGTGCGCCGCCGACGGCGACGGCGAGTGGGTCGTGGCCGCCCCCTGCGCCGGGATCCGCGGGCGGCACGTACGGCTGTCGGCCGGGGCCCTGGTCGCGGCGGGGTGCCGGCCCGAGGCCGAGCTCGCCGGTACCGGCGCCACGTTCCGCACCCTCCTCGCGGCGCTCGGCCTCGAGTCGACCCCCTGATCCCGCTGCATCCCCGACCGGACGGGAGCCGATCATGACCAACCCCTTCGACGACGCCGACGGGCGCTTCCTGGTCCTCGTCAACGACGAGGACCAGCACAGCCTGTGGCCGGTGTTCGCCGACGTGCCCGCCGGATGGCACGTCGTGTTCGGTGCCCCGCCCGAGGGCGAGACCCGGGAGGCCTGCCTGTCCTACGTCGAAGAGCACTGGACCGACCTGCGGCCGCGCAGCCTGCGCGAGCGCACCGCTGCGGAGGCCGGCTGATGCGCGTCGTCCTGTTCGGGTTCCAGAAGTGGGGAGCCCAGCTCCTCGCCGCGCTGCTCGACTCCCGCCACGAGGTCGTGCTGACCGTCAGTCACCCCGAGGAGGGGGAGTGGGCGCCCGAGATCTTCCAGGAGTCGATGGGGGATCTCGCCCTCAAGCACGACATCCCCGTGCTCTACCGCGAGAAGGCCGTGGACGCCGAGCTGGCCGAGGCGATCCGCGAGTCGGGCGCCGAGATCGGCCTGGCCTGCAACTGGCGCACCTGGATCAGCCCCGAGGTGTTCTCCGCGCCGACGCGCGGCACCGTCAACACCCACGACTCGCTGCTGCCGCGCTACGCCGGCTTCTCGCCGCTGAACTGGGCGCTGATCAACGGTGAGAGCCAGGTCGGCATCACCGCGCACTGGATGGACGCCGACCTCGACCGCGGCGACATCATCACCCAGCGGACCGTGCCGGTGACCCCGACCGACACCACCGAGGATCTCTTCCACCGCACGGTGCCGCTGTTCGGGCCGCTCTCGCTCGACGCGTTCGACCGCATCGAGTTCGGCCCGCACGACTGGCTCCGCCAGGACCCCGAGCACGCGTCGTTCTTCCACAAGCGCGCCGACCCGGACAACAGGATCCACTGGGACCGGTCCGCGCGGGACCTCGTCAACCTCGTCCGGGCGCAGACCGGGCCGTACCCGAACGCGTGGTGCCTGCACGAGGGCGAGCGGCTGCGGGTGCTCGAGGCCTCGGTGTCGCGGGAACGCTGCGGCGGGACGGTCGGGCGCGTCTTCGCCCGCGAGGGCCGGGGCGTCATCGTCGTCGCGGGACCGGAGGCGTGGCGGGGCCGGCAGTACGGTCTGGTGCTCCAGCGCGTGCTCGACGCGCAGGGCGTCGAGCACGTCGCCGGCGACTACTTCCGCCGGATGGGCGACTACCTGACCTGATCCGGCTCGGTCTGGGACCGCGCCGACCGGCCCGACCGGGGGTTACTGGCCGGTATCCCTCGCTCAGCGAGGGGTACCAGCCAGTAACGGCGGCTCAGTGCTGGCCGCCGCCCTGGCCACCCTTGCCGCGGAACTTGTTCACCATGTCCTGGGCCTTCTGACGGTTCTTCGGGTCCTGCGCGTAGCGCTTCGCCTGGTCGGCGTACTTGCGACCCTGCGGGCTGCGCAGGAAATCCTGCACCTTCTGGAACAGACCGGGCACGACGTCTCCTGAGGGGGCGGGTGGGGCGGTGTCTCCGCCCCGCTGGCCCCAATATATCGCCCGTTTCGGACACTCTCGGGTTACCGACGAGTAGGGCCTTACACCCTACTCGTCAGTAACATGAGAGGGATACGCCACCGTGCCTTTCCCGATCAGGCATGGGAGAGTCAGGGCAGAAGGCAGGTTACCGACGAGTACGTTACCGGGCGGTAGCCCCGGCGCTCGGCCGGACGATGCGAGCACAGGAGGTCGCAGAACGCCCATGAACATCGTCGTGCTGATCAAGCAGGTGCCCGACACCTGGTCGGAGCGCACGCTCTCCGACGCCGACAAGACGCTCGACCGCGCGTCGACCGACGCCGTGCTGGACGAGATCAACGAGCGCGCCGTCGAGGAGGCTCTCAAGATCAAGGAGTCCGGCGACGCGGAGGTCACCGTCCTGACCGTCGGGCCGGACCGCTCCACCGACGCCATCCGCAAGGCCCTCTCGATGGGCGCGGACAAGGCCGTCCACGTCAACGACGAGGCCCTGCACGGCTCCGACGCCGTGACCACGGCCAAGGTGCTGGCCAAGGCCGTCGGCACCGTGGGCGAGGTCGACCTGGTGCTGGCCGGCAACGAGGCCACCGACGGCCGCAGCGGCGCCGTGCCCGCGATGCTCGGCGAGGTGCTGGGCTGGCCGTCGCTGACCCACGCGAACGCGCTGACCGTCGAGAACGGCACCGCGACGGTGAAGCGCGAGACCGACGAGGGCACGTGCGACGTCACCTCGGCGCTGCCCGCCGTCGTCAGCGTGGGCGAGAAGATCAACGAGCCGCGCTACCCCTCGTTCAAGGGGATCATGGCCGCGAAGAAGAAGCCGGTCAGCGCGATCGGCATCTCGGACCTCGGGCTCGACGCGGGCGAGGTCGGCCTCGCCGGGTCGCTGACCCAGGTCGACTCCTTCGCTCCGCGCCCGCCCAAGTCCGGCGGCCAGAAGGTCGAGGACGAGGGCGACGGCGGCGCGAAGATCGCCGAGTTCCTCGTGGGCCAGAAGCTCATCTGATCACCCCCTGACTGCGAAGAGGAGAACCCATGGCTGAGGTCCTGGTCCTCGTCGACCACGTCGACGGGGAGATCAAGAAGAACACCTACGAGATGCTCACGGCCGCCCGTCGGCTGGGCGAGCCCTCCGCGGTCGTCGTCGGCACGCCCGGCACGGCGGCGAAGCTCGCCGAGGGTCTCGCGGCGCACGGCGCCGAGAAGATCTACGTCGCGGAGTCCGAGGACGCCGTGAACTACCTGTCGACCCCGCAGGTCGACGCGCTGGCCGCCCTCGTCGAGCGGGTCTCCCCGCCGGCGGTCCTCGTCGCCGCGGGCGCCGACGGGCGCGAGGTCGCCGGCCGCCTGGCCGTGCGCACCAACTCCGGCTGGCTCAACGACGTCGTCGACCTCGACGGCGAGCGCGAGGGCACCCACTCGATCTTCGGTGGCGCCTTCACCGTCTCGGCCCGCGCGACCACCGACACCGCGGTGATCTCGTGGCGCGGCGGCTCGATCGAGCCCGAGGAGCAGGCCGGCGCCGGCGCGCAGGAGTCCGTCGACGTCCCGGCGATCGACGAGGCGACGTCCGCGAAGGTGTCGAACCGCGCGCCGATCGTCGGCGGCGACCGCCCGGAGCTCACCGAGGCGAACGTCGTCGTCGCCGGTGGCCGCGGTGTGGGGTCGGCCGACAACTTCTCGGTCGTCGAGACCCTCGCCGACTCGCTGCACGCCGCGGTCGGCGCCTCGCGTGCCGCCGTCGACTCGGGCTACTACCCCAACCAGTTCCAGGTGGGGCAGACCGGCAAGACGGTGTCGCCGTCGCTCTACATCGCGCTCGGCATCTCCGGCGCGATCCAGCACCGCGCCGGCATGCAGACCTCGAAGACGATCGTCGCGGTGAACAAGGACCCCGAGGCCCCGATCTTCGAGATCGCCGACTTCGGTGTCGTGGGCGACCTGTTCTCGATCAGCCCGCAGCTGACCGAGGAGGTCGGCAAGCGCAGCTCGTAGGCGCGCCAGGGCTGTTGACCGAAGGGCACTTTCGCTCGATCTCCTCGAGCGAGGGTGCCCTTCGGTCGGTTCAGGAGCGGGGCGTGAAGGTCACCGGCAGGTGCGAGATCGCCCAGGTGGTCCCGATCGTCTCGACGACGTCAGCGGGGTCGGTGAGGCGGAGGTCGTCCATCGCGGCGAGGGCCTCCTCGAGGGCGACCTTCATCTCGGCGCGTGCCATGTGCATCCCGACGCAGACGTGGGAGCCGAACCCGAAGGCCATGTGCCGGTTCGGGCGGCGGTCCAGGTCGATCTCGTCGGGACGCGGGAACGTCCGCGGGTCGTGGTTGGCGCCCGCCCAGTTCAGGTAGACGCGCTCGCCCGTGCGCAGCTCGCGTCCGCCGATGACGCAGTCGGTGGTCACGGTGCGGGTGTGCGAGCGCGTCGGCGTGGCGTAGCGCATCAGCTCCTCGATCGCGTCGGGGATGCGCGCGGGCTCGGCGCGCAGCCGCTGCGCCACGTCGGGCCGCTCGGCCAGCAGCAGGAACAGGAAGCTCATCGTCGACGCCGTGGTCTCGAAGCCGGCGGGCAGCAGGATCATGCAGTAGTCGAGGATCTCGGTCTCGCTCAGTGGCCGGTCGTCGACCGTCGCCGCGCACAGGAGCGACACGATGTCCCCGCCCGGCTCCCGGCGGCGCTGCGCCGCCAGCGCGCCGAAGTACTCGTAGACCTCCGCGGCCGCCGCACCGTCGGCGCCCTCGCCGCGCACCAGCGAGACCGCGAGCTCGGCCAGGCGGTCGCGGTCGGGCCCGGGGACCCCCATCGCCTCCATCAGCGAGTGGGCGGCCAGCGGCGTGCAGAACTGCCCGAACAGCTCGGCGCGGCCGTCGGGGAGGAACGCGGCCAGCAGCGTGCGCGTGACCTCCCGGTAGGCGGGCTCCCGCGCCGCCTGCGCCGACCGGGACAGCGGCGGCGCGATGATCTGCTTGTACTGGCGGTGCAGCGGCGGGTCGGACTCCATCGGGATCACCGGGCGGGTGTTGCCGAGGTCCTGGAGCAGGACGGGGAACGCGGAGAACGAGGTCCCCTCGGCCCGGTGCACGTCCTGGATCTCCTCGTACCCCGAGACCGTCCAGATCCCCGACTTGTAGCCGTCGGTGCGGGTCACCGGGCACTCGCGCGCCATCGCCCCGGAGACGCGGACGTACCGCCCGCGGGTCAGGGTCTCCGAGAGGGGCTCGAAGTGGTCCCGCCGATGGCCGGGGTCGTCGTGGGCGCCGGCCGGGCACTGCGGCGCCCAGTAGCCGGCTCCGTTCCGTGTGTCCTCGGTCATGGGACCTCCCGCGACGACCGGTGGACGGCCCGGTCCGCCGCCCCGGCGGCGGACGTGACCGGCCGCGACGCTAGTGCGCGCGCCCGGGTGTGACCACTGCGTGACCGCGAGGTCGCGGTCGGTGCACCGGTCGGTACCGATCAGGGGAGACCAGCCGTGCGCGAGGGGATTACGCTGGCCGGTCGATGACGTACCTCGACCATGCGGCGACCACGCCGATGCTGCCCGAGGCGGCAGCCACCCTGACCGAGGCGCTCGGGCGCGTCGGCAATGCGTCGTCGCTGCACTCGGCGGGACGCCGGGCCCGCCGGGCGGTCGAGGAGTCCCGCGAGACGATCGCCGAGGCGGTCGGCGCCCTGCCGTCCGAGGTCGTGCTCGCCACCGGCGGCACCGAGGCCGACAACCTCGCGCTCAAGGGCCTGTACTGGGCGCGCCGGGCCGCCGACCCGCGGCGCACGCGGGTGGTCGTGTCCGCCGCGGAGCACCACGCGGTCCTCGACGCCGGCGAGTGGCTCGCCGACCACGAGGGCGCGGTGCTCGACGTCCTGCCCGTCGACCCCGAGGGCCGCGCCGATCCGGCGGCCCTGAAGGCCCTGCTCGCCGACCACGGCGACGAGGTCGCGGTCGTGTCCGTGATGTGGGCGAACAACGAGGTCGGCACCGTCAACGACGTCGCCGCGCTCGCCGAGGTCGCCCACTCCTGCGGGGTGCCGATCCACACCGACGCCGTCCAGGCCGTCGGCGCCGTCCCCGTCGACTTCGCGGCGAGCGGGGTCGACGCCCTCTCGCTGACCGGCCACAAGCTCGGCGGGCCGGTCGGGGTCGGCGCGCTGCTGCTGCGCCGCGACGCCGCCTGCACCCCGCTGCTGCACGGCGGGGGGCAGGAACGCGACGTCCGCTCGGGCACCCTCGACGTCCCCGGCACGATGAGCCTCGCGACCGCCGTGCGCGCCGCCGTGGCCGACGTCGCCCGCCGGGCCACCGCGCTCACCGCCCTGCGCGACGACCTCGTCGCCCGGGTGACGGCCGCGGTGCCCGACGCGCGGCTCAACGGCGTGCCGCTCGACCGCCCCGGCGAGCGTCTGCCCGGCAACGCGCACCTGTCGTTCCCCGGCTGCGAGGGCGACAGCCTGCTCATGCTGCTCGACGCGCGCGGCATCGAGTGCTCGACGGGCTCGGCCTGCACCGCCGGCGTCGCCCGCCCCAGCCACGTCCTGCTGGCCATGGGGCTCGACGAGGACCTCGCCCGCGGGTCCCTGCGCTTCTCGCTGGGCCACAACTCCACCGCCGCCGACGTCGACGCCGTGGTCGAGGCGATCGGCCCCGTCGTCGAGCGCGCCCGCCGCGCCGGCGACGCGCTGGCCCGCTCGTGAGGTGCGCTGACGCGCCCGTGAGCACTTCTGAGTGCTCCGGCACGCCGAACTGCTCACGTGCGCGGAGCGCACCGTGAGGGTCCTGGCCGCCATGAGCGGCGGCGTCGACTCGGCGGTGGCGGCGGCACGGCTGCGCGACGCCGGGCACGACGTCACCGGCGTGCACCTCGCGCTGTCGGCGAAGCCCGCGACGATGCGCGAGGGCGCGCGCGGCTGCTGCTCGGTCGAGGACTCGCGCGACGCCCGGCGCTGCGCCGACCTCCTCGACATCCCGTTCTACGTCTGGGACATGGCCGCGCGGTTCCGCGACGACGTCGTCGAGCCCTTCGTCGCCGAGTACGCCGCCGGCCGCACGCCCAACCCCTGCCTGCGCTGCAACGAGAAGATCAAGTTCTCGGCGGTGCTCGAGCGGGCGCGGGCGCTCGGCTTCGACGCCGTCGGGACGGGGCACTACGCGCGGCTTTCCGCCGGCGGCGAGCTCCGCCGGGCCGCCGACCCCGACAAGGACCAGTCCTACGTCCTCGGCGTCCTGCGCCCCGACCAGCTCTCCGGGGCGATCTTCCCGCTCGGGGACTCGCCCAAGACCGGGGTCCGCGCCGAGGCCGCGGAGCGCGGGCTCGTCGTGGCCGAGAAGCCCGACAGCCACGACATCTGCTTCATCCCGTCCGGCGACACCCGCGGCTTCCTGGGCGCGCGGATCGACGACGCTCCGGGGGAGATGGTCGACACCGCCGGCGAGGTCGTCGGCCACCACCGCGGTGTCCACGACTTCACCGTCGGCCAGCGCCACGGCCTCGGCCTCGCGCGCCCCGCCCCCGACGGCCGGCCGCGGTACGTGCTCGGCCTCGAGCCGGTGAGCCGGACCGTGCGCGTGGGGCCGGCGGAGGAGCTCGACGTGACGGTGCTGCACTGCTCCGACCCGGTGTGGCTGGGCGAGGTCCCGACCGACTGCGTGGTGCAGGTCCGCGCCCACGGCGGGCTCTCGCCGGCGGCGGTCCGGGTGGTCGACGACGGCGTCGAGGTCGCGCTCGCCGAGCCCCTGCGGGGCGTCGCGCCGGGGCAGGCGGCGGTGTTCTACCGGCCGGACGCCGACGGCGACGTCGTCCTCGGCAGCGCGACCATCGCGTCGACGTCACGCTGATCAGGAGCGCGTGGTCCACGCGTTCGGGCGTGCTGGCGTGGATGAGGTACTCGTGATCTCGGACGGCTCGGGCCCGTGTGATCACCAGTGCGAAAAGCACCGTATGGGGGTGGACGAGGTGCTCCTCGCACTGCTGATCTCTGCGGTGGCCGGTCGACGCGATGTCACGGGCGCCCGGCATGCGTCTGGCGTTCGAGGGACGCCCTCGCTGCGTTCGGCGCAGCGAAGGACGCCCTCGGTCCCGGGTCGGAGCGCGGCGCGGTGCGCACGGCGGCGAGGCTCGTGATCGCCTCGAGCCCGCCGCCCGACGTCGGTGATCCTCAACTGTCTAGCGCCCGGAGTAGAATCGGTCGCACGATGACAAGCAACTGCATCGGGTGCGGCCGCGAGATCCCTGCGGAGCGCACCGAGCTGGGATACACCTACTGCACGGCCCCGGCCTGCCAGGCGCGGTACCGCCAGGGCCCGACGGTCACCGCGGTGGCCGTCAACAAGAGCGGCGACGCGTACCGGGTCGCCGAGCCCGAGGACATCGCCGCGCGGGCGGCGGCGGGCGAGTTCGCCACCAAGAACACCGGGCTCGGGACGGTCCACCAGGACACGCCGAGGGTCCCGGCCCAGCGCCGGCCCAAGGCCCGACCCACCCGGACGACGCGGCCGGCGACCCCGACCTGGACCCCGGCCCAGGAGAACATCGTCCGGCTCTACGCCGACATGGGCCTCTCGCCGCGCCAGATCGCCGCGCGGGCCCGCGAGAACACGCCGCGCCTCGGCGTGACCGAGAACCTCGCGGTCCGCATCCTGTCGGCCCCGCGCCGCTAGCCTCCGGGGCCATGGGCTTCGAGGCGGAGAACATCCGCGACTGGCAGGGCAAGGCCGTCGTCGACCCGACCGGCGGGAAGATCGGCGATCTCGAGGCGATCTACGTCGACACGCTCTCCGACGAGCCCGCGTTCGCGACGGTCGTCGTCGGCATCATCGGACGCCGGCGCCTCGCGTTCGTGCCGCTGGCGGGGGCGACGGTGGCGCCCGACCACGTGCGGGTGACCGTCGCGAAGGACCTCGCCAAGCACGCGCCGTCGATCGACACCGACGGCGAGCTGGCGGCGGACGACGAGCCCGCGGTGTTCGAGCACTACGGGCTCCCCACCGCGACGCCCGGCGGTGCGCGCCGGCTCGCGCGGCGCTGAGACATGCCGATCCGCGTCGAGGACGACGCCACCGACCCGCGCGTCACCGTCCTGACCATCGACCGTCCCGAGGCCCGCAACGCTCTCGACCCCGAGCACCAGGCGGCCCTCGGCGACGCCGTGTTCGCGTTCGAGTCGGACGACACCAAGCTGGTCGCCGTGCTCACCGGCGCCGGAGACACGACGTTCTCGGCCGGCGCCGACCTCAAGCGCCTCATCCCCACCTACCGCCACCGCGTGCGAGCCGGCGAGGACCCGCCGTGGAACTTCGGCGGCTTCACCGCGACCGACCGCGCCAAGCCGCTGATCGCCGCGGTCAACGGGCACGCCCTGGCCGGCGGGCTCGAGATGGCGCTCGCCTGCGACATCCGCCTCTGCTCGCAGAACGCGACGTTCGGCCTCGCCGAGACCAAGTGGGCGATCATCCCCGGCGCCGGCGGGACCGTGCGGCTCCCGCGTGCCGTGCCGCTCGGGCTGGCGATGGAGATGATCCTCTCCGGCGAGCCGATCGACGCCGCCGAGGCGCACCGGGTCGGGCTGGTCAACCGCGTCGTCCCGCTCCGGGAGCTGCTGCCGCGAGCGCTGGAGCTCGCCCGCTCGATCGCCGACCGGGGCCCGCTCGCCGTCCGCGAGGCCCGCGCCCGCGTCCTCGACGGCCTCGGGCTCGAGCACGACGAGGCGATGGCCCGGGAGCACGCCGCGTTCCTGCGGGTCATGCGCACCGAGGACGCCGAGGAGGGCCCGGCGGCGTTCGCGGAGAAGCGCCCGCCGCGGTACGAGGGCCGGTGAGGGACCGGGGCGGCCTACTGGCTGGTATCCCTCGCTGAGCGAGTGATACGAGCCAGTAGCCGCCGACCCCGGACGCGCAGGCCGCCGATCAGGGCGGTGACGACCAGGCGCAGCGGGCTCGTCGTGGTCCGGGGCGCCTCGCCGGTCCGCGCGGCCTCGTCGACGGCCGTGGCGAACTGCTCGAACATCCGGCGCGACACGTCACCGGCCAGCGCGCGCCCGAACTGCGCGACGCGACCGGAGAGGTGGACGTCGGCGTCGGCCCACAGCGTCGTCCCGCCCTCGGGCGAGGGGTCGGCCGCCAGCCGGATCACCGCCTGCGTCGACGACCCGCCCCGGTCCGCGCCCTGGGCGAGCACGCGCATCCGTCGGCCCGACGCGTCCCGTTCCTCGACCTGTGCCAGGCCCTCGAACCGCAACGACACCGGCCCGAGCGCGACGACCGCGCGCCCGCGGTAGCGGTCGTCGCCGAGGTCCTCGGTCATCTCCGCGCCGGGCAGGCAGGCGACGAGCCGGGAGACGTCCGCGAGCACCGCCCACACGTCGTCGACGGGCGAGGTCAGGCCGCTGCGGACGTCGACCGTCACCGTCGGCGGGCCGGCCGGCACCGTGACCGTCTCGATCGAGCGGGTGGATTTCCTGTCGTCTGACGCCAGCGTGGACGCCACGCTGGCACTCCCCGAGCGCCCGACCAGCGCCGGCGGCACGGCGGCGCGGGGCGGGGGGAGGCCGTCGGGGCGGGTGCGGGCCTGGTCGGCCACGTCGGCGACGGCGGCGAGGATCCCGCGGTAGCCCGTGCACCGGCAGAGCACCCCGGACATGTCCTCGGGCAGCGTCGCCTCGTCGTAGGTGCCGCCGGCGAGCAGGTCGTAGGCGCTCATCAGCATCCCCGGGGTGCAGAAGCCGCACTGCAAGGCGTGGTGGTGGGCGAACGCCTGCTGCAGCGGGTGCTGGTCGTCGGCGGCGCCGAGCCCCTCGACGGTCGTGAGCACCGCACCCTCGCACTGCACCGCGAACAGCAGGCAGGCGCGCACGGCCTCGCCGTCGAGCAGCACCGTGCACATCCCGCACACGCCGTGCTCGCAGCCGACGTGGGTGCCGGTGAGCCCGAGGTGGTCGCGCAGGACGTCGGACAGGGTGGTGCGCGGCGACACGGCGACCGTGACGGCGCGCCCGTTGACGGTCACGGAGACCTCGGCGGTGGCGTCGGCGTCTACGAACACGCGGCCTCCCGGTGCGCCCGGGCCAGCTCCCGCGCCGCGAGCACGCCGAGCAGCCGGGCGCGGTAGCCACGCGAGCCGTGGGCGTCGCCGTCGGTGTCGACGATCTCGCGCGCCAAGGCGTCGGTGAGCTCGCGCAGCCCGGCCTCGCTCGGGTCGTCGACCGTCAGCTCCCGGACCACGGGACGGGCGGAGACCCCGAACGCGGCGAGCGTCGCCGCGCCGTCGCGGACCCGCACCGCCACCCCCGCCAGCGCGAAGTCCCCGTGCCGGCGGGCGATCTCGGCGAACCCGAAGCCGTCGCCGGCGCGGGCGACCGGGAAGCGCACCGCCGTCACCAGCTCGTCGGGGCCCACCGCCGTCGTCATGGGGCCGGTGACGAACTCCCGCGCGCCGATCTCCCGCGATCCCCGCGGCCCGCGGACCACCACGGTCGCGCCCAGGCACGCGGCGACCGCGGGCAGCTCGGCGGCCGGGTCGGCGTGCGCGAGGCTGCCGCACACCGTGCCGCGACTGCGCAGCTCGCGGTGCCCGACGAAGGGCATCGCCCGGCCGATCAGGGGGACCGAGGCGACCTCCGCGGACCGCTCGAGCCCACGCTGCCGGACGGCCGCGCCGACGTGCAGCTCCCCCTCGGAGAGGACCAGCGAGGACAGCCCCGGCAGCCGCGTGATGTCCACCAGCGTGGCGGGCCGCCCCAGGCGCATCGCCAGCACGGGCACCAGCGACTGCCCGCCGGCGAGCACCTTCGCGTCGCCGCCGGCCAGCACGTCCACCGCCTCGTCGACGGTGTCGGGGCGGCAGTAGGCGAACGGCGCGGCCTTCATCGCCCGGTGAACTCGGGCTTGCGCTTCTCCCCGAACGCCGCGACGCCCTCGGCGAAGTCGTGGCTCGAGCGCAGCATCGCGTAGGCCTTCCGCTCCAGCTCGATGCCGGAGTACAGGGGCGCGTCGACACCCCGGTCGAGCACCTCCTTCGCGGCACGCAGGGCCAGCGGCGAGAAGCCCAGCATCGTCGTCACGAGCGCCTCGGTCGCCGCGTCGAGGGCCTCGCGGTCGGGGTGCAGCTCGGCGACCACGCCCCAGTCGGCGGCCTCCTGCCCCGTCATGCGCCGGGCGGTCATGACGTGGTGCTTGGCGCGCGAGATCCCGATCAGGCGCGCGAGCCGCTGCGTCCCGCCGGAGCCGGGGATCATGCCGAGGTTCATCTCGGGCAGCGCGAAGCGGCTGCGCTCGGTGGCGAGCCGGATGTCGCAGGACAGGACGAGCTCGAGGCCCACGCCGAACGCGTAGCCGTCGACGGCGACGATCACCGGCTTGGGGCTGCGCGAGGGCGCGGTCACGTCGTGGCCGAGGTCGGTGAAGTCGATCGGCTCGACCTCCATGAACCCGGCGATGTCCCCGCCCGAGGAGAAGTGCTCGCCGTCGGAGCGGATGACGACGACCTGCACGGCCGGGTCGCGGTCGATCTCGGCGAAGCGCTCGGCCATGAGCCGCCGCATCTCCCAGGTGATCACGGTGTACCGGCCGTGGGACAGCGTCACATCCGCGACCCGCCCGTCGTGCGACCGCTCGAGCCGGACCTCGCCGCCGGTCAGTGCCATGGGAACCCTTCGTCGTGGTCGGTATGTGAGCGAACTTTGGGGCTATAGCCCCAAAGTTCGCTCACGTAGGAGGTCGTGGAGCACGGAACCGTGCAGGGGCAGGGAGGTGACGGGGACGCCGGCGGGGGCCAGGGCGTCGGCGACGGCGTTGGCGTAGGCCACCGGCAGGCTCATCGAGCTGCCCTCGCCGCAGCCCTTGGCGCCGAGCGGGGTCAGCGGCGAGGGCGACGAGACGTGGTCGCTCACCAGCTCGAACGCCGTCTCCGCGCTGGTCGGGCACAGGTAGTCGAGGAACGTCGCCGACGTCGGCTGGCCCGCGGGGGAGTAGCGGAACTCCTCGTACGCCGCGCCGCCGAGCCCGTGCACCAGGGCCCCGAGCACCTGCCCCTCGAGCAGCACCGGGTCGAGGATCGTGCCGGCGTCGTGGACGGTCGCGACCCGGTCGAGGGTGACCTCCAGGGTCGAGGCGTCGATCCGCACCCCCACCATCTCGGCCACGAACCCGTAGCAGAGCGACGAGTTGATCCGGTCGTCCGCGGTCGCCGCGACGGCCTCGGGCGGCACGAACTCGCCCTCGGTCGCGAGCCGCGCCGGTGCCCCGGCCGGCAGCGCGCCCGGGTCCCAGTGCACGACGCCCGCCGCGTGCCGGAAGAGGCACGACGCGCCGGACGACGGGTCGCGCACCGAGCCGTCCGCGAGCTCGAGACCGGACGCGTCGACCCCCAGCAGCACCGAGGCCCCGGCGCGCACCGTCTCCGCCAGCCGGTCCACCGCCGCGATCACGGCGCTCGTCACCAGCGGCGCGAAGCGCGACGAGTAACTGCCCGACGTCACCGTCCAGGGCGTCGAGGCCGTGTCCATGTCGACGGTCGCGCGGACCTGCGAGACCGGCAGCCCCAACCGCGCGGCCGCCACCTTCCGCGCCACCGTCGCGTGCCCCTGCCCCTGGGGCACCGACCCGAGCAGCACCGTCACGACGCCCTGGAGGTCGACCGACGCGCGCACGATCTCCGTCGAGCCCGACTTGTCGCGGCCGGGCTTGCGGTCGGCGGCCGGCGTCGCGAGCCCCACGTAGCCGATGTTGGTGCCTGACGGGTCGACGACGAGCGCCAGCCCGACGCCGTAGTACGCCCCGTCGGCCCGGGCCAGCGACTGGCGCGTCCGCAGCTCGTCGTAGCCGCCCTTCGCGAGCAGCAGGTCCAGCGCCCCCGTGTAGTCGCCGGAGTCGTAGAGCCCCCCGGTCGGCGTGCGGTGGGGGAAGGAGCGCACGAGGTTGCGCCGGCGGACCTCGACGACGTCCAGACCGGTCCGGTCGGCGACGGCGTCCATCAGCCGCTCGAGCCCGAAGTAGAGCTGCTGGCCGCCGAAGCCCCGGTTGAGACCGGTCGGGGCCCGGTTGGTGACGACGGCGCGGGCGCGGATCGCGACGGCGGGCACGTCGTAGGCCCCGGTGATGTTGCCGAAGCAGCGGTAGAGCGTGCTCGGCTCGGGCGGGCGCAGGTAGGCGCCGACGTCGTCGACGAGGTCGACGCGCAGGGCGTCGACCGTCCCGTCGGCACGGACCGCCGCCGAGAACGTCATCACCCGCCCGGCTCCCGACGAGCTGGACAGCAGGTGCTCGACGCGGTCCTCGGCCCAGCGCACCGGCCGGCCCGCGTGCCGCGAGGCCAGCGCCATGAGCACCACGTACGGGTAGATGCCGGACTTGATGCCGAAGCTGCCGCCGATGTCGGCCGGCACGTGCAGCCGCAGCCGGGATACCGGCACCCCGAGGGCCCCGGCGACGACGGGGACCATCGTGAACGGGCCGTGGAAGTTGGCCCACACCTCGACGGTGTCGACACCCCAGTGCGCCACGACGCCGTAGCACTCCATCGGCACCGACGAGTAGCGCGGGAAGGTGTACTCGCCGCGCACGACGTGGTCGGCGTGCTCGAAGGCGTCGTCGACCGGCCCGAACGAGAACGTGCGGTCGGTGGCGACGTTCGTGCCCGCGTCGGGGTGCAGGAGGACCGCGTCGGGCTCCAGCGCCGACCGCGTGTCGACGACGACGTCGAGCGGCTCGTAGTCGATCGCCACCAGCTCGCAGGCGTCCTCGGCCACGTAGCGGTCGGTCGCGACGACGACGGCGACGGGCTCGCCGACGTAGCGCGCGGTGTCGGTCGCGGACGGCAGGTAGGGCATCGGCGTCGTGGTCGACAGCGGGAACGGCCGCACGGCCGCACGTACCTCGTCGGGCCCGATCACCGCCGCCACGCCGGGGTGCGCGCGGGCGGCCTCGAGGTCCGCCGCGCGGATCCGCGCGTGCGGGTGCGGGCTGCGCACGACCGCCGCGACCAGCGTGCCGGGCAGCGGGTCGAGGTCGTCGACGAACCGCCCGGCGCCCGCCACGAGCGCCGCGTCCTCGTCGCGTGCGGGCACCCAGGTCACGGCGCCTCCCGACGCGACCGGAGGGCACCGGCGCCCGACACGGCGGCGGTGTCGGCGAGCGCCGTGTAGTCCCCGCCGACGAGCACCCGGCGCAGGGTCTTGCCGACCGCGGAGCGGGGCACGGCGTCGATCGCGATCACGCGCTTCGGCCGGCGCAGCGACGGCAGCCGGTCGCGCGCCCAGGACGCGGCGCCCCGCACGGCGTCCGCCGGCGCGACCCCGGCACCGGGCACGACGAACGCCGTCACCGCCTGCCCCCAGCGCTCGTCGGGCAGCCCCACGACGACGACGTCGGCGACCGCCGGGCAGAACGCGAGGGCGGCCTCGATCTCGTCGGGGTAGACGTTCTCGCCGCCCGTGTTGATCATGTCGTCGACGCGGCCGCTGACCCAGAGGTCGCCGTCGTCGTCGGCCACGGCGAGGTCGCCGGTGAAGTACCAGCCCCCGCGCACGGCCTTCGCGGTCGCGTCCGGCCGCAGCCAGTAGCCCCCGAACGCCTCCGGGCTCGCCATCGACACGGCGACCTGGCCCTGCTCGCCCGCCGCGACCTCGTCGTCGGGTCCCGCGCCGGGGGACGGGTCGACCAGGCGCACGCGGCTGAACATCCCCGCCCGCCCCGCGCACCCCGGCTTCGCGGCGACGTCCGGGCCGATCGTGAACGTGTAGATCTCGGTGGAGCCGAAGTGGTTGACGAACGCCTCCGGCGCGACGGCCTCGACCAGCCGTTCGGCCAGCGCCGGCGCCATCGGCGCGCCCGCGTAGGCGAGCCGCCGCACCCCGCCCAGGGCCGACGGCGCGGCCTCGCGCAGCAGGGTCCAGAACATCGTCGGCACGAGGTAGAGCGACGTGACCCGCTCGCGCGCGATCAGCTCGGCCGCCTCCGCGGCGTCGAACCGGGCCTGCGGCACCCACGTCCCGCCCGCCAGGACGGTGGCCAGCAGCGTCCGCACGCCCATCGTGTGGAACAGGGGCATGACGCCGAGGACGACGTCGCCCGGGCGCTGACCCGTCTGCACGAGGTGTGCGACGGCCGCGGCGTGCTCGGCGCGGTGGGTGCGCGGCACGCCCTTCGGTCGCCCGGTGGTGCCGGAGGTGTAGAGCATGACGCTGACGTCGTCGGGGCCGGGCGGGTCCGACGGTGCGGTGTCCGGCGTGTCCAGGGCCCGTCGTTCGAGGTCGGGCAGGTCGAGGTGGGTCACCGGGCGGACGCGCTCGTCGCCCAGCGCCGTCGCGGTCGCCTCGGCGGTCGCGGGCTCGCTGACCACCAGCGCGGGCGCCGCGTCGGCCAGGCAGTGCGCCAGTTCGGGCGGGCCGAACCGCGGCGACAGCGGTGTCGCGACGGCGCCGAGACGCTGGGCCGCGAGGTGCAGCGACGCCGCCGGCTCGCCGCCGACCAGCACGAGCGCGACCCGGTCGCCGCGGCGCACCCCGAGACCGCGCAGGGCGTGCGCGAGGCGGGCGGTGCGGGCGTCCCACTGCGCGTAGGTCATCGGGGCCGGCCCGCCGACGGCCCGGCGGGCGGGGAAGCGTTCGACCGCCCACGTCCACGCCGTCGCGAGGTCCATCCGGTGCCGCCTCCCGATCATGCTCCGCCGCATACGGTCTGTTTCGGACGGTATGGCACGGACACTCGACGGGCAAGAGTGGGTACGCTCCGTGCCCGTGGCCGACCGGCTCTCCCCGACCTCCTACGTCGTGCTCGGCACGATCGCGCTGCGGGGCCCGTCGACGTCCTACGACCTCAAGCGGGCGGTCGGGCGCTCCATCGGCTACTTCTGGCACTTCCCGCACGCGCAGCTCTACTCCGAACCGCAACGGCTGGCCGAGCTCGGTCTGCTGGAGGCCGAGACCGAGCCGGAGGGCCGGCGCCGGCGCACGTTCCGGCTCACCGACGCCGGGCGCGCGGAGCTGACGTCGTGGCTCGCGGAGCCCACGCCCGAGCACTTCCAGATGCGCGACATCGCCGAGCTCAAGCTGTTCTTCAACGAGGTCGCCGAGCCCGGCGACGTCGAGCGGCTGGCGCGCGAGCAGATCGCCGCCCACCGCGAGCGCATCGCGGTCTACGAGGACATGCAGGCGCGCTACGCCGACCTCGACGCCGTCGCCAAGCGGATGATCACCCTGCGGCTGGGGCTGGAGATGGAGCACGCCGCGCTGCGGTTCTGGACGGCGCTGCTGGAGGAGGTCTCCTAGGTCATCCCGGACGCCGCGAGCGGGTCGTAGCCCGGGATGCGGAACAGGTCCTGGAGCTGGCGGCGGCGCACCCCGATGTTGCTGCCCTCGATGATCGGGTAGGCCAGCGCCTCGTTCAGGTACTCGACGATCGGGAAGCGCTCGTCGTACGACGTGACGCCGACGAGCTTCACGAGGTCGTTGATCACGTCCACGCCGGTCTCGGAGCCGAAGACCTTGGAGTGCAGGGCCAGCTCGGGCGCCGAGGGGTGCTGGGCGAGCACGGCGTCGAGCGCGCGCCAGGCCAGCAGCCGGGTGGCCTCGATCTTCCCCTTGGCGTCGGCGAGGACGTCGGACACCGCCTGGTGGTCGATGATCGGCGTCGGGCCCCCGCGCGTCTCGGTGGTGGCGAAGCGCAGCGCGACATCGAACGCGCCCCGCATCGCGGCGACGGCGAAGATGCCGATCGAGGCGCCGCTGGGCAGGAAGGCGTTGCGGGTCAGGGCGGCGCCCTGGCCCTCGGCGCCGAGCAGGTTCGCCTTCGGCACGCGGACGTCGTGCAGGCGCACGCGCGAGGTCAGGCAGCCGCGCAGGCCGGGCAGGTCGTAGTGCTCCTCGACCTCGAGGTGCCCGGCGAGGTGCTCGCGTTCGGCGACGATCAGCGAGATGCCGCCCGGTGCCCGGCACACGATGGTCATGAGGTCCGGGCCGTCACCGTCCCACCCCGACAGGTGCGACGCCCACGCCTTGCGCCCGGTGATGACGTAGTGGTCGCCGTCGGGCTGCGCGGTCGTCCGCGTGCCGGTCGGGCTGTCGAAGTTCGCGCTGCCCTCGGGCTCGCTGTAGGCCATCGCCGCCAGCGGTGCCCCGGAGTCCGCGAGGAACGGTGCGACGAAGCGCGCGACCTGCTCCGGGGTGCCGGCCTCGTAGACCGGCGCGAGCGCGATGAGCGGGCCGGCCATTGAGATCGTGAAGTCGGGGCTGTGCACCGCCCACTCCTCGACGAAGATCGCCGCGTCGACCCCGTTCGACGCCGCGCCGCCGACCGGGGCCGGGATGAGGCCCTTGAGGAAGCCCTGCCCGACGGCCTTCTCGAACACCGGGCGCGCGAGCAGGGCCCGGGTCAGGGGGTCCGGCTCGGCACGCACCGCGGCGGCGAGGTCGCGCAGGTGCTCCTCGGCGAACGCGCGGGCGGCGGCCTTGAGCCCTTCTTGCTCGGGGCTCAGCAGGAACGACACGGTCATGCCGCCGAGCCTGGCCCGCTCGGCCGGCGCCGTCCCGGCTCCCCGTGCACCGGACCGTGCCGTGCGTGCACCCGCGCTACGGGCGCATCTCCCGCGGCGAGACCCCGAACCGGCGCCGGAACGCGCGGGCGAACGCCGTCGGGTCGTCGAAGCCGTGCGCGTGGGCGAGCGCGGTGACGGTGGCCGGCGTGCCGGAAGCCAGCATCGCCGCGCACCGCTCGAGGCGACGGCGGCGCACCGTCGCGGCGAACGACTCGCCGGTGCCCGCGAAGAGGTGGTGCAGGGTGCGTGGCGAGATCGCGAAGCGCCGGCACACGCCGGCGACGGTGAGGTCGCGGTCGCCGAGGTGGCGCTCGACGTGGGCCAGGATGGCGGCGCGGCTGACGCCGGCGCGGATCGCCGGGTCGGCCGTGTCGGCCGTGCGGTCCCCGGTCGCCGCCGCCACCGCCGTCGCGAAGGACTCGGCGAGCTCATCCGCTGCGGGGTCGGCGGTGTCGAGCGACCACAGCGCGGGCATCAGCGCGGCCACCGCGGCCCCGGCGCCCGTGGCGGCGACGGCCCGGCCGAGCCGCGGCCGGCGCCCGTGCAGCTTCGCGTCGAGGTCGCCGTGCGGGACGCGGAACGACAGCATCTGCCAGGGCCGGTCCAGCTCGAAGAAGTAGGGCTGCGCGGTGTCGACGACGACGATCTCGCCGGGCCCCACGACGCTCGTGTCCTCGCCGACGGTGGTGACGCAGCGCCCGGTCAGCTGCAGGTTGACGAAGTAGTACGCGCCGTCGGTGCGGGCCACCTCGCGCGGGCCGTGGTCGGTGCGCTGGGGGCGGGAGCGCAGCCGCGCGCGGTTGAGGCCCGCGAGCGCCCGGGTCTCGACCTTCGCCGCGAACCCCGCCTCGTCGGTGGTGCGGTGCGGGGTGAGCGGGACGAAGGCCTGGCAGATGACCTCGTGCCAGTACGAGAACTGCTCGCGCGCCGGCAGCGTCGCGATGTCCCAGACCGCCACCGTCCCGACGGTAGCCCCGCGCCCGTCCCCGCGGAACGGTGTCGGACCCGCCCGGCACACTGCGGGCATGACGACGGCGGACGGGGACGACGCGGACCTGGTGGCCGGGGAACCGCGCAGGGTGCTGCGCCGGGCCCTGTCCCACCTGTCCACGCAGCGCCGCGACGACGGGTCGCTGGAGCTGCTGGGCGACGTGCCGCCGGAGCTCGCCGACCCGCTGGTGCGTGCCATGGGGCGCATCGGCGAGGAGCTGGCGGCCGACGACGAGCGTCGCGGTGAGGTGCCCCGCAGCGGCGGGCGGTTGCAGGCCGACGCCTTCCTCGCCCTGCTGCTGCGGGTCACCGACACGCCCCCGGACCGGGCCTAGGCCTCCCGGCTCAGGCCTGGCGCGCCTTCCACCGCGGGTTCTGCTTGTTGATCACCAAGACCTTGCCGTGCCGGCGCACGACGCGGGATCCCGGCTTCTGCTTGAGGGCCTTCAGTGACGCGCGGACCTTCATGGAGTCCTCCTCACCCCGCCCGACGTCGTGACGCCGGGCATCACATCCTCTCCCCGGCCGCCCGCAGGCGGGCCACGACGGCGTCGATGCCCTCGCGGTCGACCGTCTTGATCCCCTTCGCGGACAGCCGCAGGCGGACGTGCCGCCCGAGGCTCGGCGCCCAGTACCGGCGGTCCTGCACGTTCACGCCGAAGCGGCGCGGCGTGCGGACGTGCGAGTGCGCGACGTTCTTCCCCGACCCGGGCGAGCGCCCGGTCAGCTGGCAGCGTCGGCTCATGGTCACCCCTTCCCGGGCGCCGAGGAGTACGGCAGCAGCGCCATCTCCCGGGCGGTCTTGATCGCTGCGGCCACCTGGCGCTGCTGCTGGCCGGTCAGGCCCGTCACCCGGCGGGAACGGATCTTCCCGCGGTCGGACAGGAACGTGCGCAGGAGCGCGGTGTCGGTCCAGTCCACGCTCGTGATCCGGCGCTGGTGCAGCGGGTTGACCTTGCGGCGGGCCGGCCGCGGCGAGCGCGCGGGGCTCACCGCTCCTCGCGGAAGTCGACGTGCCGGCCCACGCGGGCGTCGTACTTGCGCAGCACGAGCCGGTCGGGGTCGTTGCGGCGGTTCTTGCGGGTCACGTACGTCGTGCCGGTCCCGGCCGTCGAGCGCAGCTTGACGATCGGTCGGATGTCGTTGCGGGCCACCTGTTCCCCTCGTTGTTGAGAATGATTATCGTTCACGATAACGCCGACGGAGGGAGCCTTATGCCGGAGGGTCCGGAGACCGGGCTGACGCTGGTGAGCGGTGCCGACCGGGTCGCGACGGCCGCGCTGGCCGCCGGGATGCGGCGGCACGGGGCCGTGCTCGTCGCCCACGACCTGCGGGAGCTGGGCGAGGGTGTGGTGCACCGGCGGGTCGTCGAGGACGACGGCGAGCACGACGCGGTCCTCGAGCTCGCGCACGGGTGCGTGTCCTGCACCCTGCGGGAGGACCTGCTGCCGCTGCTCGTGTGGCTGGCGCGCGATCCCGAGGTCGGTGAGGTCGTGCTGCTGCTCGACCCGGGCATGGAGCCCGAGGCGGTGTGCGAGGCGCTGCACGCCCTGGTCCCCGAGGGTGCCGCGGGGCCGGTGACCGACCTGCTCGCGCTGCGCGGCGTGGTGACGGTGCTCGAGGCGGCGCGCTGGCTGGACGACGCGGGTGGCGACGACGCCCTCGCCGAGCGCGGCCTGGGGCTCACCGCGGACGACGAGCGGACCGTGGCCCAGATGGTCGTCGGGTCGGCTGAGCTGGCCGATGTCCTCGTGGTCGCGGGACGGTGCCCCACGCCGTGGGACCGGGTCCGGCTCGAGGCCGTGCTCGACCGGCTCGCGCCGCGCGCGGTGCGGCTGAGCGCCGAGGACGCCCTCGCCCCCGAGCTCGCCGCGGACCTCGGCGTGGAGATCGTCGAACGCCTCGCGACGCTCCCGCGCGGGGCCCGCCGCGGAGTGCCCGAGGACGCGCACACCCCGCTGCTGCGGGGGCAGCCGCCGCTGACGCGCGACGCCGGGGTGTCGCTGCTGCACGTCGGGCACCGCCGCCCGTTCCACCCCGAACGGCTGCACGCCGCGATCGACGTGCTCCTGCACGGCACCGTCCGGGCCCGCGGCCGCGTGTGGGTGGCCTCGCAGCCCGAGCACGTGCTCTGGCTCGAGTCCGCGGGCGGTGCCCTGCAGATCGGCCTGGCCGGCACCTGGCTCGCCGCCGACCCGCAGGCCTGGGACGACGCCGAGGACGAACGGCGCGCGGCCGCGTCCCTGAGCTGGGACGAGCGCTTCGGCGACCGCGAACAGCAGGTCGTGGTGCTCGTCCACGACGCCGACCCCACGGGCATCGTCGAGGCGCTCGACGCCGCACTGCTCACCGACGCCGAGCTGGCCCTCGGCGAGGACGCGTGGCGCCGCTTCCCCGACCCGTTCGAGCACCGCCACGTCGACCCGTGCGAGGACGTCCCCGACGAGGCGCGGCAGGCGCGGGACCGGGGGGAGGCATGAGCACCCCCACCGGCTTCACGGCCGTCTACTGCGGCACCCCGGCGTGCCCGCACCACCAGCACCCGGCGCCGGACGGTGACGTCGTCGGGGAGGCCCTGCGCGGCGCGGTGCGGCGGTGCCCGCACGGGCTGCTCGTGCGCGCACCCTGCCTCGCCGCGGCGGCGTGCGGGCAGGGCACCGCGCCGCACGGGGCGGGCGGGCTCGTGCTCGTCCAGCCGTGCGACCACGAGCGCACGCCGACCGGCCCGGCCGTCGTCGCCGGCCCGCTGCACGAACGGGCGGACGTCGACGATCTCTGCGACTGGCTGGCCGGCGGCGTCGAGCACCCGCCGCCGTCGCACCTGCGCGCGGGCTGATGTCGCCCTAGCGTCGGGGCCGTGACGGGCGTGCGGGAGGAGTCGGCCACCCGGACGCGTGCCGGCGCCGTCGTCATGGTGCTGGTCGGGCAGTTCTCGGTGCAGTTCGGCGCCACGGCCGCGACAGGGCTGTTCGGCCGCGTCGGACCGGTCGGCGCGGTCGCCCTGCGCCTCGCGTTCGCGTCGCTCGTCCTGCTCGCCGTGTGCCGGCCGCGCGTGCGCGGGCTCGGCAGGCGCGACGGCGCGCTGGTCGTCGGCTTCGGGGTCGCCCTCGCGGGCATGAACTCGATGATCTACGAGGCGATCGCGCGCATCCCGCTCGGCGCCGCGGTGACCCTCGAGGTGCTCGGGCCGCTCGTGCTCTCGGTCGCCGCGTCGCGGCGGGCGTCGAGCTGGCTGTGGGCGGCGCTGGCGCTCGCCGGCGTCGCCCTGCTCGGCCGCGGGGGCCTCGCGGACCTGACGGTGCCCGGGGTGCTGTTCGCGCTGGGCGCGGCGACGATGTGGGCGGCGTACATCCTCGCCTCGCAGCGCGCGGGCGGGCGCTTCGACCGCCTCGACGGGCTCGCCCTCGCGATGACGGTCGGCGCCGTGCTGACGGTGCCGCTCGGGGTGCTGCAGGGCGGCGCGGCGATGCTCGACCCGGTGGTGCTCGGGTGGGGCGCGGCGGTGGCGCTCCTGTCCTCGCTCGTGCCCTACAGCCTCGAGCTGCTCGCCCTGCGCCGGCTGCCGGCCTCGGCGTTCTCGGTGCTGATGAGCCTCGCGCCGGCGATCGCCGCGACGGCCGGGTTCGTCGTCCTCGGCCAGGAGCTCACGGCGCTCTCCGCGCTGGCCATCGCGCTGGTGGTGGCGGCGAGCATCGGCGCGGTCCGGGCGTCGCGGCCGGCGGGGTAGCGACGCCGTGGCGATCCTCAACGCCGTCGTCCTGGCCGTCGTCGCCGCGCTGTTCACGCTCTACGCGCTGCTCCCGTTCGCCATGGCCAACGACGACCCCGCCTCCGGGCCGCTCGTGCGCCACGGGGTCCTGCAGCTCCTCGCCTACGGCGGGCTGATCGCCTGGGCGGTGGTCGGCGTGGTCGTCGCCTGGTCGGCGGGCGACCACGCCGGGTGGGCCGCCGTGGGCGTCGGCGCGGCCGGATGGGGTGTGTGGATCGGCGGCGTCGTCGCGACGATGGCGGTGTTCTTCCTGCTCGCCCGGCTCGACACGGCGCTCGGCGGCCGGTGACCCGTACGGCCGGGTCGCGGAGGACCTGATCAGTGCAGGCCGGTGAGCCGCAGGTAGGCGGTGACGGCGTCGTCGGCGAGACGGTCGCGGACGGCGGGGGAGGCGTCCTCGGCGAGCTCGGCGAACCGGCGCACGATGCCGGTGATCGCCTGCGACACCGTGTCGGCGTCGAGCGCGGGGTCGGCGCGCCCGGCCGCGGCGAGGCGGTCGACGAAGCGGGCGTTGCGCCGGTGGACCCGCGCGAGCAGGTCGTCACGGGCGGCGGCGACCGCCGGGTCGGTGCGGGCCCGCTGGTCGATCGCCGCGAGCAGGGGCAGGTGGCGGACGTGCAGCGCGAGGTAGGAGGTGATCACCGCGCGCGCGACCGCGACCGGGTCGTCGCCCTCGGGTACCTCCTGCGCGGCGAGGAAGGCGTCGCGGACCTCCCCGACGAGCGCGGTGAAGATCGCTTCCTTGGTGTCGAAGTACGCGTACACGGTGGGGCGGGTGACCCCGGCGCTGCTCGCGATCCGGCCGATGCTCGCCGCGCCCACGCCCTCGTCGGCGAACACCTGGGACGCCGCGTCGAGGATCGCCGTGCGGGTGCTCACCAGGTGTCCACGATCGGGTGGCGGGGCCCGAGGTCGTCGCCCGCGGTGTCGAGGGCGGCCAGGACGACGTCGCGGGTCGCGGCCGGGTCGACGACGTCGTCGACCTCGAACACGCTCGCCACCGACAGGCCCTTGCCGCGCTCGTAGTACGCGCCCACCAGCTCGTCGAAGCGGGCCTTCCGCGCCTCGCCGGTCAGGGCCTCGAGCTCCTGGCGGTAGCCGAGGTGCACCGCACCCTCGAGCCCCATGCCGCCGAACTCGGAGGTGGGCCAGGCCGCGGTGATGACGGGCCGGTGGAGGTGCCCGGCGGCCATGGCCATGGCGCCGAGCCCGTAGCCCTTGCGCAGCACGACGCACACGACCGGCACCCGCGCGTTCGCCCCGGCCACGAACATCCGTGAGAACCGGCGGACGGTCGCGGTGCGCTCGGCGTCCGGGCCGACCATGAACCCGGGGGTGTCGCACAACGAGACCACCGGCAGCCCGCGCGCGTCGCAGAGCTGCAGGAACCGGGCGGCCTTGTCCGCGGCGGGGGCGTCGATCGCGCCGCCGAGGTGGCGGGGGTCGTTGGCGAGGACGCCGACGGGCCGCCCGCCGACGCGGGCGAACGCCGTGATCATCCCGACGCCGAACGCGGGGCGCAGCTCCAGGACGGTGTCGGGGTCGGCGATCGTGTGGAGCACGCGGCGCACGTCGTAGACCCGCAGCCGGTTCTCGGGCACGGCGTGGCGCAGGGTGCGCTGGTCGTGGGGCGTCACGGGGTCGGTCGGCCCGGCGCAGAACCCCAGGTAGCGCTTCGTGACCGCGACGGCCTCGGCCTCGTCGTCGACCACCACGTCGAGCACCCCGTTGGGTCCCTGCACGTCGGCCGGACCGACGTCGCCGGGAGCGACCGCGCCCAGCCCGCCGCCCTCGATCATCGCCGGACCGCCCATGCCGAGCGACAGGTCGCGGGTGCCGACGATCAGCTCGGCGCACCCGGCCAGGGCGGCGTTGCCCGCGAAGCAGTAGCCGGCGACGACGGCCACCGTCGGGACCCGCCCCGAGAGCTGCGCGAACAGCGCGAACGTGGTGACGTCGAGGCTCGCGACGGCGGTCGAGTCCGTGTCGCCCGGACGCCCGCCGCCGCCCTCGGCGAAGAGCACCACGGGCAGCCCGTGGTCGAGCGCGAGGCGCAGCAGCCGGTCGGTCTTCGCGTGGTTGAGCACACCCTGGGTGCCCGCCATGACCGTGTAGTCGTAGGCCAGCACCGCGATCCGCCGGCCCTCCACGGTGCCGGTCCCGGTGACGATGCCGTCGGCCGGGGTGCGCGCGACGAGGTCCTCGACCGACCGCCGGCGGCGTTGCGCGGCCAGCGCCAGCGCGCCGTACTCGACGAAGCTGCCCTCGTCGAGCAGGTCGGCGAGGTTCTCCCGGGCCGTGCGCCGCCCGACGTCGCGGCGCTTCGCGACGGCCTGCGGGCGCGCCGCGTCGGTGGTGACGCGGTGGCGCTCGAGGGACTCCGCGAGGTCCGGGCGGACGTGGTCGGGGTCGACGGAGGCGTCGGCTTCCCGCTGATCGGCGTCGGCGTCCCCGGGCGTCACCGTCGCCAGCACGGCGCCGGCCGTCACGTCGTCGCCGACCGCGATCCGCAGCTCCGCGACGGCGCCCGCGACGCCGGCGGTGACGACGTGCTCCATCTTCATGGCCTCGAGCACGACGAGCGTGGCGTCGGGTCCGACGGTGTCGCCGGCCGCCCGCTCCACGGCGACCACGACGCCGGCGGTGGGGGCGCGGACGGCGTGGACGTCACCGTCGGGCTCGTCGACGGCGTCCTCGGCCTCCGGGGCCAGCTCGGCCGCGTGGCGGTCGACGAAACCGGTGTCGAGGGCGCCGACGGCGAGGCCGGGCTGGTCGAGCAGCGCGGTCAGCACCTCGAGGTTGGTGGGGACGCCGTCGATCTCGAACGCGCGCAGGCACCGCCCGGCCCGGGCCAGCACGCTCGTCGCGTCACCGGCCGGGTCGTGCACGACGACCTTGGCCAGCAGCGAGTCGTACCGCGGGCTGACCGTGTGGCCGGCGTGGCCGTGGGTCTCGATCCGCACGCCGCGCCCCGTCGGCGGGGTGAAGCGCGTGAGGGTGCCCGCCTGCGGGGTGACGGTCCCGTCGGCGTGCAGCGTCTCGGTGCACACCCGCGCCTGCACGGCCGTGCCCCGGACCGCGGGCACCGGGTCGAGCCCGGCGGCGCGCAGGTCGGCGCCGTCCGCGAGCCGGAGCTGCGCGGTGACGAGATCGAGCCCGAGGACCTCCTCGGTCACCGTGTGCTCGACCTGCAACCGGGGGTTGACCTCGAGGAACGCGGTCGTGGCGCCGTCGACGAGGAACTCCACGGTCGCGAGTCCCCGCAGCCCGACCGGGGCGACGATCCGCCGCGCGGCGTCGTGCAGGCCCGCGCGCACGTCGTCGTCGAGCGCGGGCGCCGGGGCGATCTCGACGAGCTTCTGGTGGCGGCGCTGGGCGCTGCAGTCGCGGTCGGAGAGCACCACGACGTCGCTCCCGTCGCCCGCGACCTGCACCTCGACGTGCCGGGCCCGCGGCAGGAGGCGCTCGACGACCACGGTCGGGTCGCCGAACGCGGCGGCTGCCTCGCTCGCGGCGCGTGCCAGGGCGTCGTCGAGGTCGGCCGGGTCGCGCACGGCCCGCATCCCGCGCCCGCCGCCGCCCGCGACGGCCTTGACCATGACCGCACCGACGCGGTCCAGGAAGGCGCGGGCCTGCTCGGGCGCGGTCGCCTCGAGCACGTCGACGCCGACGGCGCGCGCGTGCTCCTTCGACCGGGCCTTGTCGCCGAAGAGCTCCAGCACCGCGGGGTCCGGCCCGACGAAGGTGACGCCGGCCTCGGCGCAGGCCCGGGCCAGGGCCGGGTTCTCGGAGAGGAAGCCGTACCCGGGGTGCAGGGCGTCGGCGCCGGACTTCTGCGCGGCGGCCACGACGGCCTCGACGTCGAGGTAGGCGGCGGGCCCGGTGCCCGGGAGCTCGACGGCGTCGTCGGCGGCGTCGACGTGGCGGGTGGTGCGGTCGTCGGCGGGAGCGATCGCGACGGTCCCGAGACCGAGGTCGGCGGCCGCGGCCAGGACGCGCAGCGCGATCTCCCCGCGGTTGGCGACGAGGAGGCGGTTCACCGGCTCGTCACGCCCGTGCGGCGCACCTGGATGCCGGCGGCCTCGCGGTCCCAGCCGGTGGCGCCGCTCTCGCGCAGCTGCGCCTTCTGGACCTTGTGCGTCGGCGTCTTCGGCAGCTCGTCGGCGAGCTCGACGTAGCGCGGCACCATGAAGTACGGGAGCCGGTCGACCAGGAAGTACGTGAGCTGCTCGGGGTCGACGGTCGCGCCCTGCTGCGGGACGACGACGACCTTGATCTCGTCCTCGCCGACCTCGGACGGCACGGCGACCACGGCGCTCTCGTAGACGTCGGGATGGGCGTTGACCACGCTCTCGACCTCGAAGCTCGAGATGTTCTCGCCGCGGCGGCGCAGCGCGTCCTTCATGCGGTCGGAGAAGAAGAAGCGCCCCTCGGCGTCGGTGCGGAACGCGTCGCCGGTGTGCACCCACCCGTCCCGGATCGTCCGGGCCGTCACCTCCGGCAGGCCGTGGTAGCCGGCCATCACGGTGTGCGGCTCCTCGGGGCGGACGAGCAGCTCACCGATCTGTCCGGGGGCGACGTCCTCGCCGGCCTCGTCGACCAGCCGCAGCGTGAATCCCGTGCGAGGAAAGCCGCATTCCCCGCCGACGATGGACGCGGGCGGGCCGTCGAGGACGCAGCCGATCTCGCTCATGCCGTAGACGGCGGCGACGTCGGTGCCGAAGCGGCGCCGGAAGCCCGCGACGTCGCTCGCGAGCGGGGCCATGACGGCGAGCTCGAGGGGGTTGTCGGCGTCGTCGGGGGCCGGCGGCGTCTGGGCGAGGAGCTCGGCGACCGCCCCGAGCATGGTCGTGTACGTGATGCCGTGCTCGCGCACGGCGCGCCAGAACCCGCTGACCGAGAACCCGGGCTCGAGCACGCACGGGATGGTGTGGATCAACGCCTGGTAGACGCCGTACCACTGCCCGGCGAGGTGGAAGATCGGCAGCGTGACCAGGGAGCGGTCGCCGGGTCCCGGCTTCTCCAGGTGCTCCCGGCTGGCGTAGGTGTAGGCGTGGGCGTGCGGGACGAGCACGCCCTTCGCGCGGCCGGTGGTGCCCGACGTGTACATGATCGCCATGAGGTCGCCGGGCCCGCGGCGGACGGGGTCGGCGGGGCGCGCGGTCTCGAGGTCGGACCAGGGAATCTGTGTGAAGCGGCTGGTCTGCTCGGTGACCTCGCCCAGCACCACCAGCGTGTGCAGCGCCGGCACCTCGTCGGCGACGGCGAGCACGCGCTCGACGTAGCCCGGCTCGACGACGAGCACCTCGGAGCCCGAGTCGCGCAGGACGTGGGCGAGGAAGCCGCCCTTGTAGGCGGTGTTGACGGGCACCTGCACCCCGCCGACCAGCGCGAGCCCGAGCGCGGTGTGCACGGCGTCGAACGAGTTGTCGACCATGAGCGCGACGGGGGCGTCCGGCCGCACCCCGAGCCCGTGCAGCCCGCCGCCGACCCGCCGCGACCGGTCGAAGGCCTCGGCGGTGGTCCAGCGCCCGGCGCGGTCGATCTGGGCGACGTCGTCGGGCGCCCGGTCCAGGGCGCGCTCCAGCGTGGCGAGCACCGTGCGCCGCTCGAGCGCGGGGAGTCCCATGGCCCGGACTTTACAACCCTGTCAAGTGCGATTCCCAGGTGAGCAGTTGGCGCCCCTACCGGGGCGCCAACTGCTCACAGACGTGGAGGAGGCGGGCGCGGAGGGCGGCGCCGCGGTCGGCGAAGCCGCGCTGGGCGGCGGCGTACTCGGCCTTGCCCTCGGGGGTCTCGATGCGCACCGGGTCGTAGCCGAGGTCGGCGAGGTCGTAGGGCGACGCTCGCATGTCGAGCACCCGGATGTCGCGGGCGAGCGTGAACGCGTCGAGCAGCAGCTCGCCGGGCACGAGCGGACCGAGCTTGTCGGCCCACTTGTAGAGGTCCATGCCCGCGTGCAGGCAGCCGGGCTGCTCGAGCTCCGGCTGGCGCTGCCGGGACGGGGTGACCGCGTTGCGCGGCGCCGCGGCGTCGGTGAAGAAGCGGTAGGCGTCGAAATGCGAACAGCGCAGGCGGTGCGACTCGACGACGGCGTCGGTGCCCTCGGTGCCCAGCCGCAGCGGGACCGGGTGCCGGGTGTCCCCGTCGCGGTAGACCATGGCCCACTCGTGGAGCCCGAAGCAGCCGAGCTGGGGCTCCCGCGACGCCGTGGCGCGCAGCAGGGCGGCGACGAAGGTGATCGTGGCGCCGCGCTCCTGCCCGAGCGTCTCGTGGTCGACCCTCGACCCGCCGTCCTCGACCACGTAGTGGCGCCACCCCGCCCGCTCCTCGGCGTCCGCGAGCACCACCCCGGCCCCGGGGTGCCAGCGCCGCAGCCGGCTGGGGCGGGTGGGGTAGTAGGTGTAGAGGAAGTCCTCGACCGGGTGCGCCTCGCCGCGCTGCCGGCGCGCCCGGTGGCCGGCGGTCAGGGCGTCGGCCCGCGCGGCGTGCTCGGCCGCCCGGGCCCGCCACTCCGGCCCCGCCAGCACCTGCGCCACGGGACCATGCTCCCAGCCGGTCGGCGTGGCGTTCTCACGAGAGGCGGCGACGATTCGGTGCACGCCGCAGCGTCGCGCTCCTACGGTCGGAGCCATGGCATCGCAGACACCCGGCGGTGACGTCGACATGGCCGCGGTGGGCGAGCTCCTCGCCGACCGGGCGCGCTGCCGCATGCTGCTGGCCCTCGCCGACGGGCGGGCGCTGCCCGCGAGCACGCTGGCGTCGGAGGCGGGCGTGGCCCCGTCGACCGCGAGCGGGCACCTCGGCCGCCTGACCGACCGCGGGCTGACCGAGGTCGTCCCCGTCGGTCGCTACCGCTACTACCGGCTCGCGGGCCCCGAGGTCGCGCGGCTGGTCGAGGTCCTCGGGCGCATCGCGCCGGCCCGACCCGTCCGCTCGTTGCGGGAGGGCACGCGGGCGCACGCGATGCGCCTGGCCCGCCGTTGCTACGACCACCTCGCCGGCCGTCTCGGCGTCGCCGTCACCGACGCGCTGCGCGACCAGGGCTGGATCGAGGGTTCCGACGGCACGCCGGACCCGGCCGAGCACCAGGGCCACCAGCTGCCGGGCCGCGTCCCCGAGGACGGCGCCTACCGCCTCACCGACGCCGGCCGGGCCGGTCTCGCGGACGCCGGCGTGGCCGTTCCCGACGGTCTGTTCGCGGTGCGCTGCTGCGTCGACTGGACCGAGCAGCGCCACCACCTCGCGGGCCCGCTCGCCGCGGCGCTGCTCGCGCGGTTCGACGAGGACGGCTGGTTGCGCTCGATGCCCGGTCACCGCGCCGTCAAGGTGACCGACGACGGCGTCGCCGGGCTCGCCGACCGCTTCGGCGTGGGCTGGCCGCCGCCGGCCGTGGACCTCGCCCCCGCGGTCGGCGCCCGCGGCTGAGGTCGCCCGGGTCTCCCGAGATCACGGGCGCACTATCGACCGACCCCCCGGGCCCCGGCCGCGTGGACGACGCGCTCCTGATCTCCCCTGACCCGCCGGGGTTCCGGAGCAGGGTGCCCCGTGCCCGCTCGTCCGCTCGACCGTGGCCTCCGCCCCGAACCCACCCGGCGCGCCACCGCGCGCCGGGTGGATCCTGAGCAGGTGAGCGAGACGACCGACGCCGAGCACGTCGAGATCGCGCGGCGGGAGCCCGAGCCCGGCGACCGTGCGACGGGGCTGGGCTCGTGGCCCGGGACCGACCGGCAGGAGGCCGCGCGCACGATCGTCGGCGAGGTCCCGGGGCTGCCCTACGTCCCGGAGCTCCCCGCCCGCGGCGCCGGCGCGGACATGATCGGGCGCGCCGCGGCGATGCTCGTCGACCTCGCCGTCGAGGTGTGGCCGTCGGGCTACCGGGTCGTGCGCAGGCCCGGCGGCGACCAGCGGCGGGCCGAGGACCTGCTCGCCCGCGACGTCGACGCCCTCGACGAGGCCCTCGGCGCGGCCGGGGCCACGCCGCCGGCGGTGAAGTGCCAGGTCGCGGGGCCGTGGACGCTGGCCGCGGGCGTCGAGCTGCACTCCGGCCACCGGGTGCTCACCGACCGCGGCGCCGTCGCCGAGTTCGCCGCGAGCGTCGCCGAGGGGCTGGGCACGCACGTCGCCGAGCTCGCACGCCGTACCGGCGCCCCCGTCGTCGTCCAGATCGACGAGCCGACGCTGCCGGCCGTGCTCGCCGGCTCGCTGAAGACACCCTCGGGCTACGGGACGGTCGGCGCGGTGCCCGGCGCCGAGGCCCGTTCCCTGCTCGCCGAGACGGTCGGGGGAGCGCGCGCCGCGGGTGCGGAGAAGGTCGTCCTCCACTGCTGCCACCCCACCCCGCCGCTCGCCCTGCTCGGCGCCGCCGCCCCGGATGCCGTCGCCGTCGACCTCACCGCGCTGGGCGGCCCGGACGCCCCCGAGGAGGTCCTCGACGCGCTCGGGGAGCTCTGGGAGGCGGAGGTCGAGCTCTGGCTCGGGATCGTCCCGTCGACCGACCCGAGCGCCCGACCCGACCTCCACGCCCTGGCCACGCCCGCCCTCGAGCTCGCCGACCAGCTGGGGTTCGACCGCGCCCGCCTCGCCGACCGCGCCGTCGTCACCCCGACGTGCGGCCTCGCCGGGGCGAGCCCGGCCTGGGCGCGGCGGGCGACGAGCACGACCGTCGAGCTCGCCCGCGCGTTCGCGGATCCCCCCGCGAGCTGGTGACGGTGCTCCCCGCGGCGCACGCGCCGGGCCGCGGGATCCGATACTGGGCGCCGTGCGGATCGGATTGGTGGGCGGCGGGTTCGCCGCCCTGCGCGGAGCCCTCGAGACGGCGTTCGATGCGGTCGGCTGGACCGGCGTCGAGATCGTCGACGTCCCCGTCGAGGTCCCCGACGGCGGCCTCGGGCACGTCGACGTCCTCTGCCCCATGGGCAGCACGATCTCCGGCGCGCTGATGGACGCGACGACCCCACGCATGATCCAGCAGTTCGGCGTCGGTCTCTCCGGGGTCGACCTGCCCGCCGCGGCGGAACGCGGCCTGCCGGTCGACAACGTCTCGGGCGCCGAGTCCGGCAACGCCGTCGCCGTCGCCGAGATCGCGCTGCTCCACCTGCTCGCGCTCCTGCGGCGGTTCGAGGAGGCGCGCGCGAACGTCGCGAAGGAGCTCGTGGGTGAGCCGTCCGGCCGCACCCTGGCCGGGCGCACCGTGGGCGTCCTCGGCGTCGGCGACATCGGCGCGGAGGTGATCGTCCGGCTGCGGGCCTTCGGCGCGGAGCCCGTGGGGGTCGGGCGGCGCCCGCGGGCGGAGACGCCCCGAGCGGCGGACCTGCTCGACGACGCGCACTACCACCGCGTCGACGACCTGCCCGCCGCACTCGCCCGCTGCGACGACCTCGTGGTGGCGTGCCCCCTGACCGACGAGACGCGCGGGATCGTCGGTACGGCCGCGTTCGACGCGCTGCGGCCCGGTGGCCACGTCGTCAACGTCGCCCGCGGCGGGGTGGTCGACAAGGACGCGCTCCACGCGGCCCTGCGGTCGCGGAGGCTCGCGGGGGCGGGCCTCGACGTCACGTGGGCCGAGCCGATCGACCCCGACGACCCCCTGCTCGCCGAGAACGTCGCCGTGACCCCGCACGTCGGTGGGGTCACCGAGACCTCCTACGCCGGCATCGCCACCGGCTTCGTCGCGTCGGTGGAACGGCACCTGGGTCGACACGTGGAGTGATCGACAGGCGACGACCACCCCCTCGAACGGCCGATCGCGCGTACTCTCCTGCTCGGCGCGGGCCGGACCGTCCTCACCCCCGCGGGCCTCGCGGCGACCGTGCTGGTGTTCTCCTGCTTCGGCGTCCTCACGCTCGCGTGCTCGATCCCGTTCCGCGCCGCGCCGCCGCCGGGGCCCGACACGGTCGAGTCACGGTTCACTGTCGGGGTGCGCGGCTAATCTCGGCCCCGTGACCAGCACGGAACACGTCCCGGAGCACGACGTGCCGACCGAGGACGCCCAGCGCCACCGCGAGCTGGCGGAGATCGTGTCCGATCACCAGTTCCGCTACTACGTGCTCGACGCCCCGATCGTCACCGACGGGGAGTTCGACGAGCTGTTCGGCGAGCTGCAGCGTCTCGAGGAGCAGCACCCCTCGCTGGTCACCCCTGCGTCGCCCACGCAGCGGGTCGGGGGAGGGTTCTCCACCGACTTCGTCGCGGTCGACCACCTCGAGCGGATGCTCTCGCTCGACAACGCGTTCACCGCCGACGAGCTGCGCGAGTGGGTGCTGCGGGTCCAGCGCGAGCTCGACTTCCCCTCCGAGGAGCTGCTCTACCTCTGCGAGCTCAAGATCGACGGGCTCGCGGTGAACCTGCTCTACGAGAACGGGCACCTCACCCGGGCGCTCACGCGCGGCGACGGGCGCACCGGCGAGGACATCACGCTCAACATGCGCACGCTGGCCGACGTGCCCACCGAGCTCACCGGCACCGACGAGTTCCCGGTCCCCGAGATGATGGAGGTCCGTGGCGAGGTGTTCTTCCGCCTCGCCGACTTCGACGAGCTCAACGCCGGGCTCGTCGCCGCGGGCAAGCAGCCGTTCGCCAACCCACGCAACTCCGCGGCGGGCTCGCTGCGCCAGAAGGACCCCCGGGTCACCGCCACCCGGCCGCTGCACCTGATCTGCCACGGGCTGGGCAGGCGCCGGGGCTTCACCCCCGAGCGCCAGTCCCAGGCCTACGACGCGCTCGCCGCCTGGGGGCTGCCGGTCTCGTCGCACACCCGGGTGCTCCACGGCGTCGACGCGGTCATCGAACACACCCACTACTGGGGCGAGCACCGCCACGACGCCGAGCACGAGATCGACGGCGTGGTCGTGAAGGTCGACGACGTCGCGCTGCAGCGGCGCCTCGGCTCGACGTCGCGGGCCCCGCGCTGGGCGATCGCGTTCAAGTACCCGCCGGAGCAGGCCACCACGACGCTGCGCAACATCAGCGTCAACGTCGGCCGCACCGGGCGTGTGACGCCGTTCGCGGAGATGGACCCGGTGCTGGTCGCGGGGTCGACGGTCTCGCTGGCGACGCTGCACAACGCCGGCGAGGTCGAGCGCAAGGGCGTCCTCATCGGCGACCGCGTGATCATCCGCAAGGCGGGCGACGTCATCCCCGAGGTGCTCGGCCCGGTGGTCGAGGCCCGCACCGGCGACGAGCACGCCTTCGTCATGCCGACCCACTGTCCCGAGTGCGGCACCGAGCTGCGGCAGATGCGCGAGGGCGACAAGGACCTGCGCTGCCCGAACGCCCGCTCCTGTCCCGCGCAGCTGCGTGAGCGCCTGTTCCACGTCGCCGGGCGCGGCGCGTTCGACATCGAGGTCCTCGGCTACGAGGCGGCCACCGCGCTGCTCGACGCCGGGGTGGTGCAGGACGAGGGCGACGTCTTCCGGCTCACCGAGGACGACCTGATCCAGGTCGACCTGTTCCGCACCAAGGCGGGCAACGTCTCGGCCAACGGCCGCAAGCTGCTCACCAACCTCGAGACCGCGAAGCACCGCCCGCTGTGGAAGGTGCTGGTCGGGCTCTCGATCCGCCACGTCGGCCCCACGGCGGCGCAGGCCCTCGCGCGCCACTTCCGGTCGGTCGACGCGATCGACGCCGCGACCGAGGAGGAGCTCGCCGCCGTCGACGGTGTCGGGCCCACGATCGCCGCGGCGGTGCGCGAGTGGTTCTCCGTCGACTGGCACCGCGAGGTGGTGGAGAAGTGGCGCGCCGCGGGCGTCGAGCTCGCCGAGGAGGCCGACGAGTCCGTGCCGCGGATCCTCGAGGGGCTCTCGATCGTCGTCACCGGCTCGCTGCCGACGTTCTCCCGCGACGAGGCCAAGGAGGCGATCCTCGCCCGCGGCGGGCGCGCTGCCGGTTCGGTCTCGAAGAAGACGGCGTTCCTCGTGATGGGCGACGAGCCCGGGTCCAAGTACGACAAGGCGGTGTCGGCGGGGGTCCCGATCCTCGACGAGGACGGCTTCCGCGTGCTGCTCGAGCAGGGCCCGGACGCCGCGGCGGGGACGGCCGTGGCCGGGGGTGCCGAGCCGGCCGCCGACACCGCGCCCGACACGTCGCCCGAGGGAGGGTGACGAGATCGACCGACCGGCCGGTAGCGGACCCACCCGAGGTGTCGGGCACACTCACACCGTCGGGTGACGGGGGTGCGACCGTCCGGGTGGCGTGCCGCCGGCATCCCGAGCGCTGACGCGTTGGCGTTGCCCTCGCCGCCGTCAGCGTCGAAGCTGGACACCCCGGACGAGGCTCACGGGCGGAGGGAGGGACGCCGCGGTGCTGCAGTGCTGCCCCAACGGTGCCCGTCCCGCGGACGTGTACCCCGCCGTCCCGATGAGCCCGCGCCACCTCGCGCGCGACGCCCGGGCGGTGGCCGCGCTGGGCGTCGAGAGCCTGCACGTCCACCCCCGCGACCGCGACGGCCAGGAGAGTCTCGACCCGCGCGTGATCGGCACGGTGGTCGACACCATCCGTCGCGAGGCGCCCGGCCTCGAGATCGGCGTCACGACCGCCCGCTGGGTGGAGCCCGACCCCCTCAAGCGCACCGAGATCATCGGCCAGTGGGGGCGCCTGCCCCGGGAGGCCCGCCCCGACGTCGCGGCGGTCAACGTGCACGAGCGCGGCTGGCAACGCGTGTGCGCCGCGCTCGACGCCGTCGACATCGGCGTCGAACTGGGCGTGTGGACCACCGGCGACGCCGTGCAGCTCAAGCAGGCCGGCCTGCCGCGGGGGACCGTCCGCGTGCTCGCCGAGGTCACCGTCACCGACCCGGACACCGCCGTCGCCGAGGCCGTCCGCATCCTCAAGGCCCTGGGCCCCGTGCCGGCGCCGATCCTGCTGCACGGCGAGGAGGCAGGCGCCTGGCCGGTGCTCGAGTACGCGCAGCGCAACAACCTCGACTGCCGCATCGGCTTCGAGGACACCCTCAAGGGTCCCGACGGCACCTGGCTCGCGACGGGCAACGAGGAGCTCGTGCGGTACGCGCTGGGCAAGGACGTCGGCGGCCGCTGGGACCGGAAGCGCAACGGCGCCCGCACCGGCGGCCTGCGCGCCGCCGGGTTCTGGCCGGGGTCCCGCGCCGAGCACCGCCGCTGAGCCTCCACGCTCTGACAGAGTGTAGCGATCAGGCTGATTTCGCCGGGATTGTCTTCGCATGGCTATCCATGATGCCTCGTTCGGAGCAGCTTTCGATCACGCAGAGTGGCGCTAGCGTGGGCGACTCCTCCAGGGCGAGCAGCGCCCCGGAGACAGGGCCGCGGGGGAGCAAGGCCCGGGGGAAGGAGTCCGACCCATGACACAGGTCATCTCACGATTCGAGGAACTGCGCGCGGCATTCACGGGGACCGTCGTGACCGCGGACGACGCGGGCTACGACCAGGCCCGCCGGATGTGGAACGGCGACATCGACCGGAGGCCATCCGTCGTCGCCTACTGCGCGACCGCCGAGGACGTCGCCGCGGCGGTGTCGTTCGCTCGGGACGCATCACTCGAGATCTCGGTCCGCTCCGGCGCGCACTCCGTCCCGGGCATGTGCGTCGGCGATGCAGGGATCGTGATCGACCTGAGCCGGATGAACGGGGTCGCCGTGGACACGGCGAACCGCAGGGCGACGGTCGGTGGCGGGGCGCTGCTCCGGGACGTCGACGCGGCGACCCAGGCGCACGGGCTCGCGGTGCCGTTGGGCGAGGTCGGCCACACCGGGATCGGCGGGATCGCGACCGGTGGGGGCATGGGCTGGCTGACGCGTCAGCACGGGCTGACCTCCGACAACGTCGTGTCGGCGCAGGTGGTCCTCGCGAACGGGCGGATCGTCCGAGCCGCGGCGGACGAGAATCCGGACCTCTTCTGGGCCATCCGCGGCGGCGGCGGGAACTTCGGGGTCGTGACCTCCGTCGAGCTCGCCCTGCACGAGGCAGGTCCACAGATCGAGTTCGGTCTGCTCTTCTACGGGATGGACCAGGCGTCCGACGCGCTCCGGGCGGCCCGCGAGGTGATCCCCGACCTGCCCTCGGACGTGAGCTTCCAGGTGGTCGCCCTCCACGCTCCGCCGGAGCCGTTCGTCCCGTCGGAGCACCACTTCCGGCTGGGCTTCGCGCTGGTGGCCGTCGGTTTCGGCTCCGAGGAGAGCCATCGGGAGGTGCTCGACCGCGTGCGCGGCGCCGTGCCGCCGCTGTTCGAGATGGTCACCCCGATGCCATACGTCGGGCTGCAGCAGATGTTCGACGACGCGTTCGCGTGGGGTGTCCACGCGTACGAGAAGTCGCTCTACCTCGCCGACCTGAGCGACGACGTCATCGACGTGGCCGTCGACCGCGTCGGCGCGATGGGCTCGCCGATCTCTGCGGTGTTCTTCTACGTGCTCTCGGGGGGCTACAGCGCCGTCGACGACGCGAGCACCGCGTTCAGCGGCGGGAGGTCACCGCGCCTGGGTGTGTTCATCCTCGGACTGACATCGGACGAGGGCGACCACGTCGGGGAACGCGCCTGGGTCCGCAGCTTCTTCGACGCCCTCGCGCCGCAAGCCCTCGGCCGGGGCGCGTACGTCAACGCCCTGGGTGTCGACGACGCCCACCGCGTCCCGAGCTCCTACGGCACGAAGTACACGCGGCTCGCGGAGATCAAGGCCGATTACGACCCGGACAACGTCTTCCACCGCAACGCCAACATCATCCCGGCGACCTAGCCCACGATCGTCGCGACGATCCCGCACAGGTGGGAGAGCCGGGCGAGCTCGGAGGGCCGGAAGGCCGGCCCTCCGGGCCGCCCGACGACGAGCGCGCGTTCCGGGCGTCCGACGGGTGCGGCGGCGAGCTCCGTGTCGAGGTCGGTCCAGGCCTCGGGCACGGTGTGCCCGCCCATCGGGTCGAGCACGGTGGCCTTGTCCAGCGGCAGCCAGGACAGTTCGGCGGCCTCGGTCTCGGGCGCCGCCGGGCTCGAGGCGACGCGGCGCACGCCCTGGCCCTCGCCGGTGGCCTCGGTGACGAGCGCCCACGCCGAGCGGAACAGCCCGGGCACGCCCTCGGCGAGCAGCCGCACGCCCTCCTCGGGGTGGGCGGCGACCGCCTCGACGAGCTCCAGCTCGCGGGTGGTGTCCAGGGCGCCGGCGAACGGGCGCACCGATTCCACGATCACGCCGTGGACGGCCTCGGCGGCGGTGATGAGCACGTCGGGCGGGCGGGAGCTGGGCATGTCGACCACGAGGTCGTCCACCGCCGAACCGGCGCCGCGCTCCACCACGTCGACCGAGAGGATGTCCGCGCCCTCGGCGCCGAGGGCCGAGGCCAGCGAGCCGAGCGTGCCCGGACGATCGGGCAGCACCACACGCAGCAGGTAGGTCACGACCCTCCTCGACTCCCGGACGCCCGACGACCCCCGCCTGGTGGGCCGGCGCGGGCACTCGGCTGTACCCCGCCGGGGAGGCGGCGGTCGCACTTCCCGGGCGCCCCGCCGAGATACCCCACCGGCGGGACCGGCGCATCCTCCCAGGCCGACCCCCGCCGGGGCGAGCGATGATCAGAGCTTGACCGCGGCAGCCGTCGGAATCCTCGTCGAGGGCCCGCGCGACCCGGTCCTAGACTGGACATCCGCGCCGGGAGACAGCGTCCTGCGGGCTCGCGCCCGGCGCCGGGAGACGCAGCGAAGCGCCGCTCGACCCGAGGCACGTGCAGCACCCCGGAGGGACATGTCCGACATCACCCGCGACGACGTCGCCCACCTCGCCCGGCTGGCCCGGCTCGCCGTCTCCGACGCCGAGCTGGACATGTTCTCGGGGCAGATCGACGCGATCGTCGACACGGTCTCGAAGGTCGGCGAGATCCCCGACGACGTCCCGCCGACCGCTCAGGTGGTCCCGCAGACGAACGTCCTGCGCCCGGACACGATCGAGCCCTCGCTGCCGCGTGACGCGGTGCTCGCCGCGGCCCCCGCCGCCGAGGAGGGCCGCTTCCGCGTGCCGCGGATCCTGGGGGAGGGCGCGTGAGCTGGGACACGCAGCGCAGCGGAGCTGGACCGGTGGACTCCGAGCTGGTCTCCCTCGACGCCGCCGAGCTGGCGCGCCGCATCCACGCCCGCGAGGTGTCCTCGGTCGAGGTCACCCGCGCCCACCTCGAGCGCATCGAGGCCGTCGACGGTCCCGCCGAGAGCGGCGTGCACGCGTTCCTCCACCTCGACGCGGAGGGCGCGCTGACCGCGGCCGAGGCCGCGGACCGCGCGATCGCCGACGGCGGTCCGGTGTCGCCGTTGGCCGGGGTCCCGATCGCCCTCAAGGACAACCTCGCGACCACCGACATGCCCACGACGTGCGCGTCGCGGATCCTCGAGGGCTGGCGTCCGCCGTACGACGCGACCGTCGTCTCCCGGCTGCGTGCCGCCGGCCTGGTGCCGCTGGGCAAGACCAACCTCGACGAGTTCGCCATGGGCAGCTCGACCGAGAACTCCGCGTTCGGGCCCAGCCGCAACCCCTGGGACCTCACCCGCGTCCCCGGCGGCTCCGGCGGCGGGTCGTCGTCGGCGGTCGCCGCCGGCGAGTCGCCGCTCGCCCTCGGCTCGGACACCGGCGGCTCCATCCGCCAGCCCGGCGCCGTGACCGGCACCGTGGGCGTCAAGCCGACCTACGGCACCGTCTCGCGCTACGGGCTCGTGGCCTTCTCGTCGTCACTGGACCAGATCGGGCCGTGCGCGCGCTCGGTGCTCGACGCGGCACTGCTGCACGAGGTCATCGGGGGCCAGGACCGGAACGACCAGACCTCGGTGAGCGCGCCGCTGCCGCCGGTCGTCGAGGCCGCGCAGGCGGGCGCCCGCGGGGATCTCGCCGGCGTCCGGGTCGGTGTCGTCTCCGAGTTCTCGGGCGAGGGCTACCACTCCGGCGTGCTCGCGGCGTTCACCGACGCCGTGCGGGTGCTGGGCGAGCTGGGTGCCGACGTCGTCGAGGTGTCGTGCCCGTCGTTCGGCTACGCCCTGCCGGCGTACTACCTCATCGCGCCCAGCGAGGCCTCGAGCAACCTCGCCCGCTTCGACGCGATGCGCTACGGCCTGCGGGTCGGCGACGACGGGGAGCACGCGGCCGACGAGGTCATGTCGCTCACGCGCGAGGCCGGCTTCGGGGCCGAGGTCAAGCGCCGCATCATGATCGGCACGCACGCCCTGTCGGCCGGCTCGTACGACGCGCTCTACGGCAAGGCGCAGAAGGCGCGCACGCTGATCGTCCGCGACTTCACCGCGGCGTTCGAGACCTGCGACGTGCTCGTCTCGCCGACGACGCCGACGACGGCGTTCGCCATCGGTGAGCGCACCGACGACCCGCTCGCGATGTACCTCGCCGACCTCTGCACGATCCCGTCGAACCTGGCGGGCAACGCGGCGCTCTCGGTGCCGTGCGGGCGGTCGGCCGACGACGGTCTGCCGGTCGGTCTGCAGGTCATGGCGCCGGCCCTGGCGGACGACCGCGCCTACCGGGTCGCCGCCGCCTACGAGGCGGCGCGCGCCTCGACCGACGACGCCACGCCCCGCATCCCCGAACTCCGCGCCCTGGAGACCACCCGATGACGGCCACCGTCGAGTCCGCGCCGTACACCGTCGAGGAGGTCTGCGAGCACTTCGACCCCGTCATGGGGCTCGAGGTGCACGTCGAGCTCAACACCGACACCAAGATGTTCTGCGGCTGCGCCAACGCCTTCGGCGCCGAGCCCAACACCAACATCTGCCCGGTCTGCCTCGGCCTGCCCGGGGCGCTGCCGCGCGTCAACGGCACCGCCGTGGAGTCCGCGATCACGATCGGTCTGGCCCTCAACTGCCAGGTGCGGGAGCGCTCGGGCTTCGCCCGGAAGAACTACTTCTATCCGGACATGCCCAAGAACTTCCAGATCTCCCAGTACGAGGACCCGATCGTCTTCGACGGGTACCTCGACGTGCCGCTGGACGACGGCGGCACGTGGCGGGTCGAGATCGAGCGCGCGCACATGGAGGAGGACACCGGCAAGTCGCTGCACATCGGCGGGGCCACCGGGCGCATCCACGGCGCGGACTACTCGCTGCTCGACTACAACCGCGCCGGCGTGCCGCTCATCGAGATCGTCACCAAGCCGATCGTCGGCGCCGGTGTCCGCGCGCCCGAGGTCGCGCGGGCTTACGTGACCGCGCTGCGTGACGTGCTGCGCGGGCTGGGCGTGTCCGACGTGCGCATGGACCAGGGCTCGATGCGGTGCGACGCGAACGTGTCGCTCAAGCCGAAGGGCACCGAAGAGTTCGGCACCCGCACCGAGACCAAGAACGTCAACTCGCTGCGCTCCGTCGAGCGCGCGGTGCGCTACGAGATGGGCCGCCACGCGGGCGTGCTGCTCTCCGGCGGCACGATCCGCCAGGAGACCCGGCACTTCGACGAGCAGTCCGGCACGACGTCGGCGGGCCGGCCGAAGGAGACCTTCGCCGACTACCGCTTCTTCCCCGAGCCCGACCTGCCGCCGCTGGAGCCCTCCCGCGACTGGGTGGAGGCGCTGCGCTCCGGGCTCCCGGAGCGCCCCTGGGAGCGCCGGGCCCGCATCCAGACCGAGTGGGGCCTGTCGGACGAGGAGCTGCGCGACCTGGTCAACGCCGAGGCGCTCGACCTCGTCGCCGACACCGTCGACGCGGGCGCGGCCCCCGAGGCGGCGCGCTCGTGGTGGGTCTCGTACCTCGCCCAACAGGCGAACGCGTCGGGCGTGACGCTCCCCGAGCTGGCGATCACGCCGGCCCAGGTGGCGCGCGTGGTGGCGCTCGTCGGCGAGGGCACGCTGACCAACAAGCTGGCCCGCCAGGTGGTCGACGGCGTCCTGGCCGGCGAGGGCGAGCCCGACGAGGTCGTGTCCGGGCGGGGTCTCGCGGTCGTGAGCGACGAGAGCGCGCTGACGACGGCCGTGGACGAGGCGCTGGCCGCGCAGCCCGACATCGCGGAGAAGATCCGCTCGGGCAAGACGAAGGCCGCCGGCGCGATCGTCGGTGCGGTGATGAAGGCCACCCGGGGGCAGGCGGACGCCGCCCGTGTGCAGGAGCTGGTGCTCGAGCGCTGCCGGTGAGCCCCGACTCACCGAGATCGATCATGTTTTCCGTGATGTACCCGTAACCCGGACGAGATCCCTCCGTTGGGTGATTCAGGGAGCAGCGTGTAGCCGTTCTCTAGCCGGGCGTGACGGCGTGCCCACCGTCCGGTTCATCCCCCGATGCCATACGAAGTACTGGAGGGTTCCGAATGGGTGCACACAGTGCCCGCCAGACCAGCACGGTCGGTAAGGTCGCCGGCCGGGGCGCGCTGACTGCTGCCGCGGCGCTCGCGCTGACCGGCGGGACCGCGTCGTTCGCCTTCGCCGCCGAGGCGCCGAACGTCGACAACACCACGAGCACGCTCTCCGACGTCGCGCAGGAGAACGCCGCGGCGCTGCAGGACCTGCCGAACACCGACGTCCCGACGACGTTCAAGGGCGGCGAGGAGCTCGTCGGCGGCCACGTCTCGGCGGGCCAGCACCAGGTCAACCGCATCACCTCGGCGGCGACCTCGGACCTGCAGACCGCGGCCAACGCCAACGGCATCCCCGTCGGCAGCCACGCCACCGACACCGAGCAGAAGATCTCCGGTGCGGTCAACGAGGCCTCCGGTCACCTGCACGACGCCACGGGCCGCGGCGCCCACCAGGTCGACGACGCGATCGCCTCGCACGGCTCGAGCCTCATGTCCTTCGGTCACAGCAGCGACAGCGACGACTGAGACGGATCGACGTTCGCCTGGTCCGCTCCCCAGATCAGGTGGCCCACGGCCCCGGTCCTCCCCACCCCGAGGTGGAGGACCGGGGCCGTGGTGCGTCCGGGGTCGTGTCAGCGAAGTGCCGTCGCAGACGCTCAGCGTCCGTATCGGTACTTCGATCACTGGGGGCCGGCCGAGGGACGAGTCCGGTGCCGTCCGGGCCGGCGGAGGCCTAGTCCGCCCCGCTCGCCCCACCCGAGGGCGGCCGGATGCGCACGACGCGGTCGTCGGTCGGCGTCACCGGCCCGCCGCCGCCCTTGTTGGCCGTGGTGAACCAGATCAGGCCGTCGGAGGCCACGTCGGTGCCCGTGATGCGCCCGTAGGTGCCCTGCAGCACGGCCTGGGGTGCGCCGACGAACCCGCCCTGGGGCGTCGGGCGCAGCACGAACATCGCACTCGACCCCTGCAGGCCGACGACGAGCGTGCCGGGCAGGGCCGCGCAACCGGCGACGCCGGGCCGCTCGGGCCAGGTCCACGCCGGTGAGGCCGCCGCGTCCGCGCCGGGGGCGACGCCGGGACGCACGGCGAGCAGCACGTCGCGGGCCCCGGCGCGGTCGGTCACCCAGCTGACGCCGGCCGCGGGGTCGGCGCAGACGTCGCCGGGGGAGTGCAGCCCGCTGCCGACGACCGGCGAGGCCGGGTTCGGCGTGCCCGGGACGGGCCGGCCGAACGGGTCGATGCGCAGGAGCTTGCCCGCGAGCGAGGTGGGCGCGGCGGCCGCGGCCGCGTTGCCGGCGTCGCCGGTGGCCACGAGCAGCGTCCCGTCGGGCTCGACACCGATGGCCCCGCGGTTCCCGGACGCCCCGCGCGGGATGCCGCCGAGCACGACCTTGGGGACGTCGCCGGGGGCGATCCGGAACACCGCGTTGCCAGCGGCGGTGGTGCCGTAGGCGTAGATCAGCTGGTCCTCGGCGAAGCTCGGGGAGAGCGCGAGGCTCATCAGCCCGCCGTCGCCCGCCGCGTCGACGGGCACCGTCGCGACCTGCTCGGGTGTCTCGTCGGGCGTGATCCGCAGGATGCGCCCGGTGGTCCGCTCGGCCACCAGGGCCGACGCCCCGCCGGGCAGCGTGACGACCGCCGACAGCGGGTCGAGGCAGGTGGCGACGACCTGCGGGTCCGGGTCCACGCACGGCGGGGGCACCGAGGGGCCCGCGGAGTTCGGCGCGGGCGTCGGCTCGCCGGTCTCGGGGAGCTCGGGCTGGGGCGCCCGCTCCGCCGAGAGGTCGGGTCGCTCGCGCCACGGCTGCGTGCCCGCGTCCGGGAACTGCGCGCAGCCGGCGAGCAGCGCGGTGAACGTCGTCAGCGCGACGATCAGCGCGACCCTGCGGAGCGGACCGGACACGGCACGACACAGTAGGCGTCCCGGGTTCTGCCGGCCGTGAGACGGGGCGGGTCGGGGTCGATCACCGCGCCGCTCCGCCCCGCGCCGACCCGGGGGAGTAGCGTCCGCCGACCGTGAGTCCGGAACCCGTGACCGTCTTGGTACCCCACGACGAGGGCGAGGCCGCGCTCGCCGACATCGACGGCCTCGAGCTCGTCCGCTACGACGAGCAGGCCGACGAGCTCCCCGACGCCGCCGCCCGGGCCGCGGTGCTCATCCCCGGCTTCCTGGCCACGAGCGACGCGCTGGCCCTCGTGGAGCGCTGCCCGCGCCTGCGCCTGGTGCAGCTGCTCTCGGCGGGCGCGGAGCTGTGGGTCGGGCGGCTGCCGGCGGGCGTGCAGCTCTCGGACTGCCAGGGCGCCCACGGCGGCGTCACCGCCGAGTGGGTGCTCGCGGCGACGCTCGCGGTGCTGCGCGAGATCCCGCCGTTCGTGCGCGCCCAGGACGAGCGCCGCTGGGACCAGCACATCACCGACACGCTCACCGGCAAGCGGGTCCTGCTCGTCGGCGCGGGGGACCTCGCCGAGCAGACCGCCCGGCGCCTCGAGACGTTCGACGTCGCCACGATCACCCGTGTCGGGCGCCGCGCGCGTGACGGCGTCCACGCGACGTCCGAGCTGCCCGACCTGCTGGGAGACCACGACGTCGTCGTCCTGCTGGTGCCCCTCACCGACGAGACGCGCGGGCTGGTCGACGCCGCCTTCCTCGCCGCGATGCCCGACGGTGCGCTGCTGGTCAACGCCGCGCGCGGACCGGTGGTCGACACCGACGCCCTGCTCGCGGAGCTGCGCGCGGAGCGCCTGCGCGCCGTGGTCGACGTCGTCGATCCCGAGCCCCTGCCCGTCGACCACCCGCTCTGGACGGCGCCGAACCTGCTGATCACCCCGCACGTCGGCGGCAGCGTCCCCGGCCACCTCGACCGCGCCTACCGCGTCGTGCACACCCAGCTCGCGGCCGTCGCCCGCGGGGAGGACCCGCCGAACCTGGTGATCAACGGGTACTGAACCCGAACACTTACTTGCCAGCCGACACGCAAGTATGTAGAACGGACTCCGACGCCCACGTACCGGACGTGGACGACGTCGGAGCGGAGTGGGCCATGACGGCGTGGACGAGCGTGAGCAGCGGGGCCGGCGAGGAGATCGTGAGCGTCCAGGTCGACGACGGCGACCCCTTCGCGGTCATGACGATGGGCCGGCACACCGCCGTGCTCACGCGCGACGAGTGCCGCCGGATCGCGGACGCCCTGCGCGCCGCGTCCCTGCGGCACCCGCTGCGGTGAGGGGTGCGCCTAGACCGAGCGGACCGCCCCGGTCGCGCCCGAGGTGACGAGCTTGGCGTACGCGCGCAGGGCGCTCGTCAGGGGACGGTGGCGCTCGGCGGCGGGCTGCCAGGGCCGCTCGGAGGCGTCCATCTTGGCGCGGCGCTCGGCGAGCACGTCGTCGTCGACCAGCAGCTCGATGCGCCGGGTGTCGACGTCGAGGAGGATCTCGTCGCCGTCCTGCACGAGCCCGATCGCGCCGCCCGCGGCCGCCTCGGGGGAGACGTGGCCGATGGAGATGCCGCTCGACCCGCCGGAGAAGCGGCCGTCGGTGACCAGCGCGCACACCGCGCCGAGCCCCGCGCCCTTGAGGAACGCGGTCGGGTGCAGCATCTCCTGCATCCCCGGGCCGCCCGCGGGGCCCTCGTAGCGCACGACGAGCACGTCGCCGGGCTGCACCTGCTTGCCGAGGATGACCGAGACGGCCTCCTCCTGGCTCTCGACGACGCGCGCGGGGCCACGGAAGTGCCGCCCGTCCTCGGGCAGGCCGGCGCTCTTGATCACCGCGCCGTCCGGGGACAGGTTCCCGGTCAGCACGGCGAGCCCGCCGTCGGCCGAGAAGGCGTGCCCGACGTCGCGGATGACCCCGTCGACGCCGTCGGTGTCGAGCGACGACCAGCGGTTGGTCGTCGAGAACGGCTCGACCGTGCGGACGCCGCCGGGGGCGGCGTGGAAGAGCTCGACGGCCTCGCCGGACGGGGACCCGCCGCGGATGTCCCAGGCGCCGAGCCACTGCTCGAGCGACGGCGCGTGCACGGCGTGCACGTCGCGGTGCAGCATCCCGCCCCGGTCGAGCTCGCCGAGGATCGCGGGGATCCCCCCGGCACGGTGGACGTCCTCCATGTGGTGCGACGAGTTCGGCGCGACCTTGGCGACGCAGGGCACCCGCCGGCTGACCGCGTCGATGTCGGCGAGGCTGAAGTCCAGCTCGGCCTCGTGGGCGGCGGCGAGGATGTGCAGCACGGTGTTCGTCGAGCCGCCCATGGCGACGTCGAGCGCCATCGCGTTCTCGAAGGCGTGCTTCGAGGCGACGTTGCGCGGCAGCACGGACTCGTCGTCCTCGGCGTAGAAGCGCCGGGCCAGCTCGACCACCGTCCGGCCGGCCTGCAGGAACAGCTCCCGACGGGCGGCGTGCGTCGCCAGCGTCGAGCCGTTGCCGGGCAGCGAGAGGCCCAGCGCCTCGGTCAGGCAGTTCATCGAGTTCGCGGTGAACATGCCCGAGCACGACCCGCACGTGGGGCACGCCGAGCGCTCGACCTCGGTGAGCCCGTCGTCGCTGACCTGCGGCGACGCCGAGGCGGAGATCGCGGTGATGAGGTCGGTCGGCGCCTGGGCGACGCCCTCGACGACGACGGCCTTGCCCGCCTCCATCGGCCCGCCGGACACGAACACCGTCGGGATGTTCAGCCGCATCGCGGCGTTGAGCATGCCCGGGGTGATCTTGTCGCAGTTCGAGATGCACACCAGCGCGTCGACCGCGTGGCCCTGGACCATGTGCTCGACGCCGTCGGCGATCACCTCGCGCGACGGCAGCGAGTGCAGCATCCCGCCGTGACCCATGGCGATGCCGTCGTCCACCGCGATGGTGTGGAACTCGCGCGCGATCCCGCCGGCCTCGCGCACGGCGCCCGCCACGAGCTCGCCCAGCTCCTTGAGGTGCACGTGACCGGGCACGAACTGGGTGTACGAGTTGGCGATCGCGACCAGCGGCTTGCCGAAGTCGGAGTCGGTGAGGCCGGTGGCGCGCCAGAGGGCCCGGGCCCCGGCGGCGTTGCGGCCCTGGGTGGTGACGCGCGAGCGCAGCGGCGGCACGGCAGACCTCGCAGGGAAACGATCAGGCGGTGGACGGTGGCGAGGCTACGCCCGCTCGTCGGCCCCCTCGGCCGGAGCGTCCTCGGCGACCTGCGCCGTCGCGGCCTGCCGCTCCCGCAGCGCCGTGATCCGCATCCGGGCGGCCTCGAGCTCGCGCTCGTGCTCGCGGGCCTCCTCGACCTCCTCGGGGGTCGGCATGGTGATCCGCCCGCCGCTGGCCTGGGCGACGCGGCCGAGGTGCCGCGCGCGCACACCGACCAGGGCCGGCTCCTCACGGTCACCCGCCTCCGGCGCGGCAGCTCCCGCTCCGCTCCGTGCCGCCCCGCCGCGGACGGCCCGGACCCAGCCGCGGTCGGCGACCCGCAGCGTCTCGACGTCGTCCCACGGGATCCGGCGGGAGCCGCCGAGCGTGAGCACGCGCAGGGACGTGTCGTCGACGACCGTCCGCGTGCGGATCACGACCCACGCCAGCGCGACGGGGACGAGCAGGACGAGGAACCAGGGCCCGCCCAGGAACGCGATCGGCGAGATCCCGATCGCCAGCATCCCCACCGCGACCAGGGCCGGGAGGGGGATCGGACGGAAGGTCACGCGCCCCGACGCCGCGTCGATCGTGGTCGTGGTGGTGTCCTCGTTCGTCACCGCACCGATGGTGCCACCACCCCGGTTTGACGACCTGCGGAGCCGCCACCTACTCTCGCCCCCGTGATCCAGCGGCGAATTCTCGTACTCCCGGGGCGCGTCAGCGCCTGACGGGCCTTGCCGCCCGCCGCGAGTTCCTGCTGACGCGCCTGCCCTCTCCGCCTCGAGGCGGTGGGGGCTTTTTCATGTTCGGCCCCAGTTCCACACCCGGTAACGACCGCTTCGAGGCAGACACCCGATGACTCAAGCCAAACCCTCCGCGCCGCCCGGCACCCCGGGCCCGGCCGCGAACGGCGCCGCGACCCGGCGCCCCGCTCCGCGCGTCGGCGCACCCAGCGAGCAGCAGGACACGGTCTCGCAGGAGCCCGTCCGTCCCGACGCCCCGCGTCCCACGCACGTCGACCCCGAGCCCGCCACCGGCGCCCGCTCGCTCGTGCGCTCCCTCGAGTCGGTCGGCTGCGACGTCGTCTTCGGCATCCCGGGCGGCGCGATCCTCCCGGCCTACGACCCGCTGTTCGACTCGACGCTCGTGCGGCACATCCTCGTGCGCCACGAGCAGGGCGCGGGTCACGCCGCCACCGGCTACGCGCAGGCCACGGGGCGGGTCGGGGTGTGCATCGCGACCTCCGGGCCGGGGGCGACCAACCTCGTCACCCCGCTCGCCGACGCGATGCTCGACTCGGTGCCGGTCGTCGCGATCACCGGTCAGGTCGGGCGCAAGCTCATCGGCACCGACGCGTTCCAGGAAGCCGACATCTGCGGCATCACGATGCCGATCACCAAGCACAACATGCTGGTGACCGACCCCGCGGACATCCCGCGGGCGATCGCGGAGGCGTTCCACATCGCGTCGACGGGACGTCCCGGGCCGGTCCTCGTGGACCTGCCCAAGGACGTCCTGCAGGCGCAGACGACCTTCAGCTGGCCGGTCGAGACCCGGCTGCCCGGCTACCGGCCGACGACCCGGCCGCACTCCAAGCAGATCGCCGCGGCCGCCCGCCTCGTGCGCGAGGCGCGGCGTCCCGTCCTCTACGTCGGCGGCGGCGTCATCAAGGCCGAGGCCTCCACCGAGCTCCTCGACCTCGCCGACGAGACCGGCGCGCCCGTGGTCACCACGCTCATGGCCCGCGGCGCCTTCCCCGACGGCCACCGCCAGAACCTGGGGATGCCGGGCATGCACGGCACCGTCGCCGCGGTCGCGGCGATGCAGAAGTCGGACCTCCTCATCGCGCTGGGGGCCCGCTTCGACGACCGTGTGACGGGCGATCTGTCGACCTTCGCGCCGGACGCGAAGATCATCCACGCCGACGTCGACCCGGCCGAGATCGGCAAGAACCGCCCCGCGGACGTGCCGATCGTCGGCGACGCCCGCGAGGTGATCACCGAGCTCACCGGCGCCCTGCGCTCCGGGGAGTCCGACCGCGAGGAGCGCCACGAGCGGCTCCGGCCCTGGTGGGAGCAGCTGGAGGGCTGGCGGCAGACGTTCCCGCTCGGCTACGACGACCCCGCCGACGGCACCCTCTCGCCCGAGTACGTCATCGAGCGGATCGGGGCCATCGCCGGACCGGACGCGATCTACGCCGCGGGCGTGGGCCAGCACCAGATGTGGGCCGCGCAGTTCATCCGCTACGAGAAGCCGCGCACGTGGCTCAACTCCGGCGGCGCCGGGACCATGGGCTACGGCGTGCCCGCCGCGATGGGCGCGAAGGTCGGGATGCCCGACACCACGGTGTGGTGCATCGACGGCGACGGCTGCTTCCAGATGACCAACCAGGAGCTCGCGACCTGCGCGATCGAGGGCATCCCGATCAAGGTCGCGGTCATCAACAACGGCAACCTCGGCATGGTCCGCCAGTGGCAGACCCTGTTCTACGAGGAGCGCTACTCGAACACCGAGCTCGGCACCCACAAGCACCGCGTGCCGGACTTCGTCATGCTCGCCCAGGCGCTCGGGTGCGAGGGCCTGCGCTGCGAGTCGAAGGACGACGTCGACCGGGTGATCGAGCAGGCGATGGCGATCGACGACCGTCCCGTCGTCATCGACTTCACCGTCGGCGCCGACGCGCAGGTCTGGCCGATGGTCGCCGCCGGCACCGGCAACGACCAGATCATGGCCGCGCGCGACATCCGCCCGCTGTTCGACGACCCGGAGACGGGTGGAGCCGACGAGGTTGCCAATAAGGAGTTGGGCTCAGCGTGACCACGACCCACACGCTCTCGGTGCTCGTCGAGGACAAGCCCGGCGTGCTCGCCCGCATCTCCGGGCTGTTCTCGCGGCGCGGCTACAACATCCAGTCGCTGGCCGTGGGCCCCACCGAGGAGGAGGGGATCTCGCGGATGACGATCTGCGTCACCGTCGACGACTTCCCCCTCGAGCAGGTCACGAAGCAGCTCAACAAGCTCGTGCACGTCATCAAGATCGTCGAGCTGGAGCCGACCACGTCGGTGCAGCGCGAGCTCGTCATGATGAAGATCCGTGCCGACGCCAGCGTGCGCTCGCAGGTCCTCGAGGTGACGCAGATGTTCCGCGCCAAGGTCGTCGACGTCTCGCCCGAGGCGGTCACGGTCGAGGCCACCGGCACCGAGGACAAGCTGAACGCCCTGCGCCGGATGCTCGAGCCCTACGGCATCCGCGAGGTCGTCCAGTCCGGCATGGTCGCGCTGTCCCGCGGCCCGCGGTCGATCGCCGCCCACCACCGCTAGATTCGGTTCCCGTACTCCGTTCCCGGAAGGAAGTAGTCCCGCCCATGAGTGCCCCGACCACCGGCAACGCCGAGGTCTTCTACGACAGCGACGCCGACCTCTCGATCATCCAGGGGCGCAAGGTCGCCGTCATCGGCTACGGCAGCCAGGGCCACGCCCACGCGCTGTCGCTGCGCGACTCGGGCGTCGACGTGCGGGTCGGCCTGCCGGAGACCTCGAAGAGCCGCGCCGACGCCCAGGAGGAGGGCCTGCGCGTCGTCACGCCGGCCGAGGCCTCCGCCGAGGCCGACGTGATCATGATCCTGGCGCCGGACACCAAGCAGCGCACGATCTACGCCGAGGACATCGCGCCGAACCTCGAGTCCGGCAACGCGCTGTTCTTCGGCCACGGCTTCAACATCCGCTACGACCTGATCGCGCCGCCCTCGGACGTCGACGTCGCGATGGTCGCCCCGAAGGGGCCCGGCCACCTGGTGCGCCGCCAGTTCGTCGACGGCAAGGGCGTGCCGTGCCTCATCGCCGTCGAGCAGGACGCGACGGGCGGCGCCCAGGCGCTCGCCCTGTCCTACGCCGCGGCCATCGGCGGCGCGCGCGCCGGCGTCATCAAGACGACCTTCACCGAGGAGACCGAGACCGACCTCTTCGGCGAGCAGGCCGTGCTCTGCGGCGGCACGTCGGCGCTGGTCCAGGCCGGGTTCGAGACGCTGGTCAACGCCGGCTACCAGCCCGAGATCGCCTACTTCGAGTGCCTCCACGAGCTCAAGCTGATCGTGGACCTCATGTACGAGAAGGGCATCTACGGCCAGCGCTGGAGCTGCTCGGACACCGCCGAGTACGGCGACCTCACCCGTGGCCCGCGCATCATCAACGCCGCGGTGAAGGAGGAGATGGGCCGCGTCCTCTCCGAGATCCAGGACGGCTCGTTCGCCCGCGAGTGGGTCGCCGAGGACGACAACGGCCGCCCGAACTTCACCAAGCTCGAGGAGGAGGGCAAGGCCCACCAGATCGAGCAGGTCGGCGCCAAGCTCCGCGGCCTCATGCCCTGGATGGCGCGCCCGACGACGTAGTCGCCCGCTCGCTCGGATGCGCGCCGCGCGCGGCGTCCGGAGCAGCGTGTCTGGTGAACGAACGGCGCTCTCGCTGCTTCCGAAGCAGCGAGAGCGCCGTTCGTTCGTCACGCCGTGACCCTGTGAATCGGTTCACGACGGGTCGGTAAGCTCGCCGTGAGTGCGGGACGATCAGGCCCGTACGCACGTCGGCGTGTGTGACATCGAGTAGGTGCAGGGCTCGTCGGCGTGGGCCGCCGACCCCCCGGGAGCGATCACACGTGACCACCGCCGCCAGCAAGCCCGTCGTCCTGATGGCCGAGAAGCTCGCGCCGTCGACGCTGGAGGTGTTCGGCGACGAGGTCGAGGTCCGCTCCGTCGACGGCACCGACCGTGCCGCGCTGCTGGACGCCGTCGCGACGGCCGACGCCCTGCTCGTGCGGTCGGCGACGCAGGTCGACGCCGAGGTCTTCGACGCCGCGAAGCAGCTGAAGATCGTGGGCCGCGCCGGGGTGGGGCTCGACAACGTCGAGGTCCCGGCGGCGACGTCCCACGGCGTCATGGTGGTCAACGCCCCCACGTCGAACATCGTCTCCGCCGCGGAGCACGCGCTCGCGCTGCTGCTGGCCACCGCCCGCCACATCCCGCAGGCCGACGCGAGCCTGCGCGACGGCAGGTGGGAGCGCAGCAAGCTCTCCGGCGTCGAGATCCAGGGCAAGACGGTCGGCGTCATCGGCCTCGGCAAGATCGGCCAGCTCTTCGCGGCACGCATCGCATCGTTCGGCACGCACGTCATCGCGTACGACCCCTACCTGCCGCAGAGCCGCGCGGCGCAGCTGGGCATCGAGCTCGTGGAGCTCGACGAGCTGCTCGCCCGTGCGGACATGATGACCATCCACCTGCCGAAGACCCCGGAGACCCAGGGCCTCATCGGCAAGGAGGCGCTGGCCAAGACCAAGCCGGGCGTCATCATCGTCAACGCCGCGCGCGGCGGGCTGGTCGACGAGGACGCGCTGGCCGAGGCCGTCCGCTCCGGCCACGTCGCCGGCGCCGGCATCGACGTCTACGTCACCGAGCCGACGACGAGCTCGCCGCTGTTCGAGCTCCCGCAGGTGACGGTGACGCCGCACCTGGGGGCGTCGACCGCGGAGGCCCAGGACCGCGCCGGCACCGACGTCGCCCACTCCGTGCTCGCCGGCCTGCGCGGCGACTTCGTCCCCGACGCCGTGAACGTCTCCGGCGGCGCGGTGGGCGAGGAGGTCCGGCCGTGGCTGGGCATCACGCAGAAGCTCGGCATCCTGCTCTCCGACCTCGTCGGGGCCCCGGCCGAGCTGCAGGTGCAGGTGCGGGGCGAGCTCGCCCACGAGGACGTCTCGGTGCTCGCGCTGGCGGCGCTGCGCGGGGTGTTCGGCGAGGTCGTCGACGAGCCCGTCACCTTCGTCAACGCCCCGGCCCTGGCCGAGGAGCGTGGCGTCGCCGCGACCGTCGAGACCGCGACCGAGAGCCCGAACCACCGCAGCATGGTGACCCTGCGGACCGTGCGCGACGGGTCGGACGGCTCCGACGCGGTCACGGTCTCGGGCACCCTGACCGGCGAGGACGAGGTCGAGAAGCTCGTCGAGATCAACGGCCGCAGCTTCGACCTGCGCGCCGAGGGCCACGTGCTGCTGTTCGAGTACTCCGACCGCCCGGGCGCCATGGGCACCGTCGGCACGATGCTCGGCGAGTCGGACGTCAACATCGAGGCCGCCCAGCTCTCGCAGCAGCGCGACAGGTCGTCGTCGATCATGCTGCTGCGCGTCGACCAGCCCGTCGGGTCCGAGGTGCTCGAGACGATCGGCCAGGCACTGGACGCGCGGACGACGCGGCTGATCACCTTCGACTGATCCGCCCGGGTCGGCGGAGATCCTGTGGGGCCGTTCCGCCGATCAAACCCCGCCGGGCGCAGCAACCCCGTCGGAGAGCGCATTCCTACGATCCGGCGATCCGGTTCCGTGATCGACCGACACGCCTAGTAGTCTCCCCGGGTCAGCCCCGGTCACCCCGTCGCGGGGCGACCCGCTCGGTGGAGGTTGTTGCGGATGCGACTCGCGGTGGTGCCCGGGGACGGCATCGGTCCCGAGGTCGTCGGCGAAGCGCTGAAGGTTCTGGACGAGGTCGCCCCCTCGGTGGAGGCGACGCAGTACGACCTCGGCGCCGCGCGGTGGCACTCGACGGGGGAGCTCCTTCCCGAGTCGGTGCTCTCCGAGCTGCGCGAGCACGACGCGATCCTGCTCGGCGCGGTGGGCGACCCGTCGGTGCCCAGCGGCATCCTCGAGCGCGGCCTGCTGCTGCGGCTGCGCTTCGAGCTCGACCACCACGTCAACCTGCGCCCCGCCCGGCTCTACCCGGGCGTGCGGGGGCCGCTCTCGGGCAACGCCGAGATCGACCTCGTCGTGGTCCGCGAGGGCACCGAAGGCCCGTACGCGGGCACCGGCGGGCTGCTGCGCAAGGACACCCCGCAGGAGATCGCCACCGAGGTCAGCGTCAACACCGCGTTCGGCGTCGAGCGCGTCGTGCGGGACGCCTTCACGCGCGCCAACAACCGCCCGCGCCGCAAGCTCACGCTCGTGCACAAGACCAACGTGCTCACCCACGCCGGCTCGCTGTGGTCGCGCGTGGTCGAGGAGGTCTCGCTCGAGCACCCGGAGGTCTCGGTCGACTACCAGCACGTCGACTCGACGACGATCCACCTGGTCACCGACCCGTCGCGCTACGACGTGATCGTCACCGACAACCTGTTCGGCGACATCCTCACCGACCTCGCGGCCGCGGTCACGGGCGGCATCGGCCTCGCCGCCTCGGGCAACCTCGACGTCTCGCGCGCCAACCCGAGCATGTTCGAGCCCGTGCACGGCTCCGCGCCGGACATCGCGGGCAAGGGCATCGCCGACCCGACCGCCGCGATCCTGTCGGTGGCCCTGCTGCTCGACCACCTCGGCGAGCCCGAGCTCGCCCGCCGCGTCGAGGCGGCCGTCGCCTTCGACCTCGCCACCCGCGACCACACCAACCCGGGCGGCACCTCGGCGGTCGGCGACCGTCTCGCGGCCCTGGTCTCCTCGACCGCGGGCACCCGCACCCCCGCCTAGTCGAAGGTCTGCGGGAAGCGCGCTGACACGGCTTCGCTCGTGTCAGCCTGGCGTCCACGCTGACGTTGAACGTCAGAAAAGGCACCACGATCATGAACGCCCGGTGGTGGGAGATGCTGGTCGCCGGCGTCGAGATCGCCTGCGGCGTCGGGATCGCGGCGTACTTCGTCGTCGTCGGCGTGACGGCCGAGGGGCCGGACCGCACGGTCGTCGACCGCGCCTTCCCGTTCGTGCTCGCCGCGCTGGGGCCTGCGGTGTTGGGCGTGATGGCCTGGCGCAGCCTCCGACGGGCCCGGGCGACACCGGCACGACCGCAAGATCGTGGGGACTTTCCTGACGTTGAACGCCAGCGTGGCCGCCACGCTGACACGCCAGCGACCACGCCGGCGCCTCCGACCCCGCCGCAACCGCCGACCCCGCCGGAGCTGTCGCCGCAGGGGCGGGCGGCGACGGAGCGGTTGCTGCGGGAGCTCGGCGAGGCCGGTGTGCTCCCGACCGCCCCCGACGTCGACGCGATCGCCGAGGCCGTCGCCGACGCGGGCGAGCCGCCGACCGCCGGGTCGGTGCTCGGCGCGATCGGGGAGGCCGCGTTCTGGCACCCCGGGTTCGACGCCGAGCCGCACCTCGCGGACCTCGCGTTCCACGACGGCCACGTCGAGCAGTTCGCCGACACCCTGCGCGACCAGGTCGACGACCTCGCCCGGCTGGTCGGTGACGCGCTCGCCGTGCAGCTCGAGCACGTCGAGATCACCGACGACCGGCGCCACGACCTGCGTCTGCGTCTGGGCGACGACGTGGCGGACCTCGACTACGCCGGCCACGTCAAGTACCTCAGCAACGTCCTGCACGTCGAGGTCGCCCGCGCCGCGCACGCCGCCGGCACCCGTCTCGCGTGGCTGTGGGTCGACCAGGGCGTGTACCTCGCCGTGCCGGCCACGGGCCTCGCGGAGCTGAACGCCGTCGCCCCGGACCACGAGCGGTGGTCGTGGGTGGACGAGGACGAGCCGATGGCCGCCGGCGCGGTCTGAGCACCCCGCCGGATAGGGTCGGCGGCCGTGCGCCTCGCCCGGATCGCCCATGCCGAGGGCGTCTCGTTCGCCGCCCTGCAGTCCGCCTCGACCGCCGGGGGCGAGCCCGAGTCCTCCGCCGACGTCTGCGCCGAGATCGCCGAGCACCCGTTCGGCGACCCGACCTTCACGGGACGGACCTGGCCGCTCGCCGACGTCCGGCTGCTCGCGCCGATCCTGCCCACCAAGGTCGTCTGCATCGGCAAGAACTACGCCGCGCACGTCGACGAGATGGGCGGCGAGGCCCCGCCGGCCCCGCTGATCTTCATGAAGCCCTCGACGAGCGTCATCGGGCCCGGCCTGGCGATCCAGCTGCCGCCGGACTCCCAGCGCGTCGACTTCGAGGGCGAGCTGGCGATCGTCATCGGCCGGCCGTGCCGCGACGTCCCCGAGGCCCGCGCCCGCGACGTCGTGCTCGGCTACACCGTCGCCAACGACGTCACCGCGCGGGACCTGCAGCAGTCCGACGGGCAGTGGACGCGGGCCAAGGGCTACGACTCGTTCTGCCCGCTGGGGCCGTGGATCGAGACGACGATCGACCCGGACGACCTCGCGATCCGCACCGAGCTCGACGGCGAGGTCCGGCAGGACTCCCGCACGCACCTGCTGCTGCACCCGATCGACGAGCTGATCGCCTACATCTCCCGGGTCATGACGCTCCTGCCCGGCGACGTGATCCTCACCGGCACGCCGTCCGGCGTCGGACCCATGACCGCCGGTCAGCAGGTCAGCGTCACCGTCGAGGGCATCGGCACGCTCACCAACCCGGTCCAGGCGCGATAGCTACGCTGGAACGGGATCGATCCGGGAGAAGGAGCAGGCGCAGGTGGTGGAGACGGCCGGGACACCGGAGCCGGACTGGGTGTCGACGATGGCCGACGAGGTGATCGAGCGTGCCGGGCCGGAGAGCAGGATCGTCTGCGCGTCCGGCCTGAGCCCCTCGGGCCCGATCCACCTCGGCAACCTGCGCGAGGTCATGACGCCGCACCTCGTCGCCGACGAGATCCGCCGCCGCGGGCACGACTGCGAGCACCTGGTCTCCTGGGACGACTACGACCGCTTCCGCCGCGTCCCCGCCGGCATCGACCCGTCGTGGTCCGAGCACATCGGCAAGCCGCTCTCGGAGGTCCCGGCGCCGTTCGGCAGCCCGTACGAGAACTGGGCTGACCACTTCAAGGCCCCGATGATCGCCGCGCTCGAGGAGCTGGGCGTGCCGTTCCGCGGCATCAGCCAGACCGCGATGTACACCTCGGGCGCCTACCGCGACCAGGTGCTGCTCGCGATGCGCGAGCGCGCGACGATCGACGGCATCCTCGGCCGCTTCCGCACGAAGAAGAAGGACGCGGAGGACGACGACCCCGACGATGACGCCGACGTCGTGAACAGCGCCGAGTACTTCCCGTTCAAGCCCTACTGCGGCGGCTGCGGGCGCGACGACACGACGATCACCGCGTACGACGACGACACCACCGCGATGACGTACACGTGCGCCTGCGGGTTCTCCGAGACGGTGCCGCTGCGCGAGTTCACCCGCGGCAAGCTGGTGTGGAAGGTCGACTGGCCGATGCGCTGGTCGTACGAGGGCGTGCACTTCGAGCCCTCCGGGGTCGACCACTCCTCGCCCGGCTCGTCGTACCAGGTCGGCGGGCTGATCGTGGACGAGGTCTTCCGCGGCCGGCAGCCCATCGGGCCCATGTACGCCTTCGTCGGCATCACCGGGCAGGCGAAGATGTCCAGCTCCCGCGGCGCGGTGCCCACCCCGGGCGACGCCCTGGCGATCCTCGAGACACCGGTGCTGCGGTGGCTGTTCGCGCGCCGTCGGCCCAACCAGGCCATCAAGGTCGCCTTCGACGCGGAGCTGCACCGCCTCTACGACGAGTGGGACGCCCTGGAGCGCAAGGTCGCGGCCGGGACGGCGGGCGGGATCGAGACCACTGGGCACGTCCGCGCGGTGAGCACCGCCGAGCGCGCGCTGCCCCGCACCCCGGAGCCCGTCTCCTACCGCACGCTCGCCTCGGTCGTCGACATCACCGCCGGCGACCCGGCCCAGCTCGAGCGCATCCTCGCCGGGCTCGGCGTCACCCTCGACGGCGCGCGCCCGCGCCTCGACCGGGTCACCCAGTGGGTCGAGAGCTACATGCCCGAGGATGCGCACACCCGCGTGCGCGACGAGCCCGACACCGCACTGCTCGCCTCCCTCGACGAGCAGGACCGCGAGGCCGTGGCGATGCTGCGCGACCACCTCACCGACGACTGGTCGCTCGACGGGCTCACCACGCTCGTCTACGGCGTGCCCAAGAAGCAGGCCGGTCTGCCGCTCGACGTGAAGCCCACCGACGAGCTCAAGGCGGCCCAGCGCCGCTTCTTCGTCGTCGTCTACCGGTTGCTGGTCGGCGCCGACACCGGGCCGCGCCTGCCCACGTTGCTCCTCGCCGCCGGTCCCGAGCGCGTCCGGCACCTGCTCGGCGGCTGACGAGCCGAACATTCCCCCGATCGGACCGATAACGGCGACCGGTCGGCGCACGACATCGGGGTGGAACCGCGCGCATCGGACGCGGACCTCACTCACCATGTCCGTCGCCCAGGGGGAGAAGCGTGTCCGCGAAGGGTCTGTTCGCCGGAGCCGTCGTCGTCATCGCCGTCGTCGGTGGCTGCAACGCCTCGCACGATGACGCCCGCACCTCGGCGGCGTCGTCCCCGGCGGCGTCGTCCCCGGCAGCGGTCCCCGTGACCGCGCCGACCTCGTCCTCGTCCTCGTCCGGCTGGTCGGCGCCGAGCGCGGCCGGGGCGTCCCCCGTGACCACCGCGTCGCACGTCGCCCGGGTCATCGATGGCGACTCGTTCGCGCTCGACAACGGCGACGAGGTCCGCGTGCTCGGCATCGACTCGTGCGAGATGTCGACCGACGAGGGCGACGACGCGAAGTCGGCGGCCGAGGGCTTCCTGACGGGCGCGCAGGTCACCCTGACCGCCGAGCCCGGCGTCGACCGCGACCGCTACGGCCGCATGCTGCGCTACGTCTCCACGACCTACGGCAGCGACATGGGCGAGTACATGGTCACCGGCTCCCACACGGCGGTGTACGAGGGCCACAACGACGCGTCCGCGAGCCGTCTGGCGCGGCTGCGCTCGCTGGACACGGGCGGGCGCACCTGCGACGAGCCGGACTACACGCCGGCGCCCGACCCCGTCTACGTCCCGGACACGTCGGACGACGACGGCACGTACGTCCCCTCGCCCGGTCGGCGCCACACCGGCAACACCGGACACCCCTGCCTGCCCGGCGAGCGGGACGGCGACAACGACGGCTACTGCGGCGAGGGCCGCTGACGCCGGGAGCGAGGGACGCCCTGGGTGCGGGGGACGCCCCGAGTGCGGGGGACGCCCTGGGTGCGGGGGACGCCGAGGGTGCGAGGGACGCCGAGGGAGCGAGGGACGCCCTGGCTGCGTCGCACGCAGCGGAGGCGTCCATCGCTCCGCCAGGCGCGGGAGATCGCCGCGCCGCCGGAGATCGCTCTGCATCCGCGTGGGAGATCAGGGGCGCGTGGTGCACCGGGGCAGCCGGGAACCCCTCGATGAGGTGCTCCTGATCATGCTGGGGCGTCGCATCGGCGCCCGGCCCGCCCACGACCGGCACGTTGCGCATGATCGACAGGCGCCGCAGCCTGCGGAATGTGCCCCTCGCGAGGCGCCGAGGACCGAGGGCCGCCCCGACTGCGTCGCACGCAGCGAAGGCGCCCCTCGCGCCCCACGCGACGCAGCGAGGGCGCCCCTCGCTCCCGGCGCGACGCAGCGAAGGCGCCCCTCGCTCCCTACCCCGAACGCCGACGCCAGCCACGTCAGCGCAGGAAGCTCCCGAGCACGCCGCCGACGCCGCCCTGGCCCGCCTGCTGGCCACCGCCCTGCCCGCCGACGCCGCCGACGCCGGCGCCCGCCGGGACCTCCTCGGAGGGCTGGACGATCACGAAGCCGTGTCCCGAGAAGCCCATCGTGAAGGCCTCGCCGGTGGTGCGGCCGAAGAGCGTGCCGAGGCCGACCTGGTCGGCGCGGTGCACGCCGGTCTGCAGCCCCGCCGACCAGGCGACGGCGGCCTGGGGGTCGGCGAAGGTGGGCTGGTCGACGGTGAGGACCACCGGCGTGCCCTTGCACGTGATCGCCAGCCGGCCCCGTCCCGAGAAGACGCAGTTGAACAGCCCCGCTCCCGACATCATCCCGGCGCCCTGCACCATCTGGATGTCGTAGGACAGCGACGGCTCGAAGGCGAGCACGTTCTTGCCGTTGATCGACAGCGCGTCGTGCGGGCCCTCGAGGTCGATGAGGTGCACGTCCTGGGCCGCGTCGGCGAGGAAGACGTCGCCCCGGCCCGTGACCTTCATCAGCGGCACGCCCTCGCCGGTCAGCTGCTGCTTGATGAAGCCGCCGATCCCCCCGGACCCCAGCGCCTCGAAGTGCACCTGACCCTGGAACGCGACCATCGAGCCCTGCCGGGCGAGGAACTCGCCGTTGAGCTCGGCCTTGAGCATCTTCGAGTTCTGCAGACGCAGGCCCGGCTGCGCGGACTCCTGCTCCTGGTTCTCCGGGGCGAACAGGTTGCTGCGCATGCGGTGAGTCTGTCAGCGCGGGGAGGCGAAGACGACGACGTTGTCGACGTACGAGCGGGTCCGTGGGTCGAACGGCCCGCCGCAGGTCACGAGGCGCAGAGCGGGCGTGGCCGTGGGGCCGTAGACGCGGTCGGTCGGGAACGTGTCCTTGCCGAACTGCTCCACCGAGTCGACGACGAAGCGCGCGACGGAGCCGTCGCTGCGGGGGACGTCGATCGCGTCTCCGGGGCGCAACTGGTGCAGCCGCGCGAAGACGCCGGGCCCCTGCCAGGAGTCGACGTGCCCGACGACGACGGCCGGGCCGGACTGCCCGGGCACCGCCCCGTCGGTGAACCACCCGAGGTCCTGCGGGCCGGTCGGCGCCTGGAGCGCCCCGCCGCCGTCGACGGCCAGGTCCTGCAGGGAGCCGGCCGAGATGCCGAGCGCCGGCACGGACAGGCCGGTGGGACGCAGGCCCGCCCGCGGTGCGGCGGGGACGGCGAGCACCGGCATGGGACGGGCGACCGGGGTCGGCGCCGACGCGCCCGCGAGACCTCCGAAGCCCGCCGGCACGCCCCCGCTCGGGGTCGTGCGCGTCCGCGGCGTCGGGCTCGGGGACGTCGACGGCCCGGCCGACGCGGTCGGTGTCGGGGTCGCGCCGGTCGGGGAGGAGGACGACGAGCTCGGGGCGCCCTCCGGCCCCGCGGTGGCGGCGTCGGGGACCGCGACGACGGCGAGCGCGCCCTGCGGGTCGCGGGTGACGATCACCGAGCTCACCGACCGGCTCGCGACGGGCAGCGTGACCTGGGTGGTCTGACCATTGCTGGTGGTGACGTCCATCGTCCAGACCCGCGCGTCCACCGTGGCGTAGTCCGAGGCCGCGCCGTAGAAGACGTCGTCGGCGAGCGGCCCGCCGCCGCGGGCGGTGACGTCGACGGCGCCGACGCCCGTCGCGGCGGACACGACCCGCACGAGGGCCCGGCCGTCGGCGGGCGCGGCGGTGCGGTCGGCGAGGATCTCCGCCTGCGGGGTCCCGTTCGGACCGACGTCGACGAAGGCGGCGGTCTGGGCGGACCCGGCGGTCACGGCGACGCTCGCGGTCAGCGCCGGCAGCGAGGTGGCGGCGGCGCCGGCGGGGCGGGCCTGCAGCGTGTAGACGCCGGGCGCGGCCGGGAGGTAGCCGGTGAGGCCGCGGTAGGAGACGCCGGACGCGACCTTGGTCAACGGGAGCCCGGGCCCCTCGGCGTACATGTCGACCGCGCCGGTCGAGGGCGAGAGGTGGGCGACGCGCAGCAGGCCCTGGTCGGTCGGCGCCGACTGCGAGGACGGCGCGACGGCGAGCGACACCACCCCGGCCTGGGCGAGGACGCCCGTCCCGCCGATCGCGAGGGCCGTCGTGGTGAGCGCGAGCGCGGCCGTGCCCGCGCGCCGCCCGATCAGTCGACCCATCCGTGGTCCCATTCCGCCGTCTCCCGCTGCTCGCCGTGGTCACATCCCAGCCCCGACCCCGCGTCGTTCGTCCGAACGGGCGAGTCGGTTCAGGAGATCGACTGGCGCGTTCGTCACAACGAGCGGCATCGCGCGGGGATGCGACCCGCGCGGCACGATCACGTCATGACCGATGCGGACCCCGGCACACCCGCCCTCCCGCTCGACGGCGTCCTGGTCGTGGCGTGCGAACAGGCCGTCGCCGCGCCGCTGGCGACCCGCCACCTCGCCGACCTCGGCGCCCGCGTCATCAAGATCGAGCGCCCGGGCCGCGGGGACTTCGCGCGCGACTACGACACGGTCGTCGGCGGTCTCTCGAGCCACTTCGTCTGGCTCAACCGCGGCAAGGAGAGCGTGACGCTCGACCTCAAGGACCCCGAGGCGCTCGCCGCGCTGCGGCGGATCCTCGCCCGCGCCGACGTCTTCGTGCAGAACTTCGCCCCCGGGGCCGCCGAACGCCTCGGGCTCGGCGCCGACGACCTCCGCCGGGAGCACCCGCGGCTGGTCCACTGCAGCATCTCGGGCTACGGCGCCGACGGCCCCTACCGCGACGCGAAGGCCTACGACCTGCTCATCCAGGCCGAGACGGGGCTGGTGACGATGACCGGCACGCCCGAGCACCCGGCGAAGGCCGGCATACCCGCCGCCGACATCGGGGCCGGGATGTACGCGTTCTCCGGCATCCTCGCCGCGCTCTACGACCGCGAGCGCACGGGGGAGGGGACCGCGCTGGAGGTCAGCCTCTTCGACGCCCTGAGCGAGTGGATGGGCTTCCCGCTGACCTACGCCGCGGGCGCCGGACGCGCTCCGCGGCGCGCCGGGACGTCGCATCCCGCGATCGCGCCCTACGGGACCTTCGCCGCAGGCGACGGCACCGAGGTGGTGCTCGCGATCCAGAACGAGCGGGAGTGGGCGCGCTTCTGCGCCGAGGTCCTGGGCGACGAGGGGCTGGCGACCGACGAGCGCTTCGCCACCGGGTCCGCACGGCTCGAGCACCGCCCCGAGCTGCACGCCGCCATCGACGCGGTGCTCGGCGCTCTCGACGGCGAGGAGGTGGTCGCGCGCCTCGCCGGCGCCGGGATCGCGCACGCCCGGCAGCGCGACCTCGTCGGCGACGAGGGCGTCCTGCGCCACCCGCAGCACACCGCCCGCGACCGCTGGCGCACCGTCGGCTCCCCGGCGGGCGCGGTGCCCGCCCTGGTCCCGCCGATCGGGCTGCCGGGCCGCCCGCTGCGGATGGGTGCGATCCCGGACGTCGGCGAGCACACCGACGCCGTCCTTTCCGAGTTCCGGAAGACCTGACGCCGCCCGCTTGTCCTCGCCCGAGCGGGTGCGCTTCCCTGCCGCACCATGGCCGGTCCCTCCCGCAGGAGCATCTTCACGGCGAGCTTCGTCGGCACGTCGATCGAGTGGTACGACTACTACATCTTCGGCACCGCCGCGGCGCTGGTGTTCGGGAGCCTCTTCTTCCCGCAGTTCTCCTCGGTGGCCGGCACGCTCGCCGCGTTCGCCACGTTCGCGGTGGGCTTCATCGCGCGCCCGTTGGGTGCGGCGGTCATCGGCCACTTCGGCGACCGCCTCGGCCGCAAGGCGATGCTCGTCCTGACGCTGCTGCTCACCGGCGGGGCGACCGCGCTGATCGGCCTGCTGCCGACGTACGCGGCGATCGGCATCGGCGCCCCGCTGCTGCTGGTGGCGCTGCGCGTGGTCCAGGGCTTCGGGGTCGGCGGCGAGTGGGGCGGCGCGGTGCTGATCGCCACCGAGCACGCCTCCCGCCGGCAGCGCGCGCTCTACGGCAGCTTTGCGCAGTTCGGGGTCCCGATCGGCGTGCTGACCTCGAACCTGGCGTTCCTCGCCGTCGCCGGTCTGCCCGACGAGGCGTTCCGTTCGTGGGGCTGGCGCGTCCCCTTCCTGCTGTCGGTGGTGCTCGTCGTCGTGGGCTTCGTCGTGCGCAGCCGGCTCCAGGACGCGCCGGAGTTCGAGCGCGTGAAGCGGGAGCGGACCACGAGCCAGGTGCCCGTCGCGGAGCTCGTGCGCCGGCACCCGCGGGTGCTCGGCCTCGCCAGCCTGGCGTCGATCGCGCCGCCGGCCGTCGGCTACACCGTGATCGTCTACATGCTCAGCTACGGAACGACGGTGCTCGACTACGAGCGCACGACACTCCTCACGCTGATCATGATCTCCACGGTGATCTGGGTGGCGACGATCGTCGTGGCCGCGATGCTCTCCGACCGGTACGGCGCGCGCCCCGTGTACGTCGTCGGGGCGATCACCGCCGTCCTCTGGCCGCTGCCGATGTTCGCGCTGGTCAACACGGGGTCCGCAGCCCTGGCAGGACTCGGGTTCGCCGTCGCGGCGGTGGTCCAGGGGATCATGGCCGGCGCCCAGGGCGGGCTGTTCAGTGAGATCTTCCCGGTCCGCGTGCGCTACAGCGGGATCTCCATCGCCTACCAGATCGGCGGGATGGTCGGCGGGGCGATCACGCCGCTGGTCGCGACCGCGCTCTTCGGCGCGACGGGCTCGTCGACCCCGATCGCGCTCTACGTCTCCGCGCTGTCGCTGCTGACGCTGCTCGCGGTGTTCGGCCTGCGCGAGGGGTCCGCGCGGTCGCAGGAGGAGGTCGCGGAGGACGACGCGGGGGACGACGCGGAGGACGACGCGGTGCGGCATCAGCCGAATTGATGCGCGCCATTCCCGATCGCTGTTTCTCGGGCCGCGGCGTGCATTCCTACGATCGATCGCGTGAGGATCGTGGTGTCGCGGCTCGACGAGTTCGGGCCGGGGGAGCGGCGCATCGTCGAGGCGGGGCGCCGGTCGATCGGCGTGTTCCGGGTCGGTGACCGGTTCTACGCCCTGAACAACCACTGCCCGCACCAGGGCGGGCCGCTGTGCCTGGGACGGGTCGCGCCGTGGCTCCGTTCCGCGGCGCCGGGCGACTACCGCGTGGACGGCGAGGACGCGCTGCTCGCGTGCCCCTGGCACGGCTGGGAGTACGACCTCGCCACCGGCCAGTCGTTCCTCGGTCCCGGGGAGGCGCCGGTCCGGACCTACGGGGTCTCGGTGGGAGCGCGGGAGCCCGGCCCGTACGTCGCCGAGACGTTCCCGGTGCACGTGGAGGACGCGTGGGTCGTGGTCGACACGACGGCCCGCGGGGAGGAGCCCGGATGACGACCACTGCAGCGCCGAGCACACGGCCCGGACGACAGCGCACCGCGCGGACCCTCGTCGACGCCGACATCCACCCCCACGCCCTGGCGCCCGACGTCGCGGCACGGCTCGCGCCCGCCCACCGCCGCCGGTGGGAGATGTTCGGCAGCCGCGTCCCCGGGCCGCCGGAGATCTACCCGCGGGTGCGCAACGCCGGCTTCCGCGTCGACGCGTGGCCCGACGGCGGCTTCCCGGGCAGCGACCTCGGGATGGTGCGCGACCAGCTCCTCGACGAGTTCGACGTCGACCACGGCATCCTCATCCCGCTGCAGGGCCACAGCTGGGGCGTCGAGGCGCCGGAGTACGCGGCCGCGTTGTGCGGCGCGCTGAACACCTGGATCCGCGAGGAGTGGCTCGACCGGGAGCCGCGCCTGCGCAGTTCGATCGCCGTCCCCCACGAGGCGCCCGACCTCGCGGCCGCCGAGATCCGCCGCCGGGCCGGCGACCCCGGGTTCGTGCAGGTGCTCCTGTCGACCGGCACGGAGCTGTCCGTGGGGCGCCGGAACTACTGGCCGATCTTCGCGGCGGCCGCGGAGGCCGGGCTGCCGATCGCCGCCCACACCGGCGGCCTCGCCCAGCACCGGTCCGCCGGCTGGCCCTCGTTCTACCTCGAGGAGCACGTCTGGAACGGCAACACCATGGCCGCCCTGCTCATGAGCTTCCTGCTGGAGGGCGTCTTCGAGGAGTTCCCGACGCTGCAGCTCGTGCTGATCGAGGGCGGGATCGCGTGGGCCGGTCCGCTGCTCTGGGCCCTCGACCAGGCGTGGGCGACGCTGCGCGAGGACGTCCCCCACCTGCGGCGGCCGCCGTCGGAGATCGTGCGGGAGCGGGTCTGGTTCACCACGCAGCCGATCGAGGAGCCCGACGACCCGCGCCACCTCGAGCTCGCGTTGCGCCACCTCGACATGGACGACCGGATCCTCTTCGCCTCGGACTACCCGCACTGGGACTTCGACTCGCCGCGCCACGCCCCGCGCAGCTTCCCGTCCGCGATCCGGGACACCGTGATGGGCGCGAACGCCTGCCGCCTCTACGGACTGCCGGCGCGGGACGCCGGGTGAGCACCGCGGTCGGGACGGGCGCGGTCGACTGCGACGTCCACTGCGCGCCGGCGCACCTCGACGAGCTCGGCGGCTCCTTCGACGCCTACTGGCGCGGCTACGTGCGCGACGCGGGCCTCGCGCTCTCGCCGACCCAGGCCGGTGCCTACCCGCCGGGCGCGCCGACGAGCGCGACGCCCGCCGCCCGGGAGGCCGGGCTGCTACCCGCGGCGGGCACCGTCGACGCGCTGCGTGACGCGCTCCTCGACCCGGCCGGCCTGCAGACCGCGGTCCTGAGCTGCACCAGCGCGTTCCCGGTCAACCGCAACCCGTACTACGAGGCGGCGCTGACCCGGGCCGTCAACGACTGGCTCCTCGAGCAGTGGCTGGCCCGGGACACCCGCCTGCGGGCGAGCATCGTCGTGCCCACGCTCGACACGCGGGCCGCCGTCGCGGAGATCGAGCGGGTGGGGTCGCACCCCGGTGTCGTGCAGGTGCTGCTCCCGGTCCGCACCGACGCGCCGTGGGGCAACGTGCGGCACCGTCCCGTCCTCGAGGCGGCCGCCGAGCACGGTCTGGTCGTCGGCCTGCACGCGTGGGGACGCGCCGGGCAGGCCGGGACCCCGTCCGGGCTGACCCACACCTACGTCGAGGACTACCTGACCAACTCGCAGGTGGCCGCCCAGGCGCAGCTGACCAGCCTGGTCACCGAGGGCGCGTTCGCCGCGGTACCGGAGCTGCGGGTGACGCTGGTCGAGTGCGGTTTCTCGTGGCTGCCGGCCCTGCTGTGGCGCTTCGACAAGGACTGGAAGGGCGTCTGGCGCGAGGTGCCCTGGGTCGCCGGGCGGCCCTCGGAGATCGTGCGGGAGCACGTGCGGTTCACGACGGCGCCGGCCGCGCTCCCGCCCGACCCCGCGCGGATCCGCGAGGTCCTCGAGCTGCTCGGCGGGACCGGCGCGCTGCTCTGGGCGAGCGACCACCCCCACGACCACGGGCCGGGCGGAGGGTGGTTGCTCGACGCGCTCACCGACGACGAGCGGGCGGCGGTGACACGCGACAACGCCGTCGCCTGGTACCGGCTGTGACCCTGCCCGGCTTCGCTCCGCGCGACGTCCCGACCGAGTCCGGCGTCCGCATCCGCGTCCACACCGCCGGTGACGGACCGCCGGTCCTGCTCCTGCACGGGTGGCCGCAGACCTCGGCCATGTGGCACACCGTCGCGCCCGACCTCGCCCGCGACCACACCGTCGTCGCGGCGGACCTGCGGGGATACGGGGCCAGCACCGCATCCGCGACCGCGCGGTTCGACAAGCGCGCCATGGCCGGCGACCAGGTCGCGGTGATGGCGGCGCTGGGTCACGAGCGCTTCGCCGTCGTCGGCCACGACCGCGGTGCCCGCTGCGCCTACCGGCTCGCCCTGGACCACCCCGAGGTCGTCACCGCGCTCGCCGTGCTCGACGTCCTGCCGACCGGGGACGTGCTGGCCGCCGTCGACGCGGCCTTCGCGCTCGCGGCCTGGCACTGGTTCTTCCTCGCCCAGCCCGGCGGTGTGCCGGAGCGGATGATCCTGGCCGACCCGGACGCGTTCTTCGCCCGCCACGTGCCCGATCCCGAGCCCTACCGCGACGCCTGGCGCCGCCCCGAGGTCGTCGCGGCGATGTGCGCCGACTACCGGGCCGGCGTCACCGACGACGCCGCCCACGACGAGGCCGACCGCGGCCGGCGCGCGATCGCCTGCCCGACCCTGGTGCTCTGGGGCCGGACGGGACCGCTGGGGAGGGCGCCCGACCCGCTCGGGACGTGGCGGCGGTGGGCCCCCGCGGCCACCGGCCGGGCCCTCGACTGCGGCCACCACGTCGCCGAGGAGCGCCCCGCGGAGACGCTGGCGGCGCTGCGGGAGCTCCTCGACCGTTGACGCGGAAGGTCCCGGACCCACCAGAATCGGGCATGCCACCGACGGCGGGTCACCGATGAGCCGCCCCCGCGCGTCGCTGGCCAACCTCGACCTCAACCTCGTCGTCTTCCTCCGGGAGCTGCTGCGCGAGCGCAACGTGACCCGGGCCGCCGAGCGGATCGGGGTGACGCAGCCCGCCGCGAGCGCCGCCCTGCTGCGGCTGCGCCGCCACTTCGCTGACGAGCTGCTGGTCCGCAACGGCGCGCAGTTCGTGCTCTCGCCGCTCGCCGAGCAGCTCGCCGGGCAGGTCGAGCCGGTGTGCGAGGGCCTGGAGGCCCTGTTCGTGACCACCGGGGACTTCCGGCCGGAGGATTCGCAGCGCGAGTTCACCCTCCTCATGCCCGACTACGCGGTCTGCGCGCTCGGCGAGTCGCTGTCACGCGCGATGTACCGCGAGGCGCCCGGGACGCGCCTGCACGTCAAGATCGTGAACGAGGCACTGCCGACCGATCCGCTCGACACCCTCCGTGTGATCGACGGGATCATCTCCTCGCCGACGCAGGCCCTGCGGACCGCGGGCATCCGCGACCTCGAGCTCTTCCGCGACCGGTGGGTCTGCGTGCTCGACCGGCACCACCCGGCCGCCGACCGGCTCACCCTGGCCGACCTCGAGGACCTGCCGTGGGTGGTGCCGCACCATCCCGACGGCGGCTATCCGGCCAGCTACCCGCTGACCCCGTTGCTGGCGCGGCTGTCGCGGCGCCCGCGGGTCGCGGTGCGCGTCGACAGCTACCGCGCGACGCCGTACTTCGTGGCCGGCACCGACCGGGTGGCCGTGATGCAGCGGCGCCTCGCGGTGACTTTCGCCGACCACCCCGACCTCGTCATCGTGCCGTGTCCCGGCGACCCGCCCGAGATCGTCGAGTGCCTCTGGTGGCACCACCGCGTCGACGACGACCCGTCGCACCGGTGGTTGCGCGGCGTCGTCCGTCGGGCGGCGCGGATCTCTCCCGACGCCGATCTCGGAACGATCACGCCGGTCGGCCATACACCCGGATGATGACGTCAATTCGAACTACTGATTTCCCGTCGGATCGGAATCGTTCGTAGTGTGATTTCGGCCGTCGAGGGATGCGTTTCCACCATTCCCCGGGCGCGCCACCACGAGGCCAGACGAGGAGGCTCGGGTGACGACGTCGTTCCCGATGACCCCGGCGCTGTCGCGCCGCCGGTTCCTGCACCGCGCCGGCCTCGCCGCGACGGTCGGGGCCGCCGCGGTGGTCGTCCCCGCCTGCTCCTCCGGGCCCGGCGGGTCCGGCGAGCGGGTCGTCTTCCTCAACGTCCTGCCGCTGGAGACGCTCTCCTTCACCCCGGAGCTCGTCGCCGCGGCCGGGGGGCACTTCGCGCGGGAGGGCCTGGACGTGCAGTTCCAGACCACGCGCGGGTCGGCCCAGGCGATCCAGACGCTCATCGCGGGCAGCGCCCTCGTGTCCCGCATCGGCGACATCGAGACGATGATCGCCGTCGGCCAGCGCAACGCGCCGCTGGTCAACGTCAGCACGATGCTCCAGCAGGTCACGGTGCGGATGGTCTCCGCGGCGAGCGCGCCGATCCGGACGCCCGCCGACTTCGCCGGCAAGACGATCGGGCTGCCGTCGCAGGGCGGCACCAGCGAGACCACCCTCGACCTCGTGCTCGCCCGCGGCGGCGTCGACCCGGCCACGGTCCAGCGCCAGGTCGTCGGCGTCGCGCCGGGGGTGTTCGACCTCGTGGCGCAGGGCCGCATCGCCGCCTACGTCGCGTCGCTGGACACCTCCGAGCAGCTGCGCACCCAGCGCCCGGACGCGGTCGTGTTCAACCCGGCCGACGTGATCACCAGCGGCGCCCAGCTCTACGCGACGTCGCGCCCCCAGCTCGACGACCCGCGCAGCCGCGACCTCATGACCCGCTACCTGCGCGGGATCCGGTCGGCCGTCGGCGCGGTGCTGGCCGACCCGACCGGCGACCAGACGCTCGCGACCATCCGCAGCCGCTACGACTTCCCGATCCTGCAGGACACCGAGCTGGCGAAGACCAGCCTGCGGGCCTACACCGCGAACTGGAACGCGGCGGGACCGCAGAACCTCATGCGCACCGACCCCGCACGCTGGCAGGCCACCTACGCCGAGCTGACCGCCGCCCGGATCATGCCCGGCGGTCTCCAGCCCGACCCCTGGTTCACCAACGACCTGCTCGGGACCTGACATGACCGACCACCTCCTGGAAGAAGCGGCCCCCGCGGGTGCCGTCGTGCACCCCGAGCTCGAGCTGGCGGGCGTCGACAAGGTCTACAGCTCGCGGCGGGGCAGCACCGAGGCCCTGCGCGGCATCGACCTGAGCGTGGCGAGCGGCGAGTTCGTGGCGCTGGTCGGCCGCTCCGGCTGCGGCAAGACCACCCTGCTGCGGATCCTCGCGGGCCTGCTCCCGCCGACCGCCGGCGAGGTGCGCGCGGGCGGGCGCCCGGTGTGGCGCGGGACGCGGCGCGACGAGGAGACCGTCAGCCGCTTCGGGTTGGTCTTCCAGGACGCGAACCTCTTCCCCTGGTTCTCCATCGAGGACAACGTCGCGCTCCCGCTCAAGCTGCGCGGAACCGATCGGGCCACGCGGCGGGCACGGGCCCACGAGCTGTGCGACCTGGTCGGGCTCGGCGGCTTCGAGAAGTCGCTGCCGCGCGAGCTGTCCGGGGGGATGCGCCAGCGCGCGGCCATCGCCCGGGCGCTGAGCTGCGACCCGAGCGTGCTGCTCATGGACGAGCCCTTCGGCGCGCTCGACGCCCTGACCCGCGACCGGATGAACATGGAGCTGCAGAGCATCGCGGCGAGCACGGGGGCCACCGTCGTGTTCGTGACCCACTCGATCCCCGAGGCGGTCTTCCTGGCCGACCGCGTCGTGCTGCTCTCCCCGCGGCCGGGCCGCATCCACTCCGTCGTCGACGTCGACCTCGCCCGCCCCCGCGAGCTGGAGATCGACGTGGAGCCCGCCTTCCGGGAGACGGTGCGGTCGCTGCGCGGGGCGCTGGACGAGGAGGACACGGAGCGAAGCGGAGCTGGACCATGGGAGGAGGACTGACATGGAACAGCGCGGTCTCTCGAAGTGGCTGCCGTGGGTCTCGGCGCCGGTGCTGCTCGTCCTGCTGGTGGTCGTCTGGTCGCTGGCGGTCTCGCTGTTCGGCATCTCGGAGTTCGTCCTGCCGCCCCCGTCGGCGGTGGGCGCATCGCTGGGCGAGCTGCTGGTCGACCCGGAGACATGGGGCCACGTGCAGGTGACCGTCTCCGAGGTGCTCACCGGCTTCGTCATCGCGCTGGTGCTCGGGGTGCTCGGCGGGTGGGTCCTCGGCCGGGTCGCGTGGCTCGAGGTCGCGATGCGCCCGGCGCTGGTCGCCTTCCAGGTCGTGCCGAAGGTCGCCCTCATCCCGATCTTCGTGATCTGGTTCGGCTTCGGGCTCACCTCGAAGGTGATCATGGCCGCGATCCTGGCGTTCTTCCCGATCCTGCTGAACGTGCTGCTCGGCGTGCGGTCGGTCGACCCGGGCCACCGCGACGTCATGCGCGGCCTCGGCGCGAGCCGGTGGTCGACGTTCCGCAACCTCGAGCTGCCGAGCACGCTGCCCTACGTCTTCGCCGGCATGGAGGTCGCGATCGTCTTCTCGGTGATCGGCGCGATCGTGGGCGAGTACCTGGGCGGCAACGAGGGGCTGGGCTTCCTCGTGGTCTCGAGCCTCAACGCCCTCGACGCCCCGGCGCTGTTCGCGGTCATCGTCCTGCTCGCCGCCGTCGGCTCGGTGCTCTTCTTCGCCGTGAACATGGCGAAGCGCCTCGTGATCCCGTGGCACGAGTCGGTGAGCGAGAAGGAGTTCGCGTGACGTGCCGCATCCCCTGACGCCGCTGCGGCTCGACACCGTCGTCCGTCCGGCCGCCGAGGCGCCGCACGTGCTGCGCGCGGACGTGTGCGTGGTCGGCGCGGGGATCGCCGGGGTGTCCGCCGCGCTCGAGGCCGCCCGTCTGGGTCGCGACGTCGTGCTGGTCGACGCCCTGCCGGTGCTGGGCGGTCAGATGGTCACGTCGCTGATCGGGCTGTTCTGCGGGGTGTTCGGCAACGCGCCGGGGTACCACCGGCTGACCCGTCACGTGTTCGACGGGATCCTCGCCGACCTCGGCGCGTCGGGGGACCTCGCCTATCACCACCGGCACACCGTGACGGTCAGCTACGACGAGGTGGCGCTCGGGCGGTGGGTCGAGCGGGCCGTCCGCGACGCCGGGATCCGGGTCGTGCTCGGGGCGTCGGTGCAGGGGGTCGACGTCACCGACGGGCGGGTCCGGAGGGTCCGTGCCGCCACGCGGTACGGCGACGTCGTCGTCGACGCGAACGGGTTCGTCGACGCCAGCGGGGACGCGGCGCTGACCTGGCACGCGGGCCTGCCCTGCCGCGTGCCCGAGCGCCCGATCTACGGCAGCCAGCAGATCGTGCTCGAGCACCTCGACGAGGACCAGAAGCCGGACCCCGCCGAGCTCGCGGCGCGCGTCGGCGCCCGCGTCGCGGACTACGGGCTCGTGCGCCGCGACGGGCTCGCGTTCTTCTTCACCGGCCGCGACCAGGCGGTGATGAACATGACCCACGTCGAGGCGCCGCTCGACCCCGTGGCGGCCGCCGCGGCCCAGCTCGAGGGCCGGGAGCAGGCCGACCGCGTGGTGGCGTTCCTGCGCGCCGAGTTCCCCGCGGCGTTCGGGAAGGCCCGTGTGCGGGCCTACGGGTTCCCGGGACGCCGCCAGACGCGGTGGATCGTCGGCGCCGGGCAGGTCACCGTCGACGACGTGCGGTCCGGGCGGCGCCCGACCGACGCCGTCGCCCGCACCGCCTGGCCCATCGAGCTGCACGACCGCGTCGAGGGCTACGTGTGGGAGACCTTCGACGCCGACCACGTGCACTACGTGCCGCTCGCGGCGATGACCCCGCCCGGCGTCGCGAACCTCGTCGCCGCCGGGCGCTGCGTCGACGGCGACGCGGCCGCGCTCTCGAGCGTGCGGGTCATGGGCCCGTGCTCGGCCATGGGCGTGGGCGCCGCGCACGCGCTCGACCTCGCGGGCACCGGTTCCGTGCACGACATCGACCACGCCGCGCTCGGCGCCCGGCTGACGGCGAACCTCGACTCCTGAGGAGCACGCAGATGACGATCACCTGGGACCCGCCGATCCTCGACCCGTCGGGCGGCGGAGCGCGCGACACCGACCCGGCCCTGACCCCGCGGCCGGCGGCGCTGACCGGCCTGCGGCTCGGCCTGCTCGACAACGGCAAGCCCAACGCCGCGGCGCTGCTCGACGCCGTCGCCGACCGGCTGGACGCCCGGTTCCGGCTCGCCGCCGTCGTGCGCGAGACCAAGGGCTACTTCGGCACCCCGGCCGACGAGGACCAGATCCTGCGGATGCTGCGCTCCTGCGACGTGGCCGTCACCGCGATCGGCGATTGAGGCTCCTGCAGCGCGGCCAGTCTGGCCGACGGGATCGCACTCGAGCGCGCGGGCGTGCCGGCCGTGTCGCTGTGCACCGACGCGTTCACCGCCGCCGCGGGGGCGATGGCCCGCGTCCAGGGCCACCCCGACTTCCCGTACGCGGTGCTGCCCCATCCGCTCGCGAGCCTCGACCGCGACGGCGTCGCCGCGCGGGCGGAGGCGATCCTCCCGCGGGTGCTGGCGATCCTGGGGGTGACCGATGCCTGACCCACGGGTGGCCCGCGCGGCCATCGAGCACTGCTACGACGCGGGCTGGACCGACGGGCTGCCGGTGGTGCCGTGCACCGAGGACGCGCTGGCCGAGTTCCTCGCCACGACGGCCCGCGACCCCGACGAGGTCCTGCTCGACCTGCCGCAGATCGGGCGCGCCGCGACCGTGCGCCTGGCCGCCGTCACCGCCGTGATGGCCGGCTGCCGCCCGGAGTACTTCCCGGTGGTCCTCGCGGCGTGGGACTCGTTGCGCGCCGAGCGCTACCCGGGCCGCGGCATCTGGCAGTCGACCACCGGCACGGCGCCGATGGTGCTGGTCAACGGCCCGGTCGCCGAGCGGATCGGGCTCAACGCCGCGGGGAACGTCTTCGGTTCCGGGGTCCGCGCCAACGCGACGATCGGCCGGGCGATCCGGCTCGCCGCGATCACGATCTTCGGCCTGCGCCCGGGCGAGCTCGACCAGGCCACCCAGGGCACGCCGGCCAAGCACACGTGCTGCCTGGCCGAGAACGCCGCCGCGAGCCCGTGGGACCCGCTGCACGTCGACCTCGGCTTCGACGCGGCGGCGAGCACCGTCACCGCGATCGTCATCCGCTCGATCGTCCACGTCGAGGCCCGGCACACCGCGCGCCCCGAGCAGCTGCTGCGCGACCTCGCGGGCACCGCCGCGCGCACCGGTGCGCTGCTGCACGCCAGCACCAGCGCCGCGCTCGTGCTCTCCCCGGAGCACGCGCACCTGCTCGCCGACGCCGGCTGGTCGAAGGCCGACGTGTCCCGCGCCGTCCACGAGGAGTCGTGGATCGACCGGGAGCGGCTCGCCGCGGTCGGCAAGTCCGCGGTGTCGTCGACGACGCGCTGGCGGGTGCCCGACGACCACCCCGAGGCCACCGGCCACGTGGAGTCCGGGCTCCACGCGCTGACCTCGCCGGACGCGGTGCTCGTGGTGGTCGCCGGCGCCGCGAACGCGGGGGTCTCGGCGGTCGTCGACACCTTCGGGCCCCGCGGCGGCCCGCCGCCCACGGTGGCGGTCGAGGACGGCGACCTCGACGGCGCGCTGGCCCCGTTGCGGCACCTCGTCGGCCGCGACGGTTACGAGCTCCGGTGGAGCGTGCGCGACGGCGCCGTCGCGGTCGACATCACCGCTGGCCCGGACGCGTGCGAGGACTGCCTGGCCCCGCGTCCCGTGATCGCCGGGGTGCTGACCGACGCCCTCGCGGGCTCCGGATGGCGTCTCGGTGAGCTCAGCCTGCCCGCGGATCAGACACCGGAGCGGTAGAGCTGGGCGACCTGGGCCGCGGTGAGCGCGTTCGTCAGCACGGCGGCGTCGTACATGCTGCCCGCCCACGCGGGGGTGGTCGGCGCGGAGGGCCAGCCGCTGAGGTTGTCCCAGCCCAGGCGCCACCAGCCGGTGCGCGTCGTGCCGCCCTCGGCGGTCGTGGTCGTCGGGTCGGCGGCCACCTGCGTCCCGTCGACGTAGAGCACCATGCCGGCCGCCGAGAGCGTGGCCGCGAGGTGCCACTGGTCGTCGTTGTAGGCGACGGGGCTGGTGACGGTCTTCGTGGCGTTGGTGTAGACGCCGAAGACGAGCTGCCCGGCGTTGGTCATGTACAGGTGCCGGTCGTAGCCGCTGGCGGTGAGCCCCGTGCGGGAGCTGCCCCAGCCCACCATCCGCCCGCCGGTGGCGGTGTTCGTCCGGAACCAGGTGACGATCGAGAAGACGTTCGTGCTCGCGATCGCGGTCGTGCTGGTCGTGGCGACGTAGGGCGTCAGGACGGCGGAGCCGTTGAACGTCGTCGCGCGCGCCGGGGTGTCGCGGGGACAGGGCTTGGTCGGGGCGGTGGTGAAGCCGAGGAGGCCGTTGTAGGTGCCGGTCGTCCCGCCGGTCAGGGAGCGGGCGGTCGCGAGGTTGGCGACGTTCGCGTCGTCGAGGGGCCAGGCGATGTAGTTGCTGCTGCCGAGCCCCGCCGTGGCGCCGAGACAGGTGAAGTAGGGGTTCGCCGTCGCGGTGTCGGTGGAGTTGGCCACGCGCGCGGTGAAGGCCGCGAGGGTGGGGCTCGGCGCGACCGTCAGCGCGAGCGCCAGCGCCATCCCGAGGGACGTGGTCGCCGTGCCCGGTCCGCGTCGGCGGTCGGACGGGCCCGGGTCGGTGTCGGGGTCGAGCGGCGGGGGCGGACCACGGTCGTCCGTGCCCCCGCCGCCGGGGCCCTCGACCAGCGGGTGGCGCCGGGCGGCGACCAGGCCGTAGACCATCGGCAGGAGCCAGCAGCCCGTCATCACGATCCACAGCCACCACGGCATGTGCACCCCGCTCGTGAGCACGTTGCCCTGGGCCTCGGGCGACCGCGGGGTGGTGAGCAGCCCGACCTGGCCGCTGACGAGGTCGAGCTCGCCGCCGGTGTCGGCCGTGACGCGGGTCGGGAGCAGCCCGGTCGAGACCAGGGTGATGTTCGTGCGGTCGGCCTCGGCGACGGTCGCGAGGGTCGTCGTCCCCACGAACGGTCGCAGGACGAGGCTGGTCGCCCCGAGCAGGATCGACAGACCGAGCACGCGCGTGGGCACCGCCCACCGCCACGGCAGCCACCGCCGCGTCGCCCACCAGAGCAGGACGACGCCCGCGATGAGGGCGGGCAGTGCCCGCACGAGCCACCCGAGGCCGGGGGCGACGGCGACGACGGTGCCGGTGAGGTCCGGGGCGTGCAGCACCCACGGGTCCGCCGCGCCGTTGATGTCGCCCTTCGTGCGCAGCCCGGGCCCGGCGGGGTCGGGGTCGACGGCGACCACCCGGTGGGTCACCGAGTGCCCGCCCTCCGGCGGCCGGAAGGTGACGACGTCGCCCGCCGTGCCCTTGACGGCGGGGCGGGTCAGCACCACCGAGCCCACCGGGGCGGCCGTGCCCATCGAGGGGGTGGAGATGATCTGCCAGCGGCCCCCCGTGGGGTGCCAGGTCAGCGCCGCGCCGAAGACGGCGAGGATCGCGACGGCGACCAGCACGCCCGGCACCCGCGACGACGGTCGCCGGGCGGGGTCCTGCGGGGGGAGCGGCAGCGGGAGGGGAGCGGTCACCGCGTCGGGGTCGGTGCCGGGGTCGCGTGTACCCACAGCTGCTCTCAGTCGTGTCGGGACGTCGGGGTCGAGCTCGCTCTCGCTCCGTCTCCCGTCAGCTGGTGAGCGTCCAGGTGATCGGCTGCGAGGCGGACAGTCCCTGGTAGGTGTTGCCGGCCGTGCTGTCGAGATAGACGGTGAAGGTGAACGGGATCGTCGAGCCGGAGTTGGCGGCCGGGACGAGCGCCGCGGGCAGGGTGACCGTCGTGTTGGCCAGGGCCGAGGCGACCGTGTCGGCCTGCACGACCGTCGCGCCCGAGGTGACCTTGACGTGCAGCTTGCTGCAGAAATCGGTCGCCGTGCCCGCGCCGGCCGGGGCGGCGGGCTGCGTGCAGGCACCGAAGCCCATCGTGAACGCCGTCGCCGGGAGCGTGCCGGTGTTCTTGAAGTTCACCGTCGTGACGATGTTGTTCGTGGTCCCGGTGGCGTTCGACGGCGTCATGGTGGTGCTGCCGCCGTACTTGTTGAACGTCGCGCAGGTGGCGGTGTTGGTGCTGACGCCGCCGCCGTCGGAGCTGTTGCACGGGGTGGTGCCGGCCGCGCCGGACTCCTGCAGGACCAGGGAGCCGGCCGCGGCGGTGTCGTTGCTGTTCGTGATGGTCGCGACGAACGCCGAGAACGTGTTCGTCATCGCCAACGACATGAACAACGCGCCGACGAGACCGGCCCCGACGATCAGCCGGACGAACCGGCGCTGCTGCGGGGACGAGGAGTCCCGTGCCATCTGGATCACCTTCCGCACGACGGTCAGTACTCATCTGTCCGTCAGACGAAAGTCGATCTAGCCTTAACTCGTAAAGCCTAACGAGTGACGATCACGTCGGCGTGTCGCGCACCGACGCGCCCGTCATGCCCCCGCCGGGGTGATCGCCACGGCGAGCGAGAGATCGTCGGAGCGTGCCGCGGCACCCCCGTTGACGGCGCCCTCGGTCATCGACACCGCGAGCACCTCCTCGGCGATCGAACCGGCGTGGGTGCGCACGGCGTCCGCGACGTCGGCGCGGTCGGCGGCCCAGGTCAGCGCGATGCGGTCGGACACCTCGAGGCCGCGGGTCTTGCGGGCCTCCTGCACGACGCGCACGACGTCGCGGGCGAGCCCGGCGGCGCGCAGCTCGTCGGTGAGCTCGGTGTCGAGGCCGACCGAGAGGCCGCCCTCGGAGCGCACCGCCCAGCCCTCGCACGGGGTCTCCTCGACGAGGATCTCGTCGCCGGACAGCGCGATCTCCGCGCCGTCCACGACGACCGTCAGCGTCCCGTCGACCGGCGCGTCGGTGGACGCCTTGACGGCCTCGGCCACCACGGGCGTCTGCTTGCCGAAGCGCTTGCCGAGCGCGCGGAAGTTCGGCTTCACCACGACCTCGACGAGGTCCGACCCGGCCGCCTCGACGCGTCCGACGTTGAGCTCCTCGGCGATCTCGGCGAGCAGGCCCCGCCCCTGATCGTCGGATGCGAGGTCGGCGAACCCGGGAGCGGCCACGACGGCACGCGAGAGCGGCTGGCGCGTGCGCACGCCGCTCGCGGCCCGCGTCGAGCGGCCCAGCTCGACGATCCGCTGCACGAGCGCCATGCGCTCGGCGAGGCCCGGGTCGATCGCGGTCTCGTCGAGCACGGGCCAGTCGGCCAGGTGCACGGAGTCCGGCGCGCCGTCGACGACGTCGCCCTGCAGGAGCGTCCACAGGTAGTCGGTGGCGAACGGCGTGAACGGGGCCATGAGCCGCGAGAGCGTCTCGACGCACGTGTGCAGCGTCGACAGGGCCGCCGGCTCGCCGTGCCAGAAGCGGCGCCGGGAGCGCCGGACGTACCAGTTCGACAGGTCGTCGACGAACGCGGTGATCGCCCGGCCGGCGCTGGAGGAGTCGAAGTCGTCGAGCGCGCGGGTGACCTCGCGGACGCAGGTCGCGAGCTCGCCGAGCACCCAGCGGTCCATGGGGTGGTCGCTCGTGACCCGCTCGCCCGGCGTCCACCCCGACGCGTTCGCGTACGTGACCAGGAACGACGCCGTGTTCCAGTACGTCAGCAGGATCTTGCGGACGATCTCGCGCAGCGCCTCGTGCCCGACGCGGCGGTCGACCCACGGCGAGCCCTGGGCGAGCATCAGCCAGCGGACCGCGTCGGCGCCGTGGGAGTCGAACAGCTCGAAGGGGTCGAGCACGTTGCCCAGGTGCTTCGACATCTTGCGGCCCTGCTCGTCGAGCAACAGGCCCAGGCAGACGACGTTCTCGTACGAGGACCGGTCGAACACCAGCGTGCCGACGGCCATGAGCGAGTAGAACCAGCCGCGGGTCTGGTCGATGGCCTCGCAGATGTACTGCGCGGGGTAGGCCGCCTCGAAGTCGGCCTCGTGGTGGTGCGGCGCGCCCCACTGGGCGAACGGCATCGCGCCCGAGTCGTACCAGACGTCGATGACGTCGGTGACGCGGCGCATCGTGCCCGTGCCGCTCGGCGCCGGGAACGTGACCTCGTCGACGAACGGGCGGTGCGGGTCGAGCTCGGCGAGGTCCCGGCCGACCCACGCACCGAGCTCGGCGAGCGACCCGACGCAGACCATCTCGGACGGGTCGGCGTCGTTGCGCCAGATCGGCAGCGGCGTGCCCCAGTACCGGTTGCGGGAGAGCGCCCAGTCGACGTTGTTCTCGAGCCAGCCGCCGTAGCGGCCGTGCTTGATGTGCGGCGGGTACCAGTTCGTCCGCTCGTTCTCCTCGACCAGCCGGTCGCGGATCGCGGTGGTGCGGATGAACCACGACGGCAGCGCGTAGTAGATCAGCGGCGTGTGGCAGCGCCAGCAGTGCGGATACGAGTGCTCGTAGGACTCCGAGCGCCACAGCACGCCGCGGGCGCGCAGCTCCTCGACCAGCGTCGGGTCGGCCGCCTTGAAGAACATCCCGCCGATCAGGGGGACGTCGTCGTCGAAGTGCCCGTTCGGGCCGATCGGGTTGACCATCTCGAGGCCCTCGGCCTTCGCCACGAGGTGGTCCTCGGCGCCGAAGGCGGGGGCCATGTGCACCAGGCCGGTGCCGGCGTCGGTGGTGACGTGGTCACCGTGCACGACGCGGTGGGCGTCGCCGAAGCGCTCGTCGGGGATCAGGTCGAGCGGGCGGCGGTAGTGGCTGCCGAGCAGGTCGGCGCCGGTCGCGCGATCGACGACCTCGGCGCCCTCCCCGAGGACCGACAGCAGGTCCTCGGCGACGACGAGGTCGTCCCCGTCCCCGGTCGTCGCGCGGACGTAGGCGATGTCGCGGGCGACGGCCACGGCCGTGTTCGAGGGCAGCGTCCAGGGCGTCGTCGTCCAGACCAGCAGGTCGGCGCCCGCCCACGGGCCGTCGGTGAGCGGGAAGCGGACGTAGACCGAGGGGTCGAAGTCGTCCTCGTACCCGAGCGCGACCTCGTGGTCCGAGAGCGGCGTCTCGTCGCGGGGGCAGTACGGGGTGACGCGGTGGTCCTCGACGAGCAGGCCGTCGTCAAAGATCTTCTTGAGCGACCACCAGACGCTCTCGACGTAGCGCGGGGCCATGGTCAGGTAGGCCTCGTCGAGGTCGACCCAGTAGCCCATGCGCTCGGTCATCGCGGCGAAGGCGCTCACGTTGCGCAGCGCCGACTCCTTGCACGCCGCGTTGAACTCGGCGATGCCGTAGGACTCGATGTCGCCCTTGCCCGTGAAGCCGAGCTCCTTCTCGACGGCCAGCTCGACGGGCAGGCCGTGGCAGTCCCAGCCGGCGCGGCGGGGCACGTGGTAGCCGCGCATCGTCTTGAAGCGGGGGAAGAGGTCCTTGAACGCGCGGGCCTCGACGTGGTGGGTGCCGGGCTGGCCGTTCGCGGTCGGCGGGCCCTCGTAGAAGATCCACGGCTCACCGTCCCCGGTGCGCTCGAGGGTGCGACGGAACACGTCGCGGTCGGCCCAGCGGGCCAGGACCTCGCGCTCGATCGCGGGCAGGTCCACGCTCGCGGGGAGGGAGGCGAACGCAGGCTTGCTCCCGTTGCCGGGGGCGGGCGAAGAACTCACGTCTCGATCTTCCTGGTCGTGCGGCTGCCCAACTCACCCAGGCTACCGGGACGCGAGTCCGGGCTCTGACCTGCGGGGCCGTCGCCCCGGTCGGGGGGTGTCGAGTCCGGGGGAGCCGATGTCCTAGACTGGTCGCCGTTGCCGGGCGGGCCGATGTGTCACGCTCGGTGATCGCCATGGGGTATGGTGTAATTGGCAACACGGCTGATTCTGGTTCAGTTGTTCTAGGTTCGAGTCCTGGTACCCCAGCTGCGAGCGGTGGCGGACCGTGATCTAGAGTCGTCGCCGTTCTCCTAGGGCCCCGTCGTCTAGCGGCCTAGGACGCCGCCCTCTCAAGGCGGTAGCGGGGGTTCGAATCCCCTCGGGGCTACATCCACGAACGCGGTGCGCCGGTGACGGTGCACCGCGTTTCGTCGTTGCGGGGGCGGGTCGACCCGGTCAGCAGGTGACGTCCCCGGGCGGACGGGTGCCGTCGACGAGGTAGCGGGTGATCGGGTCGTCGACGCACGGTCCGACCTCGCGGAGGTAGGCCGTGTGGCCGTCCCCGCGGTACGTCACGAGCGTCGCGCCCGGCAAGGAACGCGCCAGGGTCACCGAGTTCTGGTACGGCGTCGCCGGGTCGTTGGTGGTGCCGACGACGATCGGACGGACGGCCGTCGTCGGGGGCGTCGCGTCCAGGGGCTGCGCCGGGGTGGGCCACGCCGCGCAGGTCAACGTCGAGGTCAGCCCGCCGCCCGCGAAGTGCGGCGAACCGGCCTCGATCGCCCGGGCCTGGTCGACGGCCTGGCTCCGGTCCCGTGTCCAGGTCGAGTCCAGGCAGTTCACGGCGTCGAGCAGCTGCAGGTTCGCCTCCTGGTCGTAGCTCAGCGCCAGGGCGGCGAGGGCACGGAAGTCCTGCCGGCGGTCGGCGAGGGCCAGCGACCGCTGCAGCAGCGGCCATTCCTCCTTCTCGTAGAGCGGGGCCCCGAGGGCGATCTCGAACTGGCCCTCGGACAGCGAGGACGGCGCCCCGGGGATCAGCGGGGCGCCGGGCACCGGGACCGGGCCCTGGTGCAGCCGGGCCTGCAGGCGGTTCACGACGCCGATCGGGTCCGGGCCGATCGGGCAGGTCGGGGTGTGCGTGCAGTCCGCGGCGAAGGCGTCGAGCGCGCCTTCGAAGCTGCGGGTCTGCGCGGTGGCCGCGTCCACACCGCTGGCCGACTGGTCCACGACGCCGTCGACGACCCAGGTCCGCAGCTTGTCCGGGTACATGCGGGCGTAGGTCTGGCCGATCGAGGTGCCGTAGGAGAAGCCGAGATAGCTGATCTGCGGCTGGCCCAGCGCGGCGCGGATGCGGTCCATGTCCCGGGCGACGTCGGCGGTCCCCAGGTGCGGCAGCAGGGCGCCGTTGCGCTGCCCGCACGCGGCGGTGTAGCGGTCGACGGCCTGCTCGGTCGCCGTGACGTCAGCGGGATCGTTCGCGTCGGGGTCGCCCTCCTGCAGGCTCGAGGAGGGGATCCCGCAGTCGAGGGCCGTGCTCCGCCCGACGCCGCGCGGGTCGAACCCGACGATGTCGAAACGCTGCCGCAGCTCCGCGGGCCACGGCGTCTGCTCGGCGAAGTCGATGCCGGACCCACCCGGACCGCCCGGGTTGACCAGCAGCGTCCCCACCTTGTGCGCCGGGTCCTGCGCGGGCAGCCGCACGATCGCGACGGGGATGGTGGGCCCGGCGGGATGCGCGGCGTCGACGGGCGCCGGCACGGTCGCGCACTCGAAGCCCGCCTGGTCGCAGGGTCGGAACACCGCGGCGGCCACCGGCGGCGTCGGTGGTGCGGGCTGCGGCGACGACGCCGAGGGTGTCGCCGAGGGGGTCCCGGACGGTCCGGCCGGGGAGCCACCGCACGCGCTCAGCACGGCGACGACGAGCGCGGCGACCGCGGCTCCGAACGGGCGATGGCGCCACACGACGGTCTCCTCTCCGGCGGGCGGAGGGATCCTCGCGCGCTGCCCCGAGGTCCGGCCCACCGGGATCGCGGGTCCTCGACGGAGTTCCCGTGACGACGTTCTGCACCGACCGCGTTCCTGTCCGTGCACCATTCTTCGGTGACGGCATCGGTGGTCGTGGGATACGTAGTCCTCGCGGAGCAGAACGGTCGGCTGCGGGGTCACGATTTCGTCGTCGCGGGCTTTCCGGTCTCCGTCCGGGCGCTACGATTTCCGCCCGGTCGACCATTCGACCCTGTCGCATTCCAGATCATCGGTCACCGTGAGGGGACGGTCCGATGTGGCGTCGCCTCGCACCACTCGTCGCCTTCGTGGCCACGCTGACGCTCACCGCCTGCGCCAACGCGGCCCCCGCGCCGCGCGGTGCCGCATCCGTCACCCCCGTCGCGGCGCCGGGCATGCGCGTGCTCGCCACGGGCCTGGCCGGGCCCTGGGAACTGACCTGGGGGCCGGACGGCTGGCTGTGGGTCACCGAGAAGGTCGGCAAGCGTGTCGACCGGATCAACCCGGCCGACGGCACGCGGACCGTGGCGGTGACGATCGACGACGCCGCCGCCAGCGGTGCGCAGGACGGCGTGCTGGGCCTCGCCTTCGCCGGTGACTGGGCCTTCGTCGCCTCCACCTACACCGTCGCCCACCCGCCGCCGGGCGAGAACCTGGCGGCCAGGATCGTGCGCTACCACCGCGATCCCGGCGGCACCCTGTCCGCGCCCACCGAGGTGCTGCACGGGCTCCCGGCCAGTACGGACCACGATGCGGGACGGCTCATCCTCGGACCGGACCAGAAGCTCTATTACTCCATCGGCGACATGGGCAACAACCAGTTCGACCGCATCTGCCGGCCCATCCGCTCCCAGGACCTGCCGACCGCGCAGGAGGTCGCCGCCCGGGACTGGAGCACCTACGCCGGCAAGATCCTCCGCATCGATCTCGACGGGTCGATCCCGGCCGACAACCCGCTGCTGAACGGCGTGCGCAGCCACGTCTTCACCTACGGCCACCGGAACCCCCAGGGCCTCGTGGTCGGGCCGGGCGGGCGCCTCTTCGCCGACGAGCACGGCCCCAAGAGCGACGACGAGATCAACCTGCTCCGGCCCGGCGGCGACTACGGCTGGCCGGACGTGTCGGGCTTCCGGGACGACCAGGCGTACCGGTACGCCGAGTGGTCGGCGGCGCCGGACTGCCCCCAGCTGTCCTACGACGACTACCAGGAGCCACCGAGCGTCCCGCGCGGACCGCTCGAGACCGACTGGACCGCGCCCGGCTACGTCGAACCGCTGCGCACGATGTACACGGTGCCCACCGGGTACGACTTCCAGGACCCGGCGTGCGGCGCGACCGACTTCTACCTCTGCTGGCCGTCGATCGCCCCGGCCGGCCTCGACTACGTGCCCGCGCAGGGCGCGCCGGACCCGGCGGTGGCCGACTCCCTGCTGGTCCCGGCGCTGAAGACGGGGTCGGTCTTCGTGTTCCGGCTGACCACCGACGGCGGCTCGGTCCGGGGCGACACCACCCAGCTCTTCCGCACCCGGAACCGCTACCGCGACGTCGCCCTCAGCCCGGACCACACCCGGCTCTACGTCGCGACCGACAGCGACGGACTCGCCGGGCCCCAGTCCGGCTCGCGCACCGGCACCCTCGACAACCCGGGCAGCGTGCTCGAGTTCCCCCTGACCGGCCTCAGCGCCGCGAGCCCCTGACGCGTCACACCGCGGCGACCGCGTCGCTCACGGCGGCGTCGACGACCTCGCGCCACGGCGTCGCGGGGCGCCCGAGCAGCCGCGCGAGATCGTCCGAGGGTGCGCTCAGCCAGCCGGCCACCGCGCCGCGGTCGGAGTCGGCGAGCACCGCGGCGAACGCCTCCGGCAGCCCCGCGCCGACGAGGGCCGCGGTGAAGTCGTCGACGGAGAGATCGGTGTAGGGCACGTCCCGGCCCGCCGCCCGGGAGATCTCGGCGGCGAGCTCGGCCCGCGTGAAGCCGGGCCCACCGAGCTCGAGGACGTCCCCGGCGGAGGCGGCGCCGGTCAGGGCCGCGACGGCGGCCTGCGCGTAGTCCGCCCGCGTGGCGGCGTCGAAGCGGCCCTCGCCGGAGGCCCCGACCATCCCCCGCTCGATGTCCCCGGCGATCCCGGCGAGGAAGTTCTCGACGTACCAGCCGTTGCGCAGCAGCACCGACGGCACGGCCGCGTCGGCGAGCATCCGCTCGGTGGCGGCGTGCTCGCCGGCGAGGACCATGTCCGAGGCCTGGGCGTGCAGGATGCTGGTGTACGCCACGAGCTCGACGTCGGTGGCCGCCAGCGCGTCGACCACCGCGCGGTGCTGGTCGAGGCGGGCGCCCGCGTCGCTGCCCGAGACGAACAGCACCCGCGTCGCGCCGGTGAAGGCCTCGGCCAGCGAGGCCGGGTCGTCGTAGTCGGCGCGACGGACGTCGACTCCGCGGTCCGCGAGGTCGGCGAGGGTCTCGACCCGCCGGCCGGTCGCGCGGACCTCGGTCGCGGGCACGCGCTCGAGCAGGGCCTCGACGGCCAGGCGGCCCAGGGCCCCGGTGGCTCCGGTGATGACGTACACGGTGACTCCCTCACGGTCGTGGGCCGCCGTCCGCGGCCCGTGTCCTCGGCAACCGCGCGGCCGGGGCCTCCGTTCCCGATGGAGAGTCAGCACCTTGAAGTACCCTGGGTATCCGAGAGATAGTGTTCTGGTGAGAGGCGACGTGTATGCCGCCGGCTGCCCCAGCCGGCAGATCCTCGACCGCATCGGCGACCGCTGGAGCGTGCTCGTGGTCGGCACCCTGGCCGAGCGGACCCTGCGCCACGGCGCCATCGCCGCGCGGATCGGCGGGATCACCCCGAAGATGCTCACCCAGACCCTGCGAGGCCTCGAGCGCGACGGCCTCGTCTCGCGCACGGCGTACGCGGAGATCCCGCCGCGGGTGGAGTACGCCCTCACCGACCTCGGCCGCAGCCTCCTGGACCTCGCCCGTGCCCTCGACGACTGGGCCGAGACCCACATCGAGGCGGTCGACGCGGCGCGCGCGGAGTACGACGCCCGCGTCGGGGCGCGGTCGCCCGTGATCGACCGGCTAGGGTGAGCGCCGACATCCGCCGGGCACGACGCGAGGACCGAATCTGATGGCCGTCTCGAGCACCGGTGGCGGTCGCGTCCCCGCGAACGTCGACACCAGCGTCGCGAGCATCGCGCGCGTCTACGACTACGCCCTCGGCGGCAAAGACCACTACGAGGCCGACCGGCAGACCATCGAGGCCGTCCGCAAGGTGGCTCCCGAGGTTGAGCTGCTAGCGGTGGACAACCGGGCGTTCCTCATCCGGGCGCTGCGGTTCCTGGCGACGCAGACCGACGTCACCCAGTTCCTCGACTGCGGCTCCGGACTGCCGACCGCGGAGAACACCCACCAGGTCGCGCAGCGGCTCCGGCCGGAGTCGCGCGTCGTCTACGTGGACAACGACCCGTCGGTCGTCGCGCACGGCCGGGCCCTGCTCGAGGACAACGAGTTCACGATGTTCAGCCCGGCGGACATCTTCCATCCCCGCAGCGTCCTCGAGGACCCGGCGGTCCGATCCTTCCTCGACTTCGAGCAGCCGATCGCGCTGATCCAGAACGGCACGCTGCACCACTACGACGACCCGGCCCGGTCGCCGCAGAGCATCATGGAGGAGTACGTCGCGGCGCTGCCGTCGGGCTCCTTCGTCGTGGTGGCGCACTTCTTCGACCCCGAGGACGACGACAGCCTGCTCGCGCGCCGCATGGAGGACGTCTTCGTGCACAGCCCCATGGGTAGCGGCGTGTTCCGCACGCGGGCGGAGATCGAGGGCATGTTCCCGGGCTTGGAGATGGTCGAGCCGGGCGTCGTCGTCTGCGCGAAGTGGTGGCCGGACGGCCCGGCACTCAAGCCCCTCGCCCCCGCCCAGCGGTGCATCGCCGGCGGGGTCGGCCGCAAGCCCTGACCGGGGTCAGGCCGGGTCGGGCGCGGTCGCCCGGAGCACGCTCCCCCGGCTGACGATGCCCGCGAGGCGGTCGCCCGGCCAGCCGACGTCGTGGTGGCCGAGGAAGTGTTCCGCATGGCCACCGCCGACGCGCCCGCATCGTGCGCGCCCGGGCCTGATCCGCGCGGTCGTCCCGACAGATCGGGGGTCCGGCGCAGAGACCCAGCCGCGATCCGGCGGACACCCGCCCTCCACGCATCGGGACCAGGCTGGTCGGACGCGGCAGGCGGGGTCCGCGGGGGACCTGCCGGGCCGCGGTCGGAGGGGGTCCGGCGTGGGCGCGGGGGCGTGCAGGGACGCAGGGCAGGGCAGTGGGCGGGCGAGCGAGATCTCGCGGCGCTCGCTGCTGGGGATGCTCGGGGTGGGGCTCGCGGCCTGGCTGGCGGGCTGTGCCGATCCGGCCGGGGCTGCCGAGCCACCCGTCCCGCCACCCGTCCTGCCCCCGTCCCGCCCGGCGACGGCCGCGGTCCGGGCGACGGCGCCTCCCGGGAGCGGTCCGATCGCCCTGACCGTCGACGACGGCTACGCGCCCGACGTGGTCGCGGGCTATGTCGAGTTCGCCCGGCGTACGGGCATCCACCTGACCTTCAGTCCCAACGGCGTGTACACGGCGGCGTGGGCGCCGCGGGCGCCGGTGCTGCGTCCGCTCGTCGAGGCCGGTCAGGTGCAGATCATGAACCACACGTTCAGCCACCCGTGGCTGACGCGGCTCCCGCCGGCGCGGGTGCGGGCGGAGCTGGAGCGCAACGAGGAGTGGATCGCGGCCACCTTCGGCACGACCTCGCGCCCCTACTGGCGTCCTCCCTACGGCGCGCACGACGCGGCCGTCGACGCGATCGCCCGCGACGCCGGGTTCCCGTCGACCGTGATGTGGACCGGCTCGTACGGCGACGCCACCCTGGTCACCCCCGCGTTCCTGCTCGAGCAGGCGCGCCGCTACCTGACGGCGGGGACGATCGTGCTCGGCCACGCGAACCACCCGACGATCCTGGGCCTGTTCGACCAGATCACCGAGATCCTCCGCGAGCGGGACCTCCGGCCCGCCACGCTCGCCGAGTTCTTCGGGTCGGGGCGGCACTGAGCGGCACCGCTACCCGCCGGGACCTGCCTGGTCCGTCGGGACCGCCGCCGTCGCGCGCAGCACGTCGCCCCGGCTGACGATGCCGGCGAGGCGGTCGTCGGCGTCGACGACGGGCAGCGTCCGCAGGCGGTTGTTCACCATCGAGTGCGCGAGGTCGTGCACCGGGCACGTGTCGCGCACGCAGACCACCTCGGTCGTCATCGCGGCGCCGACGGTGCTCGGCGGCGGGGTGCGTCGCCCCGAGAGGTTGTCGGGCACGAGGTCGGCCTCGCTGAGGATGCCGCGCACGCGGCGGTCGGCGTCGAGCACCGGCATCGCGCTGAAGCGGTGCGCGCGCATCAGGGCGGCCGCCTCCGCGACGGGCATGTCCTCGGTGAGGTCGTAGACGTCCACCGACGGGGTCATGATGTCGGCCGCCGTCGCGCCCGCGCGGACCTCGCCGTCCCAGAACTTCGGCGCGGTCCGGGGCCGCTCCTTCGTGCGCGACAGGATCCGGCCGATCGGCCCGAACGACGGCTCCGGCGTGAGCAGGTCGCCCCGCGACACGACCCCGGCGAGCATCCCGCCCTGCACGATCGGCATCACACGCAGCTCGCCGTAGTGGCGCAGGCGGTGGGCGATCACGGGCACGGTGGCGTCCGGCGCCAGGGAGAGGGGGTCCCGGGTCATCACGTCGCCCACCTCGACGGCCGTGCGCGACGAGCCGTCGGCCCGCAGCAGGTCGTACGTCGTGACGATGCCGACGAGGCGGTAGCGGTCGTCGACCACGGGGAGCGCGCTGAACCGGTTCTCGGTCAGCAGGTACCGGGCGCGCTCGATCGTCGTGTCCGGCCGGACCGACACCACGCGGCTGGTCATCACGTCACGCGCCCGCAGCACCATGCGCTCAGTGTGAGATATCGACACACCGATGTCGCCCGTTCGAGTGGATAAAGATCTCTTGTGCGCACGGATCGTGACACATACCGTGCTGCTCACGGGGGATCGCACTAGTCCGATCGCTCTACTCCACCTTCCTTTCGCCGACGACGCGCGCGTCGTCGCCGCGGCATGCCCCGCCACCGGAGAGGTACCGAGATGACCCACGACGAACTGATGGCCGAGGCGTGCCGACTCGCGAAGGAGTCGGTGGAGAACGGGTGGGGCGGCCCGTTCGGGGCCGTGCTCGCGAAGGACGGCGAGATCGTCGCGCGCGGCCAGAACAGGGTGCTGCTCACCGGCGACGTGACCGCCCACGCCGAGATCGAGACCCTGCGCAAGGCGGCGGCGGTGCTCAACCCCGAGGCGCCGTCCATCGCCGCGAGCCACCGCGACACCTCGACCCTGACGCTCGTGCCGCGGCCCGAGGGCTCGGCCGACGTCGTGCCCGAGCGCGCCCGGATGTTCATGGGCCACGGGATCTACATCAGCGGCGCCCCGTGCCCGATGTGCATGAGCGCCATCTACTGGGCCCGCCTGGACGCGGTGTACTTCGCGAACGACCTCGACGCCACCAAGGCGATCGGCTTCGACGACGCCTTCCAGTACGAGGACTTCACCCGGCCCCTGCACGCGCGGCGCATCAAGATCGAGCAGTTCCGCCCCGACCTGGGCGCCGACGCCTACGCGGCGTGGGCGGAGAAGGCCGACCGCCACCCCTACTGATCGCGCCGTCCCGGACGCAGGTGCCCTGATGAGCGAGACACAGGCGGCGACCCAGGCCGGCCCGGCCACCGTGGTGATCGGGCAGCGGGTGAAGGCCGGCCGCGACGAGCAGTACCGCCGGTGGCAGGACGGCCTCACCGCGGCGGCGGCGACGTTCCCCGGCTACCTCGGGACCGAGGAGACCCCCGCCGACCGGCAGGGCGACGCCACGGTCGTCTACCGCTTCGACGGCGTCGAGCACCTGCGCCGGTGGCTGGACAGCCCGGAGCGCCGGCGGCTCGTGGAGCAGGGCACGGACCTGCTCGACGAGCTCCCGACCCAGCAGGTGCTGGTGGGGGACGGCGAGGTGTCACGGCCCGCGACGGTGGTCGTCTCCCACCCCGTCGCCGCCCGGGACGAGGCGGCGTTCCTCGACTGGCAGCACCGGATGACCGTCGCCGAGAGCCGGTCTCCCGGTTTCCTCGGGTCGGAGCTGTTCCGCCCGGTGCCGGGCGTGCAGGACGAGTGGACGGCGGTCTACCGGTTCGCCTCGGCGGACGACCTCGCGCACTGGCTCGCGTCCGACGCCCGCCGCGACCTGCTCGCGGAGGGCGAACGGTTCCGGGACTTCCGGCTGCGCACGATCTCGGGCGCCTTCGGCAGCTGGTTCCCCGTGGGCGAGGGCGGCGGTGCGGCCGAGGGCCCGCCGTCGTGGAAGCAGGCCCTCTCGGTGCTCGTGGGGCTCTACCCGACGGTCGTGCTGCTGACCCTGGGCCTCGCTGCCCTGTGGCCGTCCGCGCCCCTGTGGGCGGGCCTGCTCGTGGGCAACATCGCGTCGGTCGCGCTGCTGACCTGGGTGGTCATGCCGAGGGTCACAGGGGCGCTGGGGTGGTGGCTCACCCCGCGGCCCGAGTCCGACCGGCCCCGCACCGACGTCCGGGGGCTGGTCGTCGCAGTGGCCTTCCTCGCGGTGGCCGCCGTGGTCTTCTGGCTGGTGACCGTCGTGATCTGGAGCCTGCCGTGAGCGCAGTCGCAGAGCTGCGGGCCGCCCTGGGTCCGCAGGTGCACGAGCCGGGGTCCGCCGGCTACCGCGACCGGCTCGGACGGGTCTTCTTCCCCGCGGCCTCCCGGCGGCACCCGTCGTGCGTCGTCACACCCCGCACCGTCGGCGACGTGGCCACCGCGATGACGGTGGCGACGGCTACCGGAGCCCGGGTCACCGTCCGCGGGGGCGGGCTGAGCTCGAACTGCGTCGCCGACGACGCCGTCGTGCTCGACCTCTCGGCCGGTCTGGACGGCGCCCGCCAGGACGCGGACCGGGTCGTCGTGGAGGGCGGGGCGACGATGGGGACGATGCTCGACGCGCTCGCACCGGCCGGCCGCGTCGTGCCGGTCGGGATCGTCGGCCACGCCGGTCTGGGGCTCGCGACCCGAGGCGGTGTCGGGTACCTGACACGGTCGCTCGGCCTCACGCTCGACCACCTCGTCGAGGTCGAGCTGGTGCTCCCGTCGGGCGACGTCGTGGAGCTGTCGGACCGGAGCGTGGGGGAGGAGTCCGACCTGTGGTGGGCCGTGCGGGGAGGCGCGCCGTCGGTCGGCGTCGTCACCTCCGCGGTCCTGCGGACCCACGAGCTCGGTGCCGTGTGGGTGGACCGGGCCGTGGTCGGGACCGACGCGCTGGCGACCTACTTCCGTGTCGCCCCGGAGCTGCCCCGGGACACCACGATGGGCGCGGTCCTCGGGTGGTCGCCCCTCGCGCCCGACGCCCCGGTGCTGTTCGTGTACACCGCGTGCGCCGGCGAGCAGGAGGCCGTCATCGCGCGGGCCCGCGCGGCGACCTCCGCGGTCGCCGGCACCGACCCGCTCTACCGGTCGGAGACGAGCGGGCGATACCTGGCGGGTCTGCCCGAGTTCGCGATCCCGGGCGCCGGCGGCGCCGAGCCCGATCCCGTCCGCCTGCCCCGGCCCGGCGACGGACCGCGGGGGTCGTTCTTCGGCAAGTCCGTCTTCACCGGCCCGACGCTCGACGCCGCCGTCGCCGACGCCCTCGCCGACCGGATCCGGGCGGCACCCACCCGGGCCTGCCGTATCGACTTCCAGCACACCGGCGGCGCCCTGGCCGACGTCGACGACACCGCCACCGCGTTCCGCGGCCGCTCCGGCGAGTGGAACAACGACGACGCCTGCCGGGGATGGGCCGGGGAGACGGTGCGCGCGCTCGCGGACCACACCCTGGGCGTCTACGGCGTCGAGGTGCGGCCCGGCCCCGACGCGGAGGCCGAGATCGCCGCCGCGTACGGCGACGACCTGCCGCGACTCCGCGCGCTGCAGCGGCGCCACGACCCGGACGGGGTGCTCGGGGTGCTGCGGCTCTAACCGGCCCGCATCCGCCGCACCGACCCCGTGGCGCCGGTCGCGACCATGAGGGCGACCAGCCCGCAGAGCACCGTCGCCACGGCGGGCAGGCCCCAGATCTCGACCGCCACCCCGGCGAGCAGGCTCGAGACCGCGGCAGCGAAGTAGCAGAACAGGTAGATCGCGGCGAGGGTGCCGGCGTGCGTGCCCTCCGGGCTCCGCTCCAACAGGACCCGCATGGCGCCCGCGAACGCCGCGCCGAAGCCCGTGCCGGCGACGACCGCGCCGACGAGGTACACCGCGAAGCTCCCGACGGCGATCGCCACGACGTAGACCGCGACGCCCAGCACGAGCACGGCAGCGCCGCCGGCGAGCGCCCACCCCGGTCGCAGTCGGCTCGACGCCAGCCCGGCCAGGGGCCCGACGAGGTGGAACAGGGCGACGGCCAGCGCGCCGCTGAACAGGTCGTGGCGACCCAGCACCGACACCGCGAGCGAGGGGGCCAGCGCCTGGGTGAAGCCGCCGAGCACGTAGGTCGCGGCGACGAGCAGGCACACCGCGGGGAACACGGCCCGGGCGGTCGGCGGGACCCGGACCACCGGGCGCAGCGAGCGGAGTGCGCCGGCCTTCGGGGAGACCGTCTCGGGCAGGAACGCGACGGCGCCGGCCGCGACGGTGAGGACGGCGGCGGTGACCACGAACGACAGCGCGGGTGCGCGATCGGGGGCGAGCTGCACCGCGACCCCCGAGGTGAGGGCGCCGATCGCGATGCCGCCCGGCGGCGCCCCGCTCGTGATCGCGCCGGGCAGGCCGGGGCGCGACGGGGGCGCCAGGTCGACCACGAACGCGCCGAGCGCGCTGAGGGCGAGCCCGATCGAGAGCCCCTGGATCGCCCGCCCGACGATCAGGGGAGCGGCCGAGTCCACGGTCGCGAGGACGAGGCAGCCGGCCGCGCCGACGAGGAGCGCGGGGACGGACACCCACCGCCGGCCGAGGTGGTCGGAGAGGCTGCCGCAGCAGAGCAGGGCAGCCAGCAGCGGGAGGATGTAGACGGCGAAGGCGCCGGTCAGCGCCACCGTCGAGACGCCGTCGGCCTGCTGGTAGACGACGTAGAGCGGGGCCGGGACCCCGGCCGCGGCGCAGACGGCGACGAGCGAGACGGACGCCGTGGTGAAGGTCGTGCCGGACGGTCGTCGGGCTCTGAGCACGGGCCTCAGGCCGTCCCGTCGTGGGTCACGAGGCTCCAGTCTAGGCCGCCGGAGCGCGTAGGGATCGGTCCGAGGACCTCGTCACGGCGATCGTCCGGCGCGGTCGGCCATGGCATCACTGATCAGAAGGGCGGGGGGTCGTCGGCCGGGTGCGTGACGGCGCCGGCCGGGATCGGCGGGGTGGTCGACGTGGCCGTGGGCCGGTGGCGTCGGTCGAAGGGGTCGCCCTCGTCCGGGTCCCACGTCGGATCGTCGGGCAGCGGGCGCGGGCGGGCGGCGGGACGGGGTGCGGGCAGCGGCTCGATGATGCGTTTCGGCCTGGTCGTGTGGTGGACGCCGGCGCGCGTGCGGATCGCGAAGTGTCCGGGCTGCGGCTGGCGCACCTGCCAGCCGGCGCGGTGCTTGGCGCGGTGGTGGTGCTCGTCCCAGACGCCGAGGTTCCACGACGCGGTCGGGCCACCGAGCGCGCGGTCCAGGGTGTGGTCGAGCTCGGCCTTGTGGGCGGGCTGTCGGCAGCAGGGCGCGACGCAGTGCCGGTCGCGGACCCGGAGCCAGCGGGCGACCTCGGCGCGGGGTCGGCGGCGGGCGAGATCGGCGGCCGACTCGGGCGGCGGCGACCCTGGTGCGCGGTCGCCGAGGTCACGGAGCCGCTGCTGGAGCTCGGTGAGCAGCGGGCCCCAGTCGCCGTGATCGTCGGGATTCAGGGCGGCCAGCACCGTCGTCGGGACCTGGAGCTCGACGATCGTGGTGCGAGGCTGTGCCCCTGTCCCCCGGTGCCGAGCATCATCACGGCTCCCGGGGCCGGGTGGTCGGCGCGGTCGTCGTCGGGCCAGCAGCAGGTGCTCGAGGCGGCCGTCGTCGTCGGTGAGCACGACGCGCCACTCGCCGGCGTGGTGTCGCTCAACCAGCGTCCGCGCGTCGTGGGCCAGCACCGTGCCGTAGCCGGGCACGCAGCCGGGGAACCGGTCGAGCCCGAGGGCGGTGGTGAGCCGCAGCCGGACCTCGCAGGTCCCGGTCCGGATGCCTCCCGGCCCGCGTTCCGACCCGATCACCGTGGGATCGGGGAGATCGGGAAGGTCCAGGACGCCCTGCCCGCGGGCACCCTCGAGCGGATCATCGCTCGGGCCAACGGATGTCGTGCCGTGATCGTCCGAGCCGTCACCGGGGTCGTCACCGGGGCTGTGGTCACCGGGGCTGTCGTCACCGGGGCTGTCGTCACCGGGGCTGTCGTCACCGGGGCTGTCGCCGGCGCCGCTGTCGGCGGCGCCGCCATCGGGGCCGCCGTCCGCGGGTCCGTCATCCGGCCCGGCCGGCCCGTGCGGGCCGTCGTCCGGCCCCTCGTCCGGTCCGTCGTCCGGCCCCTCGTCCGGTCCGTCGTCGGGTTCGTCGTCGTCCGGTTCGTCGCCGCTCGGTCCGTCGTCGCTCGAGTGATCGTCGGCCGGGCCCGGCTCGCCCTGCGCGTGGTACTCGGCGGCCAGGATCAGCGCCACGCGGTGGTCGTCGAGCCCGGCCATGGAGCCGTCGAGCAGGCGCTCGGCCACGGTGGCGCGCAGGGTGCCGACCGGGATGAGCACGCCCAGGGCCCGGACCGCGGCGGCCAGGGCGTCGACACGGTCGCGCATCGCCAGCCCCGCCGGCGCCGAGACGTCGCAGACCGACAGCGTCGCCGTACCCGTCGGGTTGGGCGAGAGGATCACCCGCGCCTGCTTCTCGGCCCGCTTCGCGCGACGCTCAGCCCACTCCGCATCGATGGCCGCGGCACTCTGCTCGATGCGCCGGATCAGCTCGCCGACCGGGAGCTCGGGGGCCTCGGCGAGCAGCTCCTCGCAGACGGCGCGGGCGTGGTCGTCGGCGAGGTCCCGCGTCCACTCGCAGAACCGCGTCGCCTTGGGCTCGTCGAGACGCCCCTCCCAGAGCGCGTCGCCGACCTCCGGGAGCCGGACCGCGAGGTCGTCGGCCAGGTCGAGCTTGCGGTTGGCCATCGTGCGCGACCACCCGAGCACCCCGCAGATCTCGTCGCCCGAGAACTCGTCGGTCGACGCGTGGCGCACGGTGGTGTCGGCGCGGGCGCGGCCCAGGTGGTGCATCGCGTCCAGGACCCGCGCGGTGCCCCGGCTCTGCTCCCGCGCGCAGGCACGCAGGTAGGCCGCCAGATCGTCGCCGGTGAGCGCGGCGGGCGAGAGACCCTCGAGCGCGGCGACCAGCTCAGCCCCGGGGGCGAGAGCGTCCAGCGCGGCCGGGAGGCCGGTCCGGACACCGTGGTCGATGCTCACGAGAAGACGGTAGATCCGACCCCCGACAACGGCGGCCGCGTGACGGCGTCGGAGGCCGGCTCGACGGATCACAGAATGGTGACGATCGAGCCATCACGAAATGCTGATGGGTTCATCGCGAATCCGGTATTGGTGGGGAACGGGAACGCCTCCCTAGGTTCCGTCCCATGACCGCGACGGCGCCGTTGCCACTCGACGATCCCGCATTCCTCACCGGAGATCGTCACGTCGAGTACCGCGCGCTGCGCGACCAGGGGGCGGCCGTCGCGCTCGACGGGACCTGGGTGATCACCCGGCACGAGGACGTCCACGCGGTGCTGCGGGACACGACCGGGCGCATGCAGCCCGCCGGGCAGGACGCGCCCGCCTGGATGGATCCCGGACCCGCGCGCCGGCGACTCCAGGCCAACATGGTGCAGACCGACCGGCCCGTGCACACCCGTCTGCGCGGCGTCGTCGCACCGCTGTTCACCGCCCGCCAGGTCGAGAAGCTGCGCGCCGCCGCGGCCGCGGAGGTCGAGGCCGAGCTCGGCGCGCTGCCGGCGGACGGGTTCGACGCGGTCACCGACCTCGCCGCGCGTGCCGCGGGGCGTGCTCCGCCTGCTGATCGGGATGCCCGACGAGGACCTGGCGCTCGGCTCCGAGGCCGGTCAGACCGGGTACGTCGGGCCCCGCGAGGCGGGGGAGTAGACCTGCGAGATCCCTCCTGCCACGCATCGTCATGGCCGGACAGGTCGACGACCTGCCCTCGTGACCCGTCCCCCGCGGCGCCACGACTTGACCGGGGGGCGGCGCGCCTGGTGTCTTAACCCTCGTTAGAAACATCGACGGGAGGTCGGGGCCGTGAGGACGTTCGCGTCGGTCGGGGAGATCGTCGCCGCGCAGGGCGAGACGCTCGGGCCCGGCGAGTGGATGACCGTCGACCAGCAGACGATCGACACGTTCGCCGACGCGACGGGCGACCACCAGTGGATCCACGTCGATCCCGAGCGCGCGGCCGCGGGTCCGTTCGGGCGCCCGATCGCGCACGGCCTGCTGACCCTCTCGCTGCTCCCCGTGCTGCTCAGCAGGCTCTACGCGATCGAGAACGTCCGCATGGGGATCAACTACGGCTTCAACAAGGTCCGCTTCCCGGCGCCGGTGCCCGTGGGCGCGCGGCTGCGCGCGACGGCACGGATCGCCGAGGTGACCGAGCTCGAGGGCGCCGCGCAGGTCGTGTTCGCGACCGTGCTGGAGATCGAGGGGTCGGACAAGCCGGCGTGCGTCGTCGAGAGCGTCGGGCGGTTCTTCCTCTGAACGCGGCGGCAGGCGCGGGCGGCCGGGGTACGGGAGCCGCGGGCCGGGCGACGTCGGCGTCCCCGACGTTGCCCGATCAGCCCGACGACTGGACGGCCCCCGGCGCGTACCCCGTCACGGCCGGGGTCTGGCGCATCCCGCTGCCGCTGCCCGCGATCGGCCTGCGCGCGGTGAACGTCTATGCCGCCGAGGGGCCGGACGGGATCGTGCTCGTCGACGCCGGGTGGTCGGGTCCCGACGGCCTCGCGGCCCTGCGCCACGGGCTGGGCGAGATCGGACGCTCGCTCGACGACGTCGCCGGTGTCGTGGTCACCCACGCCCACCACGACCACTACACGCAGGCGCTCGACCTCCGGGGCCGGTGCGGGGCGACGGTGTCGCTGGGCCGCGGCGAGCGCCACACCGTCGAGGCCTTCGCCCGCACGCCCGGCGAGCCGCCGCAACCGGCCATGCTGCGCCGGGCCGGCGCGCCGCGGCTGGCGGACCGGATGGCGGCGACGGCCGCGGAGGGCCTCGCCCACGACACCGCGCCCTGGGGCGCGCCCGACCGGTGGCTCGACCACCGTGAGGAGGTCGCCGTCGGCCCCCGCGCGGTCGAGGTCGTCGCGACGCCCGGCCACACCCGCGGGCACGTCGCCCTGCGGGACCCCGGTGCGGGGGCGCTGTTCGCCGGCGACCACGTCCTGCCGCACATCACGCCCTCGATCGGCTACGAACGGGCGCCCGAGCCCGCGCCGCTGCGCAGCTTCCTCGACTCGCTGCGCCTGGTCGGGGACCTGCCCGAGACCCTCCTGCTGCCGGCGCACGGCCCGGTCACGGTCGGCGTGCGGACCCGCGTCGACGAGCTCCTCGCCCACCACGAGCAGCGGCTCGCCGAGGCCGCCGCGCACGTCCGCGCCGGGGCGTCGACCGGGTACGAGGTCGCCGCGCGGATGCGGTGGACACGACGGGAGAAGCGCCTCGACGAGCTGGAGACCGAGCACGCCGCGCTGGCGGTGCTGGAGATCGTGGCGCACCTGGATCTCCTCGTGGAGCGGGAGGTGCTCGCCACCGCGGAGGAGGGCGGCGTCGTCCGGTACGCGGCGTGCCGATGAGCGAGCCCCTCGTCCTGCTCCACGGCGCCGCGATGTCGGCGCGGGCGTGGCGCCCCGTGCTCGGCGAGCTCGCCCGGCACCACGACGTCCACGTCCCGACCCTCGCCGGGCACCGTGGCGGGGTGCCGCTTCCCGACGGCACGCCGGCGAGCGTCGCCGCCCTCGTCGACGCGGTGTGCGCCGAGCTGGACGACGCCGGCCTCGCGACCGCGCACGTCGCCGGGAACTCGCTGGGCGGCTGGGTCGCCCTCGAGCTCGCCCGCCGCGGGCGGGCCCGCTCGGTGGTGGCGCTCTCGCCCGCCGGCGGCTGGGCGCGTCCGCTCGACCTGCGCCGGCTGGTCGGGCTCTTCCGGATCGGCCTCGCGCTCGGGGCGACCGACGGGGCGCGGCGCGCGGTGCACCGGCGCCGCGGACGCCGTGCCCTGCTCCGCACGGTGATGGAGCACGGGGACCGGGTCCCCGACGCCGACCTCGCGACGATGATCGACGACCTCGTCGGGTGCGCCGTCATCCGCCCGCTGCTCGCGGGTGCCGCGGCGCACGGGCCGCTGGGCCCGTTGACCCCCCTGCCGTGCCCGGTCCGCATCGCCTGGGCCGCGCACGACCACGTCGTGCCGTGGCGCCACTACGGCCGCCCGTTCCGGCGGACCGTGCCCGACGCCGAGTTCGTCCGGCTGCCCGGGGTCGGACACGTGCCGATGTACGACGACCCGGAGCTCGTCAGCCGGACGATCCTCCAGGTGACGGCGCCCGCGTGAGCACGTACCGACCGCCCGACGCGCCCCTGAGGCACCCGGTCCGCCGCCTCGCCGCCGACGACTGGCGCGCCGCCCGGGCGATCCGATTGCGGGCGCTCGCCGACGCCCCCGGCGCGTTCGCGTCGACCCTCGCGCGCGAGGAGGCGTTCGACGAGGCGACGTGGCGTACGCGGATCACCGACAACGCCTGGTTCGTGGCGGGCGACCCGGCGGTGGGCCTGGCCTGCGGCATCCCCGAGCCCGGCGACGCCGACGGCCGGCACCTCGTGGGCATGTGGGTCGAGCTCGTCCGCCGGGGAGAGGGCGTCGCCGACCTGCTCGTCGACGCCGTCGTCGCGTGGGCCCGCGCGGACGGCGGGCGACGGCTCGCGCTGTGGGTCGTGGACGGCAACCTCCGGGCGCGTCGCTGCTACGAGCGGCTCGGCTTCGCCCTCACCGGCGAGCGCCAGCCGTTGCCGACCGACCCGGCGGTCACGGAGTCGCGGATGCTGCGCCACCTCGGCTGACCAGGTACTGCAGGAGCGCGGTCGCCGTCGCGGCCCCGAGGATCCGGCCCTCGGCGACGAGCGACGGGATGCGGTCGAGCTCGACCCACGTCGCGACCCCGTCCTCCTCGGGATCGATCGGACCGCCGGTGGGCTCGGCGCCGTGCCACAGGTAGGCGTCGATCCGCGCCCGGACCTGACCGGGCAGGGGCTCGATCGTGATCACGTGCTCGGGCTCGCCGAGCACCCGCCGGCCGGTCTCCTCGGCGGTCTCCCGCGCCGCGGCGTGAGCCGGGTCCTCGCCCGCGTCGACCATCCCGCCAGGCAGCTCGTAGCCCCACTGCGCCACCGGGAAGCGGTACTTCCACAGCAGCAGGACGCGGTCGGCCGGATCGATGACCATGGCGACGGCGATCCGGTTGAGGGCGACGACGTGGTAGTCGAACCGGGCCCCGTCGGGCGCGTCGACGTCGGCGAGCCGCACCCGCACCCAGGGGCTGTCGTAGACCGATCGCTCGCCGTGGACCGTCCAACCGCCGTGGGTCTCGGGCACGCCCGCGACGGTAGGCGATCTACGCCTGGAGCACCGGTCCGGGGAGCACCGGGGCGTCGAACGCGTCCCGGGCGAACGCCGGGTCGCCCCAGCCGCTCTCGGCGCTCTTCGCCGTCCAGGACGCGTACTCGTACATCGAGACGATCGCCCCGTCGACGACCTCGAAGACGAACACGAAGTGGTTGGCGACGTCCTCGCCGCCGAGGTTCCCCTCGACGCGGGCCTCGATCGAGACGAGCGGTCCGTTCGCGGTGACGCGGTGCCCCTCGAGGCGCGCGCCGCGGACCTGCTCCTCGTGGTGGGAGCCGAACATGGCCTCGGCCGTCGCTTTCCCGCGCAGCACGCCCTCGGGGGCACCGGGCTCGGTGGACGGCACCGGGATCATGATCCGCACGTCGTCGGCGAGCAGGTCGACGAAGTCGCCCCACGCGCCGGTCGCGGCGCCGCGCTGCAGGCCGGCGAACGCGGCCCGCGCCGTCTCCAGGGCGCCGGGGTCGGGCGGCTGGACCTCGAGTCGCGGCACGGCCTCTCCTCCGGGTCGGGGACGTCCGGTGGCGACGTCCGCGGTCACGCCACGCTGGCACGGCGGTCGCCGCGTCACGGCGTGCGGATCCCGCTGAGCGGGACGGGTCAGGCCGGCCCGAGATCGGGGTCGGTGAGGTAGCGCGCCAGGGTCGGTCCGATCCAGGCGCGGACCGCGGCGCGGTCCATCGCGACGAGCGCGGGGGCGCCGAGGACGAAGCGCACGAACGCGAAGCCGAGGATCTGCGAGCCGACCAGCGCCGCCCGCTCGGCGGGACGGTCGACCGCGGCCGTCGCGAGCGCGGGGCCGGCCTGCTCGAGCAGGACCGCGAGGAGACGCTCGGCGGCCTCGGCGCTGGTGGCGGCCGCGCGCAGGAGGACCAGGAAGGTCGGGCTGTCGTCGAAGAGCTCGAAGAAGCGGTCGACGAGCGCGTCGGCGATCGCGTCGGGCCCGAGACCCGTCAGGTCGGGCAGCACCACCTCGAGCGCGGCGGCCTCCGCGAACAGCCCGGCCTTGTTCGTGAAGTAGCGCATGACCAGCGCGGGATCGACGCCCGCCTCCGCGGCCACCGACCGGATCGTCACGCGCTCGAAGCCGTCGCGGGCGAACTGCGCGCGCCCCGCGTCGAGGATCACGCGGCGGGTGCCGGCGGCGTCACGGGGTCGCGGAGTCACGGGTCGATCCTAAGTCCACGCATGTTGACTTGCTCGACCGAGCAGGCCTACCGTTCAAGTCAACAAGCGTTGACCCACGAGGAGGGGCCATGGACGTGACCGATGTCGTGGTGGTCGGCGGCGGCCCGACCGGGATGGCGGCGGCGGGGGACCTGGCGCGGGCGGGGCGGTCGGTCGTGGTGCTCGAACGGTGGCCGCAGCGGAACCCGGCGAGCCGCGCGTTCGCCGTCATGGCGCGCACCCTTGAGGTGCTCGACAGCCGCACCGTCGGCGGGCGCAGCGTCACCGCCGCGCTGCTCGACCGGGGTGCGCTCGTGCCGCGGGTCGACCTGTGGCCCGGGGCGGCCGTCCGGCTCGCGGACCTCGACTCCCCGTACGCGGGCGTGCTGGTCACCCCGCAGACGACCGTCGACCGGCTGCTCGAGGACCGCGCCCGGGAGGCCGGGGCGACGATCCTGCGGGGCCAGGAGGTCGTCGACCTCGCGCAGGACGCCGACGGGGTGACCGTGACGGCGCGGGCGGGGGACGGGGCGACGACCTGGCGCGCGTCGTACGTCGTCGCTTCCGACGGCGCGCACAGCACTGTGCGTGGGCTGGTCGGCGTCGACTTCCCGGGCCGCGCGGTGCTGTCGTCGGTGGTGCTCGCCGACGTCCGGCTCGCGCACCCGCCGACCGGCCCCGGCCTGACCCTGGGCAGCACCCCGGACGCGTTCGGGTTCCTCGCGCCCTACGCCGACGGCTGGTACCGGTCGATGACCTGGGACCGCCGCCGGCAGCTACCCGACGACGCCCCGATCGACGACGCCGAGGTCGGCGAGGTGCTCGGCCGGACCATGGGCCGCGACGTCGGCGTCCTCGACGTCAGCTGGCGCTCGCGCTTCCACTGCGAGGAGCGCCAGGTCGCCCGGTACCGCCACGGGCGGGTCCTCCTCGCCGGCGACGCCGCGCACGTGCACTCGCCGATGGGCGGGCAGGGCATGAACACCGGCATCCAGGACGCGGTGAACCTCGCCTGGAAGCTCGACGCGGTGCTCGGCGGCGCCGGCGACGCGGTGCTCCACAGCTACCACGCCGAGCGGCACCCGGTCGGCCGCCGCGTCCTGTTCCAGAGCGGCGCGATGATGCGCGCCGTCACCCTGCACCCGCGCCCGGCGCGGGCGGTGCGCAACGCCGTCAGCGGACGGCTGCTGCGGTGGCGCCCGTTCGCCGACCTCGTCGCGGGCAGCTTCTCCGGCGTCGGCCTGCGCTACCCGCGCCGCCGCGGCGAGCACCCGCTCGTCGGCACGCGCGCCGCGACCGTGCCGCTCACCGACCGCACCGTCGCGGCCCGCCTCCGCGACGGCGGGTTCCTGCTCGTGCGCGAGCAGGGCACGCCGGCGCTCGCCACGACGGCCCTCGCGCAGGCGGAGCGCGCCGACCCGGGGCCCGCCCTGCTCGTGCGCCCCGACGGCTACGTCGCCTGGGCGGGCCGCAGCAGCGACGACGGCTGGCGCCGCGCCCTCGCGGCGTGGACCGCACCGACCACCAGCAGAGAGGCCCTGCGATGACCATCCGCGTGCTCCAGACCGGGCTCGACCCCGCCGTGATCGACTTCGGCTCGCCCGACTTCGCCCGCTTCGAGGGCCTCACGCCGGAGGCCCTGCGCCGCGCCAACGACGACAACGTCGCGGGCCTGCGCGCGGCCGGGTTCGCCGTCGACAACATCCTGATCGACGCCGGCGAGACGGCCGTCGACGTGCTCCGCGACGCCGTACGCGCGACCCCGTACGACGCCGTGCTCATCGGGGCCGGGGTGCGCCTCGTCGCGGCGAACACCCAGCTCTTCGAGGCGATCGTCAACCTCGTGCACGCCGAGCTGCCGCACGCGCGCTTCGTCTTCAACCGCGGGCCGGACTCGACGCCCGACGACATCGCGCGCTGGTTCGCGTCGGCCGAGGCCGCGGGGCCGATCCGCTAGTGACCCGCCGGTCAGGGTGTGGCCGGTGCGACGAGGGAGACCGCGGCCATGGCGGTGTCGATCGTCGGGAGGTCCGCGTGGAGCCATCGGTCGCGCAGCGCGGCGAGGCGGTTCGCGGGCAGGGGCGGGTTGTGGGTGTCCTGCTGCGGCTTCGCCTCGCTGTGGATCGCCCACGCGAGCGCGATGTCACGGACGAGCGCTGTCCAGCGGTCCGCGTCGAGGCCGAGGACGATCATGCCGCGGCTCATCACGTACCAGCGCCGGTAGCCGATGGGCGGGTCGGTCGGACCCGAGATGTCCATCATGTGGACCTTGGCGTCGACAGGCCGGCGGTCGTCGAAGAGGTCGCCGTAGCCGAAGTGCTCGAACGCGAGCTGCAGGTCGTCAGCCGAGGCGAGATGCTTGTCGATGATTGCCAGCTGCGCCGTGGAGAGGGTCCGGAGAGATTCCTTCCTCGGGGAGATGGCGTGCGCGAACGACTGCTCGAACGTGCTCGTGGTCAGGGCGGCCCGGAAGGACGCGAACAGCACGTCGAAGTTGAACCCGAGTGCGACGTACGCCGCGGTCACCTCGTCAGACGGGTTGAAGTGGAACGCGTCGTCGAACTCGAACCAGAACTGCGTGAGCTCCTCGGGTGTGAGCGTCGTGGGCGTCGGCGCGGGCGTCGGGATCGGGTCGGGTGCCGGCAACTCGTTGCGCACGGGCGTCGCCGGGTCCAATGCGTCGATCGCGGCGAGCGTCGCCGCGGCGATGTCCGGGTCGAGGTCGGCCGGGACCTGGTCACCGAGCGCCGCGGTGGCCGCCTCGGCCTCGTGCACGAGAGCACGCAGGATGCGCAGCGTTCCGGCGAGGTCGTGTCCGGGCGCGTATCCCATGCTCAGCGGATCGAACGGCATGCCGACACCGAGGGCGGCGATCGCCTCGCCGAGCGGCAGAAGAGCGGAGGTCATGTTCTGGCGCGACTGGCTCCCGGGCCCCGGGTCCCCGCTCCGGTAGCTGAGGTCGAGGAGCATCAGGACGATCCAGTAGTGCAGGTCGGCGAGCCAGGCGAGCTTCCGTCGGCCCCCCTCGTCGGAGAGCTCCTGCGGGTGACCCGGGATCGCGCTGGGGTTCGAGCCGATGTCGCGGGCGGGGTACTGCGGATCGTCACGCGGCAGCCCCCAGGGGTTCGCGACGCCCGTGAAGCCCGGATGCGTGCCGAGGAAGACGGCCTTGAAGAACTCGAAGTGGCCGTGCTCGCCCTCGTCCCGAATCTTCTCGAGCGTGTCGGGCCACCGGGTCAGATCGGGAAGGCCCGGCGCGCCCGCGTCGATCACGGCCTGGGTCCGAACGATGATGTCGTGGTAGAGGCTGCCGATGTGGTTGAGGTGCTCGCCGGTCAGTAGTCCGTCGAGTGCGTCCAGGAAGGTCTGGGCCTCCGGTGTCGCGTTCCGGGGATCGGTCCGGTCGAGCGCCCAGGCCGGGGCTTCGGCGTAGACGTACTTGGCGAGCGTCACCCGTGACAACGGTTCCAGGGTGAACGCGAACGGATAGATGTCGGGCTCGTAGGGGAAGTCCTGCCGCACGAGATTCGGGGCCGCACCCAGATCGGCGAGCATGCGATTGACCTTCGCCAGGTGCTCCATCTCCTGGATGGCGACACCCATGAGGTGGTTCGCACTGCCGAGCGGGAATCCCTTGATCTTCGGATAGGCCGGGCTCACGGAGAACATCGCGTACAGGTATTGCACGAGCAGCGCATGCTCGATCTCCGAGGCCTCCCGCAGGAGCCGGATGAGCTCGAGGTACGGATCGGTGAAATCGCGGGCGATGGTGACCGTCCATGTCTCGGCTCCCTCGCCGGCAACAGCGGGCGGCGCGGATACAGCCTGGAGATGCAGCACAGCGGGCCTCCTTCGACCCTCGGGCGAGCGCCGGACCTGGCGCCCCGCGGCGGAGTCAGGGCAGCGTGACCGGGATGGGGTCGTTCGGGACGAGCGTCGCCACGGAGACGTGGGGCCAGCTGAGCCCGTTGAAGTTGAGGAGGACCTGCTGGGTGTACTGGATTTGGGTGTAGACGACCTCCTTCTCGGTGGGTGCCGAGGTGCCCTCCGCCGAGGTCACCGAGAAGGTCGCGACGGGGTCCCCGTGGCTCGCGTCGCCGTCGACGATCACCGGCTGGCCGGGATCCAGGGCCGGTACGGTGATCGTCTCCCGGATCACCTCGACCCAGAAGATCGCGCCCATCTGCGCCGCGTTCGCGTTCGCCTTGCTCGCGTCCGTCGCGTCGCCGAGCAGGAACGCGATGTTGTCCGTGCCGCCACCGAAGAGCGGAGCGTTCGGGTTCGTGTCGATGACGATGACCGTGGTCGCCGTGATGTCCTGCTGCTCGGCCCGCTGACGCATCGCGAAGGTCGGATCGGTGAGCAGCTCCTGGGTGATCCGGCCGGTGTCGATGAAGGCCTTCAGGTCCTGGGGGAGCCTGAAGGTGTTCGCGTTCGCGGCGGTCTGGCTCGGGAACTCGATCCCCTGCGTCTTCTGGTCTCCACCGATCGGGAACGGCGTGATGCTCACGGTGGCGATCTGCGGACGGCCAGACGGGGACGGGAAGGCCGTGCCCTGCGCCTCGATCGTGGTGCCGTGCGGGATGGACGCCATGCGCACGAACGACACGGCGTCGACGGCCGGGACCTCGGTGGCCGGCACGGCCAGCCAGACACCCGGCTCGAAGTGGATGCTCAGCGGCGTGTCGGGATCGTTGACGTCATTGATCGTCTGCACGTAGGGGATGCCGTTCAGATCGATGTCCCCCTGGGAGAACCCCCGGTTCGGAATCTTCCCGAGCGCGGGCGAGAACGACAGCAGCTCCTCGGTGAGGTTCAGCTCGAGGATGTTGTCGGCGGGACCTTCGGCGCCGGTCAACGTCGGGGTGGCGGCGTTCTGCGGACGGAAGATCGTGTTGAAGCCGGAACCCCGGAACTTCCCGGAGAAGCTCGAGATGGCGCCCAGGGGCGGCGGCGGGTCCTCCGCGGCCTGTCGGCGTGCGGCACTGTCCTGCGCCACGGGCACGGCGGTCCACTTGAATCCGCGGATCTGGTCGAGAACCGGTTCGGTCGAAACAGGGTTCGTCATGGTCGATCATGTCCTTCGTGGTGGCCGGCATCTCAATGCCGAAGGGCGCGCGAGAGCCCGACAAGAGCCTTTCGTTGCGCGCGCGAAACAACAGGCGCGCTGCGCCGAGAAAATTCCCCCCGTCGGACCGACGATTTCGATCGGTCGCTACGAAGCGTTCTCCCGATCTCGAGAACGCCGCAAGATGGATAACTCCATCGGAGCAGCGGTCGTCGAGAACCCGGCGTCCGGTGTGAACACCGTCGGTGGCGATCTCGTCACGCGTGGCCCCGGACAACGAGGCAATTCGGCGATTGTCGGCACACCGTTCCGCCCACCGGCGGATTCAGTGCGCGAATCGGACGCCGCGAATCAGAAGACGATCGTCGTCCCGCCCGTGACCACGACGCGGTCGTCGCAGTGCGCGGCGACGGCGCGGGCGAGCACCGTGCGCTCGACGTCGGCACCGCGGCGGGTGATGTCGACGACCGTGTCGCGGTGCGAGATGCGGGCGACGTCCTGCTCGATGATCGGCCCCTGGTCGAGGTCCTCGGTGACGTAGTGGGCCGTCGCGCCGACGATCTTCACGCCGCGGGTCTTCGCCTGCGCGTACGGAGCGGCGCCGACGAAGGCGGGCAGGAACGAGTGGTGGATGTTGATGGCCGGCACCCCGAGCGCGTCGAGGAACCCGCCGGTGAGGATCTGCATGTACCGCGCGAGGACGACGAGGTCTACCCGGCCGGCCAGCAGCTCGATCTGCTGCTTCTCGGCAACGTCCTTGGTCTCGGCCGTCACCGGGACGTGGGCGAACGGCACGCCGAAGCGGGCCACCTCGTCGGCGAGGTCGGGATGGTTCGACACGACCTGCACGATCTCCACCCCGAGCTCGCCGCGGCGGTGGCGCCACAGCAGGTCGAGCAGGCAGTGGTCGAGACGCGAGACGAAGATCGCGACGCGGGTGCGCCTTGCGGCCGCGCGCAGGCGGAACGTGATCTCCAGCGGCGTGGCGACCTCGTCGGTGAACTCCCGGGTCAGCTCGTCGAGCCGCGTCAGGAGCCCGGGCAGGCGGAACACGACCCGCGTGACGAACAGGCCGCCCGACGGGTCGGTGGTGTCCTGGTCGGACTGCACGATGTTGGCGCCGCGGGCGTGCAGGAACGCGCTGATCGCCGCGACCAGCCCGGGCCGGTCCCGGCACGAGACCAGCAGCCGGCCGAGGTCGGCGTCGGGAGCATCGGGTGTGGTCACGCGAGCCCCCGGAAGCCGGTGACCTCGAGACCCGGGAGTCGACGACCGGCGTCGAGGAGGGCGTCGGCCAGGTAGCGGCCGGAAGACCGCTCGCAGTGCAGGAGGTAGGAGCGCACCCCGCCATTGTCCGACGCGGCAGCTCCGCTGCGCTGCGTGCCGCCGAGGTCGTCACGCACGACGTCGGTGACCACCCCCGCGACCGACGTGCGGAACGCCGACCCGTCCGGGGTGACGGCGTCGGCGAGGTCGATCGCGCACACGCCCGAGAGCACTGTCGGCGCCGCGGCGCCGTGGAGGCGTACGAGGGCGCGGCCGTGGGTGAGGTCGAGGACCGACGTGAACTCGCCGGTGCCGGCCAGCCGCTGCTCGACCGCCGCCCGCAGCGCGCCGGCCGTCCCGGGGGCACCCAGCACGAGCCACTCGCCGGGCCCGGAACCGACGACCAGCACCTCCCCGGTGCGGAGGTCCACGCGGCGGGTGCGCCGGAAGCCGACGCCGAGCGCCTCCCGGCTCGCCCCGTCGAACGGCGCCCGCACGTGGATCTTCGCGAGCGGCGTCTCGTCGGAGAGGGTCAGCGGGCCGCCGGGCACGCGCGCGTCGACCTCCCAGCCGTCGCGCTCGGTCGCGGGCCCCGGCGGGATCGGGCTGCGGGCAAGGGGACTAGACACGCTGCCGGTCTCCTTCGGGGTCGACGTGGACGAGGCCGGTCACCTCGGCGGCGACGTCCCGTCCGTCGGGCAGGCGCACGGTGACGCGGGTGCCGACCTCGGCGAGCTCGCGGTCGAGCTGCGCCAGGCCGATCGCGCGCCCGAGCGTCGGGGACATGCGGCTGGACGTCACCCGACCCGCGATGCCCCCGTCGGCCCGGAGGATCTGGCTGGCCTCGGGCGGGACCACCGTCCCGTCGAGCGGACGCAGCCCGACCAGGCGCGGGTGGTTGTCGCGGCCCTGCTGCCAGCGCAGCTCGGGGAGCCCGACGAAGTCGTCCTTGTCGAGCTTGATCAGCCCGTCGAGGGCGGCGCTGAAGCCCTGCGTGAGCCCGTCGGTGTCCTGGGCGACGATCGCGTGGCCCTTCTCGAGGCGCAGGATGCGCTGGGCCTCGACGCCGAAGGGGCGCACCCCGAGGTCGGCGCCGTCGGCCACGAGCCGCTCCCACACGTGCAGCCCGTAGGACGCGGGCACGTGGATCTCGTAGGAGAGCTCGCCGGTGAACCCGATGCGCCACAGCACGCAGTCGGCGACCCCGGCCACGGTGCCGGTGCGCACGTTCATGTAGCCGAAGGCGTCCGCGGAGAGGTCGACATCGGTGAGCCGGGACAGCAGTTCCCGGGACCGCGGCCCGGCGACGTTGATGCTGGCGTAGGCGGTGGTGACCGGGGTGACGTGCACCTGCCACTCGGGGTGGGCGGTCTGCAGCCAGTTCTCGACCCACTCCCACACCGTCGCCGCGCCGGAGCTCGTGGTCGACATCAGGTAGTGGTCCTCGCCGAGGCGGCCGGTGACCCCGTCGTCGAGGACGACGCCGTCGTCGGCGCACATGACCCCGTAGCGCACGCGCCCGACGCCGAGCTTCGACCACTTGTTGACGTAGAGCAGGTTGAGCAGCTCCGCGACGTCGGGGCCGCGCAGGTCGAGCTTACCGATCGGGGTGACGTCGATGATCCCCACCGCGGTGCGCACGGCGGTGACCTCGCCCGCCGGGTCGCCGTAGTGCTCGGGGCGGATCCACTGCCCGGCCACCAGCGGCGTCGCGCCGTGGCGCTCGTGCCAGGGCTGCATCGGCGAGTAGCGCACCGGTTCGCGCGGCCGCCCGGCCAGCGCGCCCAGGGTCACCGGGGCGTAGACGGGACGCCAGGTCGTGGTGCCGGTCTCGGCGATGCTGCGGCCGGTGGCGTGCGCGACCAGCGCGACCGCGTTGACGGTCTCGAGCTTGCCCTGGGTGGGGCCCATGGTGACCGTGGTGTAGCGCTTGGCCAGCTCCACCGAGTCGTAGCCCTCGGCGACCGCGGTGGTGATGTCCTTGGCCGAGACGTCCTCGCAGAAGTCGACGAACCCGCCGGTGCCGGCGGCGAACAGCTCGGGGTGGGGGCCGGGTCGCAGACCGGGGACGGTGACGGCGGCGGACCCGCCGGTCGCGCGCCGGGCGGCCTCGCGCCCCACGGCGTCGGCGTGCTCGACGAGCTGGTCGACCGTGCCGTCGCCGACGATGCCGCCGGCGGCGAGGACGTTCGCGGGCATCCGGTCGGGGTCGGGCACGAAGCGGGCGGCGGCCGGGTCGTAGACCGGGCGGTCGCCGGACTGGTTGAGCAGCGAGGTCGGTGCGGTCCAGCCGGTGGCGGTGACCAGCAGGTCCGCCTCGATGCGCCGGCCGTCGGTGGTCTCGACCGCCCGCAGCCCCCCCCGGCCGTGGGCGCGCGCGACCCCCTGCTGGCGGCGGGCGTCGAGGACCGCGGCGACCTCGACGCCGGCGGCCTCGAGGTCGGCGACGGTCGCGTCGCCCTCGGGGTTCGCCGACATCACCACGGCGCGCGCGCCGGGGCGCACGGCGTAGAGGTTGACCAGCCGGCGGGCCGCGGTCGAGAGCATCACGCCGGGCAGGTCGTTGCCGGCGAAGACGTAGGGACGCTCGATCAGCCCCGGCGCCACGACCAGCATGCCCGCGCGGGCCTTGACCAGGCGTTCGGTGATCCCGGGCAGGCTGCGCTGCACGATCGGGATCCAGTTGTCGTCGAAGCGGCCGGTGACCACGGCGTCGGTGAGCACCTCGATGCCCGGCTCGGCCGCGACCTGCGCCCGCAGCTCGCGCAGGCGGGCGAGCGCGGCGCCGTCGCCCCACCGCAGGTGCCCGCCGAGCTGGTGCTCCTCCTCGACCAGCATCACCGACGCCCCGGCTCGCGCCGCGGCGACGGCAGCCGCCATCCCGGCCGGGCCCCCGCCGGCGACCACGACGTCGGGGTGGGCGTGGCGCTTGTCGTAGTACGCGGCACCGGGGTCCGGGGTGATCGCGCCGGCGTGCACGAAGGTCCGCAGGACCTTCTCGTAGAGCGGCCACAACGGCTCGGGCTTGATGAAGGTCTTGTAGTAGAAGCCGGTCGCCAGGAACCGCCCGGCCAGCCCGTTCGCGGCCTTGAGGTCGAAGCGCAGCGAGGGCCAGGTGTTCTGCGACGACACCGCCATGCCGGCCTGCAGCAGCCGGTGCGCGCCGCGCACGTTCGGCTCGTCGCCGACCTGGAGGAACGCGCCCGGGTCGAGGAAGTCGGCGGTCAGCAGGCCCCGCGGCCGGTGGTACTTGTAGCTGCGCGAGAGCACCCGCTCGCCCGCGGCGGCCAGCGCCGAGGCGATCGTGTCGCCCGGGTGCCCGGACAGCGGCCGTCCGTTCCAGGTGAACGACACCGTCCGCGTCCGGTCGATCACCTCGCCCGCGCGGTGTCCCAGGCGCTGCGAGGTCGGGGCCGCGGTGCGACGCGTCGTCGGCAGGATGCTCATCAGGAGATGCCCTCCGCAGTCGTGCCGGTCGCCGTGTCCTTCGCCGCGCGGACTTCGTGGGTCACCGTGTGCCGCTCGACGGTGAGGAACCGGCGGCAGCCCGCGGCGTGGTACCAGGTCTCGGTCGACCAGCCCGCGGGGTTGGTGTGGAAGTACAGGTAGCGCCGCCACTCCTCGGGCGACGCCGTGGCGGGGTCGGGCCGCCGCCCGGCCTCGCCGCCGAAGCGGAACTCGGTGGCGTTGCGGGGCCCGCACCAGGGGCAGGGGAGCAGCATCACGGTGATCGCCTCCGGCGACGCGAGGGGAGGGTGCCTAGTGGCCGACGGCGGCGGCGCCCTTCTCGCCCACCAGCCGGCCCGAGAGGAACCGGTCGAGCCCGAACGACGAGATGATCTCGGGGGGCTTGCCGGTGGCCAGGCACGCGGCCATGGCCTCGCCGGACACCGGTCCGGCCTTGAACCCGTAGGTGCCCCAGCCGACGTCGACGTAGAAGCCCTCCACCGGGGTCGGACCCATGATCGGCGAGTAGTCCGGGGTCATGTCGCACAGCCCGGCCCACTGCCGCAGCAGGCGCATCCGGTGCAGGGCGGGCATCAGCTCGAGCACGTGCCCCGCGATGCCCTCGGTGAACTCCAGCGAGCCCCGCATCGAGTACGACGCGAACGGGTCGACGCTCGCGCCGAACACCAGCTCGCCGCGGTCGGTCTGGGACACGTAGACGTGCAGCGTCCCCGAGACCACCACGGTGTCGAGGAACGGGCGCACCGGCTCGGTGACCGCGGCCTGCAGCGGCGAGGTCTGCACCGGCATCGCCACCCCGGCCATGTCCGAGATCAGCGTCGACCAGCCCGCGGTCGCGTTGAGCACCACCGGCGTCGCGATCCGCCCGCGGTTCGTCTGCACGCCCGTCACCCGGCCGCCGGAGACGTCGATCCCGGTGACCTCGGTCTGCTGGTGGATGTGCGCCCCGTGCGCGTCGGCGCCGCGCGCGTAGCCCCAGACGACGGCGTCGTGGCGCACGATCCCGCCCGGCGGGTGGTAGAGCGCGCCGAGGATCGGGTAGCGGGTCTCGTCGGAGACGTCGAGGTAGGGCACGAGCTCGGCGATCCGGTCCGGCCCGATCACCTCGGAGTCGACGCCCTGGAGCTTGTTGACCTCGGTGCGCCAGTGCATCGTGCGCAGCGAGGCGTCGTTGTGCGCCAGCGTCAGGTGCCCCCGCTGGGAGAACATGACGTTGAAGTTCAGGTCCGCGGCGAGGTGCTCGTAGAGCTTCACCGACCGGTCGTAGAACCGGACGCCCTCGGGCGTGAGGTAGTTCGAGCGCAGGATCGCGGTGTTGCGCCCCGACCCGCCGCCGCCGACGTAGGACTTCTCCAGCACCGCGATGTCGCGCATGCCGTGGTCGCGGGCCAGGTAGTACGCCGTGGCGAGGCCGTGCACCCCGCCCCCGATGATCACCGCGTCGTAGCTCGACCGCAGCTCGTGCTCGTGCCAGGCGCGCGGCCAGTCCTCGTGCGTCAGACCCCGCCGCAGCAGGCTCCACGCCGAGTAGCCGCGCAGCTTGTCGGGATGTCCGTGTCCGTTGCCGCCGCTCAACCGGGTCTCCTCAGGCCTGCGTCAGGTAGCGCCGGACCTCCCAGTCCGAGACCGCCGCGTGGTAGTCGTCGAACTCCTGCTGCTTGACCGCCGCGAAGTAGTCGACGAAGTCGCCGCCGGAGGTCTTGCCGAGCGCGGCGCGCAGGACGTCGTCGGCGACGAGCTCCTCCACCGCGCGGTCCAGGGTCTTCGGGAGGTGCTCGATGCCGCGGGCGCGGACCTCGTCGGTGTGCACCGTGAAGAGGTTGTCGTCGGTGCGCGAGCCCGGGTCGATCTCCCGGTCGATGCCGTCGAGGCCGGACGCGAGCAGCACGGTGGCGGCGAGGTAGGGGTTGGCCGAGCCGTCGACCCCGCGGTGCTCGATGCGCCCGCCCTCGGGGATGCGCAGCATGACCGACCGGTTGTTGCCGCCGTACGCGACGTAGGCCGGCGCCCAGGTCGACCCGGAGGTCGGGGCGCCCACCCCGATGCGCTTGTACGAGTTGACCGTGGGGCAGATGATCCCGGCCGACGCACGTCCGTGCTCGATCAGCCCGCCGAGGTAGTGGTAGCCGAGGCGGGAGAGCCCCATCGCATCGGCGCCGTCGTCGAAGAGCTCCCGGCCGTCCGAGGTCCACAGGCTCTGGTGGATGTGCATGCCGTTGCCGGTGATGTGGCGCAACGGCTTGGGCATGAACGTCGCGACGTAGCCGGCGTCGTGCGCCAGCATGTGGACCATGTAGCGGAAGAAGATCGCGCGGTCGGCCGTGGTCAGCGCGTCGGCGTACTCCCAGTTGTTCTCGAACTGGCCGTTGCCGTCCTCGTGGTCGTTGGCGTAGTTGCCCCAGCCCAGCGCGTTGAGGTTGCGGGACACCGTCGAGAGGTGGTCCCACATGCGGGTCAGGCCCTTGACCTCGTAGCAGGGCTTCTCCGCGGTGTCGTCCGGGTCGGCCGGGCCCAGCGTCCCGTCCTCCCCGCGGCGCAGCAGGCTGTACTCCAGCTCGGTGCCGGTCTTGAACACCCACCCGCGCTTCGCGGAGAGCTCCTCGAGCGCGCGGCGCAGGATGACGCGCGGCGCGTACGGCCACGGCTGCCCGTCGACGTGCGGGTCGCAGTGCACCACCGCGACGCCCGGCTTCCAGGGCAGCGGGGTGTACGACGCCGGGTCGGGCACGGCGAGCACGTCGGGGTCGGCCGGCGACTGGCCGAGGTCACCCGCGGCGAAGCCCGCGAACCCGGCGCCGCCGTCCATGAGCAGGTCGAACGACGAGAACGGCACCGCCTTCGCGCACGGCTTGCCGTGGAGATCGACGAACAGCGCCAGGAAGAACTCGATGCCGTCGGCCTCGGCGCGTTCCCGCAGGTCGTTCCGTGCATCGGCCATGCCGACCTCCCAAGGTTTGGACTTGGAACCATTGGTCAGGCAACACGGCCGCGCGGTCGAGTGTCAACCCCGTCACACCTGCCTGCGGAGCGTGGTCGGCGCTCCAACACGCACGGTGACGGGGCGCGGTACCCTCGCGCCATGGCCCGGCAGGTCACCACCACGACGCTGGCCCAGGCCGTGGCGGATCACCTGCGGATGCGCATCCACCGCGGCGACGTCAGCCCGGGCGAGCGGCTGCCCCCCGAGCGCGATCTCGCCGAGCAGCTGGGCATCGCGAGGATCAGCCTGCGCGAGGCGATCCGGCTGCTCCGCGAGGACGGCTACGTGGAGGTCCGGCGGGGGTCGACGGGCGGCACGTACGTCACCGAGCTGCGCCGCCCGGCGGAGGCCTGGCGGTCCCGGATGCGCGAGCAGGCCGGCGAGATCGACGACATCGTCGACTTCCGCATCGCCCTGGAGACGCGCACCGCCGCGCTGGCCGCCCAGCGGCACACCGAGGCCACGCTGGCCCCGATCCGGGAGTCCCTCGGCGCGCTGCGCGGGGTCATCGGCCGCACCGCCTTCCGCCAGGCCGACTCGCGCTTCCACGTCGCGCTGGCCCGCGCCGCCCGCAACGAGCGCCTCGCCGACGCGGTCGAGACCGCCCGCGGCGAGCTGTTCAGCCCGCGCGACCTGCTGCCGTTCCGGGAGCCGGTCGAGGAGACGCTGCGTGATCACCAGGCGATCTACGAGGCGGTCCGGGCCGGTGACGCCGAGGCGGCGGCCGAGGCGATGCGCGCCCACCTCGAGGGGGCGCGCCGCCAGCTGCGGATCATCGTCTTCGGGGTCGAGGACGGGCTCGAGGACGGGGCCGGGAACGGTGCCGGCGACGACGGCGGGTGGCCGCCCGCCTGACCGGCGGTCCTTCATGTGGGCTTGACACGCTGTGGCGTGGGTCTCGTACTGTCCCTCCGTCCTTGGTCTACCGATGAGACCAAACAACGGACCCGTCCTCGAGCCGTGCCCCACGACGGGCACGGACTGCGACCGCACGACGCCGGAGCACGCCGCCGCGACCGTCCCCGGACGCGCCGCCCGCGGGCAGCCGCCGTCCGCGGGTGCGCAGCGAACGGAGGCACGATGAAGAGCCTCGACGACCGCATCGCGGCGCTGGTCCGCCGCGACCGACTCCTCGCCCTCGGCTGCACCGTCGCCATGTGGGTGGTGCTGGTGTTCGTCCTCGTCGCCGCGGCGCCCACGGTGCCGGGCACCCCCTTGTTCGTGGTGCTCACCGTCGCGCTGGTCGCCCTCGGCGGGCTGAACACCGCCTCGGCCGCGGCGCTGATCCGGCGCTACCGGGCGGCCCGCGACCAGGTCTACCGCCCGGACATCGAGCACCTCGACGCCCGCAAGGCCGCCCGCGCGGGGGGCACGTCGTGAGCGGGGAGGCCGGCGACGCCGGCACCCCGCCCGCACCGCCCACGCCGTCCCGGAGCGCGCCCTACGAGCCGCCCCGGCAGTCCGTGCGCGGCCAGCTCCTCGACGCCGTCGTCGTCCTGGCCCTCATCTTCGTGACGCTCTTCGCGACGACCTACATCAGCGGGTCCGAGGACGAGACCCAGACGCAGACCCGGCCGCTGGCCGAACTGCCGGTGACGCCGGGCGAGCGCACGCAGTACCAGAAGATGATCGACACGGGGGTCGCCGACCTGCCGACGATCTCCGCGGGCGTCGAGGCCAACCAGCCCTCCGCCGACAAGTACGACATCGACGTCCTCGCGCTGCTGGGGACCGTCGTGCTCCTCGCCCTCTACCTCGGCTTCGTCTACCGCGTCTCGTTCCGCGAGTACCGCGAGGTGGTCGAGGAGAAGTTCGGGCCCGGTCCGACGGGAGGCCGCTCATGAGCTCCGTGGCCGTGGTGGAGCTGATCGCGTGGGTGCTCAGCGCGCTCATCGCCGGCTGGCTCGTGCTCGACATGCTGAAGGTCGGCCGCCGGCACGACGAGGCGTCGCTCGTGAACGCCCCCGACCCGCTGGACGACCCGCCCGCCGCTGACGGGACGGAGGTGAGGTCGGCATGAGCGCCACCGAGGACGTCCCGACCACGGCATCGGCGACCGAGGCCGCCCCTGGCGCCGAGCGCCCCGCCCTGCGCAAGGTCCTGGCCCCGATGCACATCTGGGCGCTCGGCGTCGGCATCGTGCTCGTCGGCGAGTTCATGGGCTGGAACTTCGCGGTCGAGAAGGGCGGCATGTACGGCGCCCTGGTCGCCTGCTGGGTGGTCGGCCTGCTCTACACCTGCATCGTCATGATCAATTCCGAGGTCACCTCGGCGATCCCGGCGGCCGGCGGGCAGTACGCGCAGGCCAAGCACACCGTCGGGCCGCTGATGGCGTTCAACGTCGGGCTGTACCTGACGCTCGCCTACACGATGCTCGAGGCGGCCAACGCCAACGTGATGAGCTCGCTGCTCACCGCGCTGTCCGGACTGCTGGGCAGCGAGCAGGAGCTCTCGCCGTACCCCTTCGCGGTGCTCGCGGTCCTCGCGCTCGCGTTCCTCAACTACCGCGGGGTGTTCGCGTCGCTGACGCTCAACCTCGTCATCACGGGGTTCGCCTTCGTGACCATCCTCGTGCTGTTCGTGGGCCTGCAGGGATGGTCGCCGGGCGCCGAGCTCGACCTGGCCGGCCTCGCGGGCGACGTGACGAACTCGCTGCCGTACGGCTGGATCGGCGTCATCGCGGCCTTCCAGTTCGGCATGTGGTTCTACCTCGGGATCGAGGGCACCGCGCAGGCCGCCGAGGAGTGCCGCTCCGCGCCGCGGTCGGTGCCGCTGGGCAGCCTCGCCGGGATCATGACGCTGATCATCGCCGCGTCGCTGACCTGGTACGTCTGCGCCGGGACGCTGCCGTGGCACTATCTCGGGACGGCGATCACCCCGCTGTTCGACGCGGCGCTGGTGTCCGGTCACGGCGTGCTCGTGGTGCTGCTCCTGTTGGGCACGCTGTGCGCGACGCTCGCCTCGGCCAACGGCTGCATCAACGACGCCTCGCGGGCGTGGTTCTCGATGGGCCGCGACCGCTACCTGCCGGAGTGGTTCGGCGCGGTGCACCCGCGCTACCACACGCCGTTCCGGTCGATCGTGTTCCTCGTGCCGGTGGCGATCGCGTTCGCGCTGCTCCCGGTGCTGCTCGACCAGCCGACGCTGCTCTCGACGGTGATCACCTTCTCGATCCTGTCGGGGCTGCTGATGTACAGCTTCATGGGGCCGAGCTTCATCCGGTTCCGGAGGCTGTGGCCGCTCGGCACGATCCCGCGGGCCTACACGCTGCCGCTGCACCCGGCACCGGCGATCGCCCTGGTGGCGCTCGCGGCGGTCGTGTTCTTCGCGACCTTCCTCGGGTACGGCGTCGCGCTGCTCTCGATCCTGTCGTTCTACCTGCTCGCGTCGATCTGGTTCGTGCTGCGCCGGTACAAGTACGTGCGGCGCGGCGGGCAGTTCACCGCCGACCTCCCGCGGCCGCAGGGGTACTGATGGGCACCACGGTTCTGCTGGTGGTCGCGGCGGCGGTCGCGGCCCTGGTCGTGCTGCAGCGCCGCGCGCGGCGGCGCGACGCCGCGGAGCGGATGCGGCTCTTCGACCGGGTCGTGCCCCTGCTCGACGGGGCCCGGAGGCACGGCGACGGCGTCGACGGCCACCCGGTGCTGACCGGGCGCCTCGACGGGCGGCCCGTGACGCTGCGGCCGATCCTCGACTCCGTCGCGCTGCGCAAGCTGCCGGTGCTGTGGGTCGAGGTCGTGGTGCACCGCTCGCTCGACGTCGGGGGCACGCTGAACGTGCTCCTGCGGCCCCAGGGCACGGAGTTCTTCTCGCCCGACGCCGGGTTCGCGCACGAGATCCCCGCGCCGCCGGACGTCCCGCGCCCGGTGCGGGTCTCCTGCGCCGCCCCCGAGGGCGTGCCGCCGACGCGGGTGCTCGCCCCGGCGGCGGGCCTCCTGGCCGACCCCGCGTGCAAGGAGCTCGCCGTCGGGCGGGGCGGGGTGCGGGCGGTGCTGCGCGTCGCGGAGGCCGAGCAGGCGAGCTACCGGACCACCCGCCGGGTGGTCTTCGACCGGCCGCGCCTGGAGCCGCAGGCGCTGGTCGAGGCGGTCGCCGTGCTCGACGCGGTCGGGGACGCGGTCGCCGAGGTGAGCCGCGAGGAAGTGAGGTCGTCATGAGCGTGCGTCCGTGGATGGTGCTGCTCGTCGCCGTCGTGCTGCCGGGCTGCGGCCAGGTCCTGCTCGGGCTGCCGCGGCGCGGGCTGATGTTCGCCTTCTACACCGTCCTGATGGGTGTGATCACCTGGCACCTCGCCCCGCCGACCGCGTCGTTCGTCGGGCACCTCGCCGGCGGGCTCTTCGTCTACGCGATCAGCATCCTCGACGCCTATCTGTGGGCGCAGCGGCGTGCGACGGCGTCCGCTCTCGACGTCTCCCGACAGGCAACGTAGTTTCGTCTCGGTACGCCCATCCCGGTCCTCCGACGCAGGAAGGCTGAGCTCTGCATGTGCGGCATCATCGGTCTCCACCTCCGCGACCCCGCGCTCCGACCGGAGCTCGGCCGGCTGCTCGACGACATGCTCTGCGGTGTCTCCGAGCGCGGACCCGACTCCGTCGGCGTCGCCGTCTACGGCGACGAGACCCGCAACCCTCCGGGGCAGGAGGCGGTCTCGGTCCTGCGGGCGCCGGGCGATCTCGACCGGGCGGTCGCGGCCCTGCTGCCCGGCAGCCCCGCCGTCACGGCGACCCCGGCCGGGGACACGACGGTGCTCACCGCGCCGGTCGGCGGCGAGGCCCTCGCCGCCGCGGTCCACGCCGCCGCCCCCGACGCGCTCGTCGTCGGCCGGGGCGACGACGTCGTGGTCTACAAGGGCGCGGGCCACCCGTCGGACCTCGCCCGGACCTATGGCCTGCGCGACGTCGCGGGCTGGCAGGGCCTGGCGCACACCCGCATGGCCACCGAGTCCGCGATCAACCCCGAGGGCTGCCACCCGTACTCGGTGGGTCCGAACCAGTGCCTCGTGCACAACGGCTCGTTCTCCAACCACGCGACGATCCGCCGCGAGCTCGAGCGCCAGGGCGTCACGTTCGACTCGGAGAACGACACCGAGGTCGGCGCGCGCTTCGTCGCGTCCTGCCTGGCCGAGGGCGACGACCTCGAGAAGGCCCTGCTGCGGCTGGGGGAGACGTTCGACGGCTTCTACACGCTGCTGGTCACCACCGCCGACGGCTTCGCCGTGGTCCGCGACGAGATCGCCTGCAAGCCGGCGGTGATCGCCGAGCACCCGCGCTGGGTGGCGATGGCCTCGGAGTTCCGGGCCCTGGCCGAGCTCCCGGGCATCGGCGAGGCCCGCATCTTCGAGCCCGACCCGGGCAGGGTCTACACGTGGCGGCGCTGAGCCGCGCCGAGGCCGGGGAGCGGGACCCGGCCCGGCCCGTGACGATCGACCTGCACGACGTGGGGGTGCGCGCGCTCAACACCGAGCTGCACGCCCCGAGCGCGTCGTCCTACGAGGTGCTCAACCCGCAGGGCGCGCACTCGATCGCCGCCGGCATCCACGACGAGATCGACGTGCACGTGCGCGGCCACGCCGGCTACTTCTGCGCCGGGATGAACCAGCGCGGTCACGTCGTGGTCGACGGGTCGGTGGGCACGGGCGTCGCCGAGAACATGATGTCGGGCTCGGTGCGGGTCCGCGGCGATGCCTCGCAGTCGGCCGGGGCCACCGGGCGCGGCGGGCTGCTGGTCGTGGGCGGCAGCGCCTCGATGCGTTGCGGGATCTCGATGAAGGGGATCGACATCGTGGTGGGCGGGTCGGTGGGCCCGATGAGCGCGTTCATGGCCCAGGCCGGGCGGCTGGTGGTCTGCGGTGACGCGGGCGACGGGCTCGGGGACTCGATCTACGAGGCGCGCCTCTACGTGCGGGGCAGCGTCGGGGCGCTGGGCGCGGACTGCGTCGAGAAGGAGATGGGCGACGAGCACCGCGCCGAGCTCGCCGAGCTCCTCGCCGCCGCCGGTCTCGACCACGACCCGGGCGAGTTCCGCCGCTACGGCTCGGCCCGGCGCCTGTACCACTTCACCAGCGAGCACACGGGGAGCTACTAGTGCAGGATCCGTCGGAGCGGGGGCTGCGGGAGTCGGCGACGTTCGACCGCGCGAGCATCGCCGCGATCCAGCACGCCGCGCGGACCGGGGTGTACGACATCCGGGGCTGGGGCGCGAAGCGCGCCGTGCCGCACTTCGACGACCTGTTGTTCCTGGGGGCGTCGATGTCGCGCTATCCGCTGGAGGGCTACCGGGAGCGCTGCGACACCGATGTGGTGCTCGGTGATCGGCACGCCACCCGTCCGCTGCACCTCGACATCCCGGTGACGATCGCGGGGATGAGCTTCGGGGCGCTGTCGGCGCAGGCGAAGGAGGCCCTGGGGCGGGGTGCCTCGGAGGTGGGGACCTCGACGACGACCGGCGACGGCGGGATGACCGACGAGGAGCGCGGCGAGTCGAAGACGCTGGTCTATCAGCTGCTGCCCAGCCGGTACGGGATGAATCCCGACCACCTGCGCGCCGCGGACGCGATCGAGGTGGTGCTGGGTCAGGGCGCCAAGCCCGGCGGGGGCGGGATGCTGCTCGGGCAGAAGATCTCCGAGCGGGTCGCGGGGATGCGCACCCTGCCCGCCGGGATCGACCAGCGCTCGGCGTGCCGGCACCCGGACTGGACCGGCCCCGACGACCTCGCGATCAAGATCGGTGAGCTGCGCGAGATCACCGACTGGGAGAAACCGGTCTATGTCAAGGTCGGCGCGACCCGCACCTACTACGACGTCAAGCTCGCCGTCGCTGCCGGCGCCGACGTGGTGGTCGTGGACGGGATGCAGGGCGGCACCGCGGCCACCCAGGAAGTGTTCATCGAGCACGTCGGCATCCCCATCCTGGCCGCCATCCCCCAGGCGGTGACGGCGCTGCAGGAGCTCGGGATGCACCGGAAGGTGCAGCTGATCGTCTCCGGGGGCATCCGCACCGGCGCCGACGTCGCCAAGGCGATGGCGCTCGGCGCCGACGCCGTGGCGATCGGGACCGCGGCGCTGATCGCGCTCGGCGACAACGACCCCCACTACGCCGCGGAGTACGAGGCCATCGGGTCCGCGGCGGGGTTCTACGACGACTTCCAGGACGGCCGCGACCCGGCCGGGATCACCACCCAGGACCCCGAGCTGTCCGCCCGGCTCGACCCGGTCGAGGGCGGGCGGCGGGTCGCGAACTACCTGCGGGTGCTGACCATGGAAGCCCAGACCCTGGCCCGGGCGTGCGGCAAGGCCCACGTGCAGCACCTCGAACCCGAGGACCTCGTCGCCCTGACCATCGAAGCCGCCGCCATGGCCCGCGTCCCCCTCGCGGGCACCGACTGGATCCCGGGCCGGGGGTTCTGACCAGGGCGGTCACGCACCCACCGCGGCGCCGGTCGGACGCCAGACTGTGCCGCGCCGCTCGAGTCGGATGATCTGTTCCACGGCGTGGGCGACCTGCGGGCCGACCTCCCGCTCGAGCAGGTGGAGGGCCATGTCGATGCCGCACGTGACGTTGCCGGCGCTGACCAGGTCGCCGTCGTCGACGACCCGCGCGTCGATCGGCCGGGCCGCGGTGCCCGCGAGGTCGGCGCCTCGCTCGTGGGTGACCAGCGGCCGGCCGTCGGCGAGCCCCGACCACGCGACGATCAGCGACCCGCCGCAGACGGTGGCCACGGTCGTGCCGTCGCGATGCGCGGCCTCGCGCAGGGGGCCGGCGAGCGGGCCCGCCGTGGCGCGGGCGAGCAGCTGCCCGATGCCTCCGTCGGCCTCGGGGTCCAGCGTGATCGTGCCGGCGACGCCGGGGATGACGACGACGTCGGCGGACGGGTCGAGCGCGGCCGTCGCGGCGAGCGCGACCCCGGCCAGCCCGCTCTCGACCTGCCGTGGCCCCTCGGCGCTGACGAGCTCGACGGTGACCGCACCGCCCGACACCCCGGCGCCCGCGCGGAACACCTCGAAGGGACCGAGGACGTCGAGGGGATCGAACCCGTCGATGAGCACCACCTGGACGCGCATGCCGCCTCCCGCTGTGTTTCAGCCTGGCTGGAACTAGTTACAGTGCGACTGTAACCGACGAGCGAGGGACCCGTGAGCGAGCCACCGATCAGCCCGGCGTTCCTGCTGATGAACCTCGGCCGCCACATCCGCGAGCGGGTCGAGGACGGCCTCGCCGCGGAGGGCATCGCGATGCGCCATTTCTCGGCCCTCGGGCACCTCGCCGCGCACCCGGGGGTCTCCTACAGCGAGCTCGCCCGCCGGGCCGGCGTCACGCCGCAGAGCATGCAGTCGACGCTCACCGCCCTGGAGCAGCGCGGTGCCGTCGCCCGCGACACCGACCCGGGCCGCGGACGGACGGCGGCGCTGCACGTCACCGCGGAGGGCCACCGGCTGCGCGAGGCCGGGCGCGAGGTCGTCGCGGGCGTCGACGACGACCTCCGCGCCCAGCTCGACGACGAGCGCCTCCAGGTCATGACGGAGGCTTTGCTCGCGCTGTTCCGCGGCGACGGCGACTGAGCCCGGCGCAGCACGAGCACCGCGAGCCCGGGAAGCGTCGAGACCAGCGTCAGCACCCCGAAGGCGACCGACACCGCGAGCCCGGTCCCCGCGCCGAGCCCGGCGGCGCCGAACGCCACGGCGGCGGTGGCCTCGCGGGGGCCCCACCCGGCGAGGTTCAGGGGCAGCCCCGCCGCGAGGAGCGACAGCACCAGCAGCGGCACCAGCTCCCCGGGCGCCGCCCGCACCCCGACCGCGGACGCCGCGACCGCCAGCAGCCCGACGTGGCCCGTCATGGCGACGAGGGACAGGCCGGCGACGGCCGGCCCGGTCCGCAGGGTGCCGAGGCCCTGCCTCGTCCCGGCCCGCGGGCCGGCGGCGAGGGCGAGCAGGCCGCGCCGCAGGCGGGGGACGCCGGCGAGGCCGAGCAGGGCGACACCGACCGCCGCGACGGCGACGGCCGCCGGCGCCGATCGCCCGATGTCGGCGAGGACGTCGCCCGCCGTCCCGGTCAGCACGTCCCGGACCGGCCCCGGCCTCGCGAGCACGACGGCCGAGCCGACCACGACGACGACCACCTGCCCGGCCGTCCGCTCGAGGACCACGGCCCGGGCCGCGCCGCCCCCGTCACCCACGCGCCGGCCGTGGTCGACGGCGCGGTGCACGTCGCCGAGCGCCCCGCCCGGCAGGACCGCGTTGAGGAACTGGGCGCGATAGCAGTCGCCCAGCGCGGCGCCGAAGCGGATCGGCAGACCCAGCCCGCGGGCGACCACGCACCACCGCGCCGCCGACGCCGCGGTCGTCACCAGTCCGACCCCGAGGGCGGCGACGACCGCGCCGGGTGACACCGCGTCGACGCCCGCGAGCACCGCCCCGGTGCCGAGGTGCGCGACCACGGCCAGGACCACCGCGATCCCGGCGACCAGGTGGAGCACACGGAGCGGCACATCCCTGATCACGGCCTCCGTGCCCCGGTGGTTCAGCGGGGCCGGCGAGCACCGCCCGGGTGGGCGGGCGGGGCCGTCATCGCCCGGTCCCGGTGACGAGCCGCTGCGTGCTGCGGCGGAACGCCCAGAAGACGACGAGGCCGGCGAGCACGGTCAGCGGCAGGCCCATGGCGATCTTGGCGACCGCCAGCCAGCCGGTGGCGTCGGCGAGGTAGAGCCACTGGGTCACGACGAAGCGGGCGGCGAACACCGCGGCCGCGGCGAGGGTAGCGACGTCGTGGGCGCGCCGGGTCGGGCGGTCGTCGCGCCACGCGTGCCGCCGGCCGTGGACGAGGTTCCAGACCACGCCGGTGATCGGGCGCCGGATCAGCACCGAGCCGAGGGTGACGACCGTCCCGGCCAGTGCCGCCCAGATGCCCACGAGGAAGAAGCCCGATGCCGACCCGACCCACGCGGCGATGCCGCTGGCGACGGCGACGGCGAGCACCCCGCCGATCGCGGTCGAGAAGGCCTCGCCACGCAGCAGCCGGATGACCGTGATGAGCACCGCCGCGCCGACGGAGACCGCGATCGCGAGCGTCAGGCCGGCGACCGCGTTGGCCACGGCGAACGCTGCGACCGGCACGTTCGACCAGAAGAAGCCCCACTTCCCGCCGAGCTGGTCGAGCACGGTCGGCCGGGGCGCCGGTATCCGCTCGGTGGCGGCGATCTGGTCGATCGGCGCAGCCGGGACCGCCACGGGCCGGGTGACGTCGGCACCGTCGGGGGAGGGGCAGGCGGTCCGGCGAGCGTCCTGGCAGAGGTCGTGTCCCATCGGTTCCGGCTCCTTCGTGGTCGGCAGGTGAGCTGCGACCAGCGAAAGGTGTGCCGTGGCGGCATGCTCAAGGCCGACGTGACCGCCGTCACCGCAGGAGCGACCGGACGATCAGGGCGGTCCGAGCGGTCCGTCGGGTCCCCGGCCCGCCCACGTCCACGCGTAGCGCCCGTCGTCGGCGGCGAGCCCGCCCTCGCCCAGCTCGAGCGGGCGGAAGGTGTCGACCATGACCGCGAGCTCGTCGAAACGCTCCGCGCCGAGCGCCCGCTCGGTGGCTCCCGGCTGCGGGCCGTGGGAGTGCCCGCCCGGGTGCAGGCTGACCGAGCCGAGCCCGATGCCCGAGCCCTTGCGGGCCTCGTAGTCGCCGCCGCAGTAGAACATGACCTCGTCGGAGTCGACGTTCGCGTGGTAGTAGGGCACCGGCACCGCGAGCGGGTGGTAGTCGACCTTGCGTGGCACGAAGTTGCAGATCACGAGGTTCGCGGCCTCGAACACCTGGTGCACGGGCGGGGGCTGGTGCACCCGCCCGGTGATCGGCTCGAAGTCGGCGACGTTGAACGTGTACGGGTACAGGCAACCGTCCCACCCGACGACGTCGAACGGGTGCGTGGGCACGACGTAGCGGGTGCCGGCGATCCCGCCCCGCGCGTCGCGGTGCTTGACCAGGACCTCGACGTCGGCCTCCTCGACCACCACCGGGTCGTCGGGTCCGTGCAGGTCGCGCTCGCAGTACGGAGCGTGCTCGAGGAACTGCCCGTACCGCGAGAGGTACCGCGCCGGCGGCCGGACGTGCGAGTTCGCCTCGATCACGTAGCAGCGCAGGGGCGCGTCGCCCGACGGCAGCCAGCGGTGCGTCGTCGAGCGGGGGAGCACGACGTAGTCGCCGGCGGTCACCGCCAGCGTGCCGAACACCGTCTCGACCCGGCCCTCGCCGGCCTCGACGTAGACGCACTCGTCGCCGACGGCGTTGCGGTAGAGCGGCGAGGTCTCGCCCGCGACGACGTAGGAGATGCGGACGTCGGCGTTGCCGAGCACGAGGCGCCGGCTCGTCACGGGGTCCGCGGACTTCCACTCCTGGCCCGGGAACAGCTCGTGCAGGGCGAGGTGGCGCGGGAGCAGCGGCTGGTTCATCGAGGTGGTCAGGTCGCCCGGTGTCCACGGCGTCGCGTCGACCACCGCCGAGGGGATCGCGACGTGGTAGAGCAGCGACGAGTCGGAGCTGAAGCCGTCCTCGCCCATGAGCTCCTCGGCGTAGAGGGCGCCCGAGGGGGCACGGTGCTGGGTGTGCCGTTTCTCCGGGACGTCCCCGACCCGTCGGTAGAAGGGCATGTCCGTCTCCTCACCAGCGCAGGGGTAGGCGCGTGACGCCGTGGATGAAGTTCGAGGTGAGCCGGCGGGGCTCCCCGTCGAGGCCCACCTCCGGGAGCGCCCCGACGAACGCCGTGAAGAACGCCCGCAGCTGCAGGCGGGCGAAGTGGGCGCCGAGGCAGAGGTGCGGACCCTGCCCGAACGCGAGGTGGTCGCACGGGTCGCGGGTGACGTCGAAGCGGAACGGGTCCGCGAAGTGCCGCTCGTCGTAGTGGGCCGAGACGTAGTAGACGACGACCTTGTCGCCGGCGGCGATCTCGGCCCCGCCGAGGGTGGTGTCCCGCGCGGCGGTGCGGCGGAAGGTGAGCACCGGCGGGTGCCAGCGCAGCATCTCCTCGATCGCGGTCGGGAGGAGCTCCGGCTCCGTCCGGACACGGCGGTACTGCTCGGGGTGCTGCACCAGCGCCAGCACCCCGCCCGGCAGCGCCGAGCGCACCGTGTCGTTGCCCGCGATCGTGAGCAGGAAGAAGAACATCTGCAGCTCGGTGTCGTCGAGGGATTCCCCGTCGACCCGGGCCTCGACCAGGGCGGTCATGACGTCGTCGGCCGGGTGGCGGCGCTTGTGGTCGGCGAGCTCGCCCGCGTACGCGAACATCTCGGCGAGCATCGCCGGCGACCGCGGGTTCACGGGCTTGCCGTGCTCGTCGCGGACGACGTCGGCGTGCTCGGGGTCCTGGTAGCCGATCACGCGGTTGGTCCAGGCGAGCAGCAGGCCGCGATCGGACTCCGGGACGCCCATGAGCTCGGCGAGGTTGGTCAGCGGGAAGTCGTCGGTGACCTGGGACGGCAGGTCGCAGCGGCCGTCGCCCGCCACCTCGTCGATCAGGCGGCGCGCGCGGGCCGCGACGTCGTCGGCGAAGCGCTCGAGCCGGCGGCGGGTGAACGCCGCGGTGACCAGCTTCCGGAGCCGCCCGTGCTCGGGCGGGTCCATGTTGAGGATCATCCGCCGGATGAACGGGAGGTCGCCGGGCTCGGGGTCGCGGATCTGCGTCGCGCCCAGCGAGGAGCTGAACACCTCGGGCGTGCGCAGCACGGAGCGGACGTCGTCGTAGCGGGTGACGGCCCAGAACCCGGGCCCCGCCGGCCACTCACCGACCGCGTGCTCGTCCTGCCACGCCACCGGCTCCTCGTCGCGCAGCCGCCGCAGCGCCTCGTGCGGGACGCCGCGCGCGAACACCGCCGGGTCGAAGACGTCGACGTCGCTCACCCTGCGATCGTGGCAACTCGCCGACCGAGGAGGAACCCATGAGCGAGAAGGTCGTCACGGCACGCCGGGAGGTCGACGCCGCCCCGGACGCGATCTTCGAGCTGATCGCCGACCCGGCCCGCCAGCCCCTGTGGGACGGCAACGAGAACCTGGCCGAGGCCGCGCCGGGCCAGCGGGTCGGCGCCGTCGGCGACACGTTCACGATGCTGCTGACCAACGGCGGGCTGCGCGAGAACCACGTCGTGGAGTTCGCCGAGGGTCGGCTGCTCGCGTGGCGCCCGTCGGAGGCCGGGTCGCCGCCGCCCGGGCACCTCTGGCGCTGGGAGCTCGAGCCCCTCGGGCCGGGCCGCACCGCGGTGACGCACACCTACGACTGGACGCACCTCACCGACGAGGGCCGGTTCGCGCGGGCCCGGGCCACGACGCCCGAGAAGCTGCAGGCGTCCCTGGACCGGCTGGCCGCGCTGGCCGAGGGCTGCTGAGCCGCGTTCCGCGGTGATCACGAGTGCGCTGTGCGCTCCTGATCTCCACCACGACGGGAACGCCTGTGGTCTAGGAGTCCGCGAGCACGCCCTCGGGCGGGGTCACCGCCACGACCGGGTCCGCGTGCCGGTGCACGATCCGCCAGACGCCCTGCTCACGCCGGAAGACGTGGGTGACGCGCAGCGCGAGCTCCTCGGGCTCGTCGTGGCCGGCGAGCGTGACGTGCCCGCGCTCGATGCCGACCGCGTACCCGAGGTCGCCGCTGGATCCCGAGGTCATCAGCTCGTAGGTGATGTCACCCCCGGCGAACCGCGCCGCGGCCCACCCGAGCCGGCGCACCATCTCGTCGTGTCCGACCACCCCGGCCCCGAAGCCACCGAAGATCGACACGTCGTCGGCGGGCGACAGCAGCGCGACCATCCCGTCCGGGTCGCCGGAGACGAAGCGTGCGGACTCGGCCGCGGTCCGCTCGATCATGTCCTGCAGCGACGGTTCGGTGTCCACGGCGACCCCCCTGGTCGAGCAACCCGACCCGGAACGTACCGCCGGGCCCGCGGGCCGGACCCGTACATCCGTGGCCGGACGATCCCGGCGCCGCGGCTCAGGCAGCGTGGCTCAGGGCAGCGCGGCTCAGGGCAGCGTGGCGATCGCGGCGTAGCCGCCGGTCGGCCGGGCGCCGGGGGCCGGCGTGGGCCAGTCGACGATGTCGACCATGCCGGGCGGGACGAGGTCGTGGCCGCCCAGGAGCTCGTGGATCTGCGGGCGGCTGCGCAGCACGACCTCGGTCGCGCTGCCGCGGTAGCCGTCCTGGATGGCCCGCGTGCTCGCTGCCAGCTCGGGGTCGTCGTGGTCGGCGCTGCCGTGGGTCATGACGTGGACGCTGCCGGGGGCCAGCGCCTCGCGGTAGCGGGCGAGGATCGACGGCAGCTCGGGATCCGGGACGAAGTGCAGCACCGCGACCGTGAGCAGGGCCGCCGGGCGGCTCGTGTCGATCAGGTCGCGGATCCCGGGCGCGTCCAGCACGGCCTCCGGGTCGCGCATGTCGGCACGGGTGACGCTGACGTGCTCGAAGCCCTCGATCATCTCGCGCGCGTGGGCGACGGCGACGGGCTCGAAGTCGACGTAGGCGACCCGGGCGTCGGCGCCGTGGGACAGGGCGACCTCGTGGATGTTCCCGACCGTCGGCACCCCGGAGCCCAGGTCGAGGAACTGCGTGATGCCCTGCGCGAGGCACCACTCGACGGCCCGGCGCAGGAAGTCGCGGTTGGCGCGGCACACGTAGCCCATGTCCGGGTTCTGGGTGAGGATCTTCGCGGCCTGCTCGCGGTCGACCGCGAAGTTGCACGCCCCGCCGAGCAGGTAGTCGTAGATGCGGGCGGCGTTGGCGCGGTCGAAGTCGATCCCCGCCTCCAGCGCCCGTTCCGGCTCCGCCCAGGGAGCGCCGGTCGGGACGTCACCGTCGTCGGATCGCGCGGTCACCCTGCCGCCTCCCTCGCTCGCGCCGGCTCCCCCGATCGTAGGCGGGCCGGCGCGTCAGCCCGACGCCCGCGGCGGGCGCATCGCCGGGGGCGGGGGCGCGTCGGCGTTCTCCCCGTGCTCGAACAGCGAGGCCGCGGGCCCGACGACGTGCGGATCGGGGGTGCCGACGACGTCGTGGTCCTTCTCGGGGTAGTCGAACCGGGAGAGCACCGAGCGCATGGCCTCGAGGCGGGCGCGCTTCTTGTCGTTGCTCTTGACCACCGTCCACGGCGCGTCGGCGGTGTCGGTGTAGAAGAACATCGCCTCCTTCGCCGCGGTGTACTCGTCCCACCGGCCCAGGGACGCGAGGTCGGTCGGGCTGAGCTTCCAGCGCCGCACCGGGTCGACCTGGCGGATGAGGAAGCGGGTGCGCTGCTCGTCGCGCGACACCGAGAACCAGAACTTGACGAGGCTGATGCCGCTGCGCACGAGCATCCGCTCGAGGTCCGGCGCCGCCCGCATGAACTCCATGTAGTCGCGCGCCTCGGTGTAGCCCATGACGCGCTCGACGCCGGCGCGGTTGTACCAGCTCCGGTCGAACAGGACGATCTCACCGGCCGCGGGCAGGTGCTCCATGTAGCGCTGGAAGTACCACTGGGTGCGCTCGCGCTCGGTGGGCTTCTCGAGGGCGACCACCCGCGCCCCGCGCGGGTTGAGGTGCTCCATGAACCGCTTGATCGTGCCGCCCTTGCCCGCCGCGTCGCGGCCCTCGAACAGCACGACGACCTTGTTGCCGGACTCCTTGACCCAGCTCTGGAACTTCAGCAGCTCGATCTGGAGCAGGCGCTTCTGCTCCTCGTAGTCCACGCGCGAGAGGCGCTCGGTGTACGGGTAGCCCTGCCGCCACGTGTCCACCGGGAGGCCGTCGGCGCCCAGCAGCTGCGGGTCGTCGTCGCCGTGGTCCTCCACGGACACCCCGTCGAGGTCGATCACATCGTCGGGGCCGTCGGTGTCGCGGGTCATCGGCGCATCGTCGCCGGGTCGGATGGCGTGCGGGTGAACGGCGGGCAGCTGACCGGGAGTAAGTGATTCGTCGTAGGTGTGCGTATTTCGCTGCTCTATCGAGGTGAAGGAATCGCTCTCGCCATTGGTTCGATCTCACTGCGGGTGCACTCTGTGGCTCAGATCACGTCCGAGTGGGGGGAACCATGGCGACGACGACACGCCGGAACGTGCACGAACTCGGTGACGAGTGGGCCGATCCGATTCTCTGGTACGCACGCGGCGTCCGGGCGATGAAAGCCCGGCCTCTCGACGAGCCGACCGGCTGGCGTTTCTACGCCGCGATCCACGGCATCACCGGGACGCAATGGCGACGCCTCGGAGCGCTGAGCTCCTCGGACGCCATTCCGGACGCGTCGGTGCAGCAGGAGTTCTGGCAGCAGTGCCAGCACGGCAGCTGGTACTTCCTGCCGTGGCACCGCGGCTATCTGCTCGCGTTCGAGGCCGTGGTCCGCGACGCCGTCGTCGGGCTGGGCGGCCCGGAGGACTGGGCGCTGCCGTACTGGAACTACTTCAGGGCGGGCCAGGACGTCCTGCCGCCGGCGTTCGGCTCGCCGGACTGGCCGGACGGCACGGGCGACAACCCGCTGTTCGTGCGGCAGCGCTACGGGCCCTCCGGCGACGGTGACGTCCGTGTCCTGACGGACTTCACGAACCTGGACGCGCTCGGCGAGCCCGTCTTCACGAGCGTCGGGGGCGGCGGGAGCACGGGGTTCGGCGGGATCGACACGGGGTTCCTGCACGGCGGCCCGACCCACGGGCGGATCGAGTCCGAGCCGCACGACAGCGTGCACGGCATGGTCGGCGGCGCGCGGTCCCAGACCGACCAGGGTGTGATGAGCCGCCCGGACACCGCGGGGCTCGACCCGATCTTCTGGCTGCACCACGCCAACATCGACCGTCTCTGGGAGTCCTGGCTGCGGGACACCACGGTCTCGCACCTCGACCCGTCGAACGCGCGATGGCTTGGGGGGCCGACGGTCACCGGCGAGCGGGCGTTCGTGCTCCCCCTGCCGGCCGGGAAGACCCTCACGTACACGCCCGCCGACATGCGCGAGCTCAAGCCCCTGGGCTACGAGTACGACGACCTCACCCCGGGTGAGGCGCCCCCGCCGAGCCCGGTGGTGCGACTGGAGCGGCTGGGTGCCGACGGGCCGACGGCGGCGGCCGCCGGGGGAGGAGAGGCCGTGGCGGGCGGGGACGTGGAGCTGATCGGCGCGAACCGGGAGGCGGTGCGGGTCGTCGGCGACGAGGCGCGCACGTCGGTCCGCCTCGACTCGTCGGCGCGCCGCAAGGTCTCCCGCAGCCTCGAGCGTGCCGCGCGGGACGCCGCGCCGGACCGCGTGTTCCTGGACCTCGAGAACGTCCGCGGGGTCAGCGACGCGACACTGCTGCGCGTCTTCGTCGGCCTGCGCGCCGACGACGACCACACCGAGCGTCACGACCGCCTGGCCGGCGGGGTGTCGCTGTTCGGGGTGAGCGCCGCGAGCGATCCCGCCGGCGAGCACGCGGGGAGCGGGCTCGACATCGTCCTCGAGATCACGAGGATCGTGGACGCGCTGCACCTCGACGACGCGTTCGACGTCGACGACCTCGAGGTGCGGATCGTGCCGGTCACCCCGGTGCCCGAGGACGCCGACATCACCATCGGCCGCGTCGGCCTCTACCGCCAGGGCCGATGACCCCGGCCGCCCGGGGACGCCTCCGGGTCCGGGTCCCGCTCCTCGTCGTCAGCGGGGCCGCGTGGCTGCTGCTGGTCGTCGCCGTCGGCGGGGGTCACGGCGGGTATCCCGCGCCGTCCCACGACGGGACGGACATGGCGATGCCGATGGCGCCGACCACCGGGGTGGGGCTCTCCGCCCTGCTCTCCGGCGCCGTGCTGATGGTCGGCGCCATGATGCTGCCGCTGCTCGTCCGGCCGCTGCGCCACGTCCTCGACCGCAGCCTGGCCCGGCGCCGGTCCCGGGCCGTGGCGGTCTTCCTGCTCGGCTGGGGCGTGGTGTGGATCGCGGCGGGCGCCGCGCTCATGGCGGCGGCGCAGCTCGTGACCACGGCAGCCGGTGTGACCACCGTGCTGCTCGCCGCCGCGGTCTGGCAGTGCTCGCCGGCCAAGGGGCGCTGCCTGACCCGCCTGCACCACCACCCCCGGCTCGCCGCCTTCGGCCCGGCGGCCGACCGGGACGTCCTGGCCTTCGGCACCGGCCACGCGCTCTGGTGCGTCGGTGCGTGCTGGGCCGTCATGCTCCTGCCGATGCTGGCGCCGCAGGGGCAGGTCGCCGCGATGGCGGCGGCCACCTGCTGGATCGCCGCCGAGCGCCTCGAGCGCCCGGAGCCGCCGCACTGGTGCCTCCGGTTCCCGCGCCGAGCCCTCGGCCTCACCCGGCGTCTCCGCGGGCGCCGGTCCGTACCGCTCGTCTTCCTCACGCAGACAGGACCCGGTCATGACCACACCGACCAACCGACCCCGCCGCAACATGTGCTCGACCGTGAGCATGCACCAGATGCTCCTCGAGCAGAATCCGGAGCTCCGTGAGCGCCGAGCGGAGGTCTACACCGAGATCGGACGGGCGATCGAGAGCGGCCGGGCGGCCCGCGTCGCCCAGGAGGTCGTCACGATCCCCGTCGTGGTCCACGTCGTGGCGGCCACCGACGAGCAGGACATCTCCGACAAGCAGGTCGCGAGCCAGATCGAGTCGCTGAACCTGGACTACCGCCGGAAGAACCCCGACGCGAAGCTCGTGCCCGACGTCTGGGCCGACCTCGCCGCCGACACGAGGATCGAGTTCGAGCTCGCGACGAAGGACCCGTCGGGAGCGGCGACGGACGGCATCGTCCGCGTGCACACCGACCGCACCTCGTTCCGCGACGTGGACAACCCCGTGAAGTTCGACGAGACCGGCGGCAGCACGGCGTGGCCCAGCGACCGCTACCTGAATCTGTGGGTGTGCAATCTCGCCGGCGGACTGCTCGGCTACGCGCAGTTCCCGGGAATGCCGGCCGAGACCGACGGCGTCGTCATCCTCTACACGGCGTTCGGGACGATCGGGTCGCTGACGCCGGAATACGACCGGGGCCGCACCGCGACCCACGAGATCGGACACTGGCTCAATCTGCGGCACATCTGGGGCGACGAGAACAACTGCAGCGGCACCGATTTCGTCGCCGACACCCCGAAGGCGCAGCTGCCCAACTACGGGACGCCCTCCTTCCCGCACGTCTCGTGCGGCAACGGCCCGAACGGCGACATGTTCATGAACTACATGGACTACACCGACGACGTGGCGATGTTCATGTTCACCGCGGGACAGTCCGAGCGGATGAACGCCACCCTCGCCGGCCCGCGCAGCAGCTTCCGGGACGCGGCGGCACCCTCTCCTGCATGAGCGCGCCGATCACGCCCGACCGTCTCGTCGGCCGGTGGCTGCACGCGCACGAGGAGGACACCGGGCAGGTCATGGTCTACCGGCCGGCGGACGGTGCCTTCCCGCCCTCTCGCGGGCGGGCGGGGTTCGACCTCCGGCCCGACGGCTCGGCCGCCGACCTCGGCCCGGGCGCCGACGACCGGCCGGGCAGCGTCCCGGGCCGGTGGGCGCTGGAGGACGGGGACCGGCTCGTCGTCGACACGACGGCGGCGGGCGGCGGCCGCCGGGCGCTGGAGGTGGTGTCGGCGACGCCGGAGGCGCTGACGTTCCGCGACCCGCGTCGCTAGGTCACGGACGCCGCGACGTGTCCCACTCGGCGACGTGCACCTCGGCGACCTCGTTGGGGCCGACCTTCCAGCTGGGGTGCCGGTCGAACACGAGGGTGTCGTGGCCCGGCACGATCCGGTCGATGTCCCCGCCGAGGTACTGGTGGATCGCGCCGTAGGTCATGAGCATCGAGTACGTGTTGCCGTTGGTGTAGCCGCTCGGCCACATCTCCTCGACGTTCGAGTACCACATGACGGCGTCGCCGGCGACGACGTAGTGCCCGCCGGAGGTGTCGACCGAGACCCACTGGGTGCCGAAGGTGTGCCCGTCCTTCGAGAGGTGGCCGCGGATGCCGGGCGCGAGCTCGTCGCCGTCGCCGACGAAGAGCAGCCGGTGGTCGCGGGCGAGCTCGCCGAAGACCCGGGCGTCGTCGCGGTCGAACGACGAGGTGATCCAGCTCTCCTCGCCCAGCGGGGTGTAGAGGTCGGGGAGGGCGAGGGCCTTCAGCCAGCCCTGGTACTCGTCCCACTGCACGTAGACCTCGGCGTTGACGAACGCGCCGACGTTGTTGGCGTGGTCGAAGTGCATGTGGGTCAGGAAGACCTTCTCGATCTGCTCCGGCGCCACCCCGACCTTGGCCAGGACGGTCTCGGGCGGCTCCCAGTCGTAGAAGCCGAACCGGTGGATCCACTTGTCGGCGTGGAAGCCCGCGTCGACGAGGTAGTGGTGGACCGTGCCGTCGTCGTCCTGCCCGGAGACGAGGACGTAGATCATCGGCGAGGCGGACACCCCCTCGCCGCTGTGGATCGGGACCCCGCCGAAGAACTCGCGCGGCAGGTCGACGTGCGAGAAGCACAGGGGGCGGATCGAGTAGTCGGGCACGGCGGGCTCCACCTTCCGGTCGGACGCCCCCCGTCCGGGACGAGACGATCCCAGCCCGGGCGGGCCGGTCCAGGCCCGTGTCCGGCGGAGCGGGACACCGACCTCAGCTGACGAGGCCGGTGCGGAAGGCGAGGGCGACGGCCTGGACGCGATCGCGGGAGCCGGTCTTGGCGAGGACGTGCCCGACGTGGGTCTTCACGGTCGCCTCGGAGACCACGTGCTCGGCGGCGATCTCGGCGTTGGTGTAGCCGCGCCCCATGAGCTCGAGGACCTCGCGCTCGCGCGGCGTGAGGGCGTCGATCCCGGCCCCGGCGGGGGCCGTGCCGAGCAGCGGCGCGGCCTGCCGCAGCAGCCGTCGTGTGGAGACGGGGTCGATGACGGCGTCGCCACGGCGCACGGTGCGCACGGCGTCGACCAGTGCCTCGGGCCCGACGTCCTTGAGCAGGAACCCGCTGGCCCCGGCGGCGATCGCGCCGCGGACCGACTCGTCGAGGTCGAAGGTGGTGAGCACCAGGACCCGCAGGTCGGGGTGGGTGGTGATCGCCCGCCGGGTGGTCTCGATGCCGTCGAGGCCCGGCATCCGCACGTCCACGAGCATCACGTCGACCGGCGTGGTGGCGAGCGCCGCCAAGGCGTCCTCGCCGCTGCCGGCCTGGGCGACGACGGTGAGGTCGTCGGGGGTGTCGAGCACCATGGCGAAGCCGGCGCGGACCATCTGCTGGTCGTCGACCACGAGCAGCCGGGTGGGGTCGCCGGTCATGCCGCCGGAGCGTAGGGAAGATCGACACGGACGGCGAAGCCGCCGTCCGGTCGGGGTCCCGCCGCGGCCCGGCCGCCCTGCAGCGCCGCGCGCTCGCGCATCCCGACGAGGCCGAAGCCGCCCTCGGGCGGGCGGACCCGGGCGGGACGGGACGGGCCGTCGTCGTCGACCTCGAGGCGCAGCTCGTCGTCGCCCCACGCCAGCGCCACCCGGGTGGTCGTGCCGGGCCCGGCGTGCTTGATCACGTTGGTCAGGGCCTCCTGGACGGCGCGGTAGACGGTGACGCCCGCGCCACCGGGCAGGGGGCGGGGCGTGCCGGTGACGGTCACCGCGACCGGGAGCCCGCCTGCCCGGACCTGTTCGACCAGCGCCGCCACGTCGTCGACGCCGGGCGCGGGTCCGTCGGCGCCCTCGTCCGGGGTGTCGCGGAGGGTGCCGAGCAGCCCGCGGATGTCGCCGAGGGCCTCGCGCCCGCTGGCCGCGATGCCCTCCAGGACCGGGAGGGCCTGTCGGGGATCGCGCTCGCCGGCGAAGCGGCCGCCGTCGGCCTGGGCGATGATCCCGGACAGGGAGTGCCCGACGATGTCGTGCACCTCCCGCGAGATCCGCGCCCGCTCGGCGAGGAGCTCGAGGCGGACCTCCCGGCGGCGGCCCTCCTCGAGCAGCCGGGCACGCTCGCGTGTCTGCTCGCCCGCGCGGCGCTGGGCCCGGCGCAGGGCCCCGGCGAGCCAGGTGCACAGGGCGACGAGCGCGGCGATCACGACACCGGCGAGCAGCGCGCCCCCGGGAACCTCGCCGCCGCCGAGCACGACGGCGCTGAAGAACGGCAGCATCGCGCCCAGCGCCAGCACCGCGGCGGCGACCGGCCCGATCCAACGGGGCCCGTGGACGATGACCGAGTAGGCCATGACCAGGGCCGGGAGCTCGATGCCGACGCCGTTGACGATCAGGACGGACGCCGCGGCGAGGACCGCGGTGACGATCGCCGCCGGCAGCGGGTAGCGGCGGCGCAGGACGATGGGCACGCAGGTCACGAGGACGGCGACGGTGCTCTCGTCCTGCAGGGCGCGGACGTTGTGGGTGCTGCGGGCCTCCAGCACCCCCAGCAGTGCGACCAGCACCGCCAGCGCCGTGTCGGTCGCGATCGGCCGGGCGCGGGTGGAGTCGAGGAACCGGTCGAGGAGGGTGCGGGGCTCGCCGGACGTCATCGGCGGTCCCCGGCCGCCGCGACCGCCAGGGCGACGTGCGAGGCGACCAGGGCGACGACGCCGACGGCCGCACCGATCCACAGCGTTCCCTCGCCGTGCAGCGGCATCGCGATCCCGAGCGTGAGCGCCACGGAGAGCGGCCAGGCGAGCGTGCCGAGCCAGCGCCACGCGAGGTTCCAGCGGGGCCCGTTCCACAGCAGCGCCACGCCGACGACCCACCCGACGAGCGGGACGACGAGCCCGCCGACCGCCAGGGCGAGGACGGTGCCGACGTCGTAGACGATCTCGGCGGTCGTGCGGGCCGGGCGGGGGAGGGCGGGGTGGGCGTGGATCGCGTCGACCGTGGTCATGGCGGGAACGATGCTCCCGCACCGGCGCCCGCCGCGTCGGAGCACGGGCGGAGATCCCGTCTCCGACCGTGGGTGGAGACGGGCGGGTCAGACCGCCGGCGTCAGCAGCGGGGTGCGCCGGTAGAGGTCGAGCGAGACGAGCGCGAGCCACGTCCACGCGACGATCAGCGCGACCCAGAAGCCGAGCACCACCGTCGGGGTGGCGCTGCCGCTCGCGAGTCCGGCGAAGGCGACGAGGAACAGCACGCCGGTGACGCGGGAGAACCAGGCCATGGCGGTGCGGCCCCGCTCGGCGTAGCCGCGGGCGATCACGAAGCACGCCACGATCAGGGCCAGGAAGCCGAGGCCCCCGAACACGAGGTGTCCGATCCCGCTCGCGGTGACCGTCGTCGCCGGGCCGTCGGGGGTGCCCGGCGGGAAGCCGTTCATCGGGTCGGCGACGAACGCGCCCGCGCCCACCATGCCGACGCCGAAGCCCGCGACCAGGCGGGGACCCCAGACGCTGCCGCGGCCGTCACGCAGGACCCGCATCGCCCGGCGCATGCCCACCGCGGCGGCGATCACCATGAGGCCGGTCAGCACGAGGTTCGCGATCTGGATCCAGCCGAGGGACCCGTTCGCCAGGAGGCTCAGGTCGTGGCGGGTGAGGTCGAAGCCGTCGCGGGTGAAGGCCTGGACCAGCCCGATGACGACGTAGAAGGGGCCGGCGAGCAGCCCGTAGCCGAGCAGCGAGCGGGTGATCGCCGCGGTGCGGTCGGCGTCGCCGCGGCCGACGAGCGGGCTCCCGGACGGTCCGGTGGCGGGAGTGGACTGCCCGGTACTCATGGACCGAACGGTACTGCTCTCGGTACTGTCCGGTCCAGTATCGACCGGGAGGTGGCCGTGACCGATGCCGAGGGGCTGCTCGTCCGGGTCGCCCCGGGCCCACCGGCCGGTCCGGCGCGGGTGCCCAAGCGGGCGGCGATCGTGCAGGCCGCGACCGCCCTGTTCCTGCGCCAGGGCTACCAGGCGACGAGCACCGAGCAGATCGCCGCGGCGGCGGCCGTCTCCAAGCAGACCGTCTACAACCAGTTCGCCGACAAGCAGACGCTCTTCACCGAGATCGTGCTCGGGGTGTCCGCCACCGCCGAGGCGTTCGTCGAGGAGCTGGACGCGGCGTTCGCCGCGGTCTCGGCGGCCGGGAACCTCGAGCAGGCCGTGCGGGCGATCGCGCGGCGCTACCTGGCCGCCGTCGGGCACCCGCAGGTGCTGGCGCTGCGGCGGCTGGTGATCAGCGAGGCCGCGCGGTTCCCGGAGCTCGCGGCGACGTACTACGCGCGGACGCCGTCGCGGGTGCTGGCGGCGCTCGCGGGGCACCTCGCGGAGCTCGACCGGCGGGGCCTGCTGCCGGTGGGTGATCCCGCGGCGGCCGCCGACGATCTCGCGTTCCTGCTCGTCGGTCGGGTGCTCGACGAGGGCATGTTCCACCCCGACGCGCCGGCCCTCGACGACGCCGCGGCGGCGCGGCGTGCGGACCACGCCGTCGACGTGTTCCTCGCCGCGCACCCACCGAGGACGTAGTCGGCGACGACCGGCGGGCCGCGGACCGTGCTGGCGGGCCACGCCGAAGGAAGATCGCTCTGGGTGCTCCTCTGACCCGATGACATCGGGTCAGGGGAGCACCTGGAGCGATCATGCTGTGTTCGGGGCTCCTGACATCTCGCGAGAGCGACCTCCGACGGTCCGCTCCGCGGTGCGCCGCCTCATCGCGCGGCCGGGGGCTCGAGGCCCGGGGGCAGGCCGTACATCGGGTGCTGGACGACGTCGACGACGGCCGGCCCGTCCTGCGCGAGCGCCGCGTCCAGGGCGGGTGCGAGGTCCTCGTCGCGCTCGACCCGCACCCCGAACGCCCCGAGCGAGCGCGCGAACGCGGCGAGGTCGGCGTTGCCGTAGAACACCCCGAGATAGCGGCCGTCGTGGGCCAGGCGCTGGCGGTCGCGGGTGTTGCCGTAGGCGTTGTTGTTCATGACGACGGTGACGACGCCGAGGCCCTCACGGACGCAGGTCTCGAGGTCCTGGGCCACCATCCAGAAGCTGCCGTCGCCGCTGACGCACACCGGGCGCAGCTCCGGGCGGGCGAGCGCGAGGCCCATCGCGGCCGGGAACCCCCAACCCATCGCCCCGCCCGCCGACCCGGCGAACCGGTCGGGCCGGGGGAGCCGCAGGTAGCGGTGGGTCCACGGCCCGAAGCTCGGCGCGTCCTGCACCAGCAGCACGTCGCCGCGGGCGGCGAGCGGGGTGAGCGCCGCGATCGCCGCGCGGCTCGACACCAGGCCGCGGGGCTCGTCGTCGTCGAGGACGGGGGAGTCGGGCGCCGAGGCCTTCTCGTACTCCGCCCGCAGCGCGGTCCGGCGCCGCAGACGCGCGTCGTCGGGTGGCGGGAGCGCCGCCGCCAGCGCCCGGGCGGCCGTCCCGGCTTCGGCCACGAGGCCGACGTCCGGCACGTACACCCGGCCCAGCTCCACGGGGTCGACGTCGACGTGGACCAGCCGGGTGCCGGGGCGGAGCAGCGTCCAGCGCCGCGTCGAGAACTCGGAGAACCGGCACCCGAGAGCGACGACGACGTCGGCCTCCTGGACCGCCCGCCAGGTGACGTCGTGCACGCCGTAGCCGAGGGCGCCCAGGAAGGCCGGGTGGTCGTGGGAGACGGCGCCCTGCCGCAGCCAGGTCGTGACCAGCGGCGCTCCGGCGCGGTCGGCGAGCGCGGTGAGGTCGTCCGGGGCGTGCACGGCGCCGCCGCCGACGATCACCACCGGCCGCGCCGCCGCCGCGAGGACCCCCGCGGCCTCGGCGAGCCCGGACGGGTCCGGCGCCGGCGGGAAGGGGCGCCACCGCCGCGCCGGGACGACGTCGTCGCCGACCGCGTCCTGCAGGACGTCCAGCGGCAGTGACACGACCACGGGACCCGGCCGTCCCGAGACCGCGGTGCGGACCGCGCGCTGGAGCAGCTCGGGGATGCGGTCGGCCCGTCGCACCTCGACCGCCCACTTCGTCATCGGCCGGAAGGTGGCGACGACGTCGGCCTCCTCGAAGGCGCGGCGCTCGACGATCCGGTCGGCGACCTGACCCACGAGCAGCAGCATCGGCACCGACTCGTCGTAGGCGTTCTGCACCGCGATGGCCGCGTTCGCGGCGCCCGGTCCGCGGGACACCAGCACCGCCCCGAGCCGCCCGCCGCGGGACGCGCCGTCGGCGAGGAACCCGGCGACCTGCTCGTGGCGGGTGTGCAGGTAGCGGACGTCGTCGCGCCGCGCGATCGCGTCGATGACCTCCATGACCGTCGTGCCGGGGACGCCGCCGACGAGGTCGACGCCCTCGGCCGCGAGACAGGCGACGACGAGGTCGGCGCCGGTGCGGGGGCTCGCTGTGACGGTTGACACGGGTCGAGCCTGCCAGACACTCTTCTTCACCGCAGAGAAGGTTTCTGCTCTGAATCCGGGGAGCGATCACCGTGTCCATCCACGTCATCGGGATCATCGGTCTCGTGCTGATCTTCGTCATCGGCACGCTGCGCCCGGTCAACATCGGGGTCCTCGCCCTGATCGCCACGTTCCTCGTGGGAACGCTCGTGGCCGGCGAGAGCGTCAAGGACGTGCTGTCGGGCTTCCCGCCCGACCTGTTCGTGCTGCTCGTCGGCGTGACCTACCTCTTCGGGCTGGCCAGCGTGAACGGCACGCTGCAGTGGCTGGTCGACCGGGCCTGCGGGCTGCTCGGCGACCGCCCGGCGCTGGTGCCGTGGATGCTCTTCGTCTTCGCCGCGATCCCGACGATGGCCGGCGCGCTCGGCCCGGCGGGCGTCGCGATGCTCGCGCCGCTGTGCATGGGGATCGGCGAGCGCTACGGCGTCGACCGCAGGCTGTCGGCGCTCATGGTCATCCACGGGTCCTCGGCCGGGAACTTCTCGCCGCTCAACGGCCTCGCGGTGATCGTGAACCGGGCCGCGGGCGCCGCCCACCTCGACCTCTCGGCGGCCGAGCTGTTCTTCGGCAACCTCGCGGCCAACCTCGTGCTCGGCGCCGTCGCCTACCTGCTCTTCGGCGGCCCCGCCCTGATCCGCGAGGGCCGGGCCGAGCCCGCCGTCGACGGCGCGACGGTGACCGGTGCCGGGCCGGGGACGGCGCCGGCGCCGTCGACCCCGCCCGCCGCGCCCGAGGGCGGTGGCGGCACGGCGACGGCGGCCGGGCCCACCGAGACGGTCACGACGGCCACCGCGACCGTCGCCGACGCCCCACTGCGCGAGGCCCTGCGGATCGACCAATGGATCACCCTGATCGTGATCATCGGTGTGGCCGTCGGCGCGCTCGTGTTCGGCGCCGAGATCGGTTTCCTCGCCCTGGGCGCGGCGGCCCTGCTGCACCTGGTCTTCCCCGACCGCGTCGCGGGTGCCGACAAGCGCATCGTGTGGACCGTGGTGCTGCTGATCTGCGGCGTCGTCACCTACATCGCGGCGCTGCAGCGCTTCGGGACGATCGACGTCGTCGGGCACGGCATCTCGTCGCTGGGCACGCCGCTGCTGGTGGCGTTCCTGCTCTGCCTGGTCGGGGCGGCGACGTCCGCCTTCGCCTCGAGCGCGGGGCTGCTCGGGGTGCTCATCCCGCTCGCGGCGCCGTTCCTCCTGAGCGGGCAGATCGCCGCCGGCGGCGTGATCGTCGCGCTGGCGATCTCGGCGACGGTCGTCGACTCCACGCCCTTCTCCTCGGTGGGCGCGCTGACGCTGGCGAACGCGCCGGAGGAGGGGCGACCCCAGGTGTTCCGCACCCTGCTCGCCTGGGGCCTCACGCTGATCCTCGTCGCCCCGGTGGTCACGTGGCTGGCGTTCATCCTCCCGGCGTCGTGAGTCCCCACGTGAGCGAACTTCCGGGCCATAGCCCGGAAGTTCGCTCACGTACACGGGGGATCTTCTGCACAGCAGAGAGTCCGTAGGCTCGGGGCATGGACCGCGCCGCGGCGCCCGAGTTCGGGCCGACGCCGCAGTACCCGATCGACTCGGTGGACAACGCGCTCAAGGTCCTCCTGCTGCTCGGCGACCGCCCGCGGCTGCGGCTCACCGACGTCAGCACCTACCTCGGGGTCGCCACCTCGACCGCGCACCGGCTGCTCGCGATGCTCCAGTACCGCGGGTTCGTGCGGCAGGACGCCGCCACGCGCAGCTACGTGCCCGGCCCCTCGCTCGACGGCGTGGCGCTCGGCATCCTGCGCCGCCTCGACGTCCGCACCCGCGCGCGGCCGGTGCTGGAGAAGCTCAACGTCGAGCTCGAGGAGACCGTGCACCTGGGCCGGCTCGAGGGCGACCAGGTGCACTTCATCGACTCGATCGAGAGCAGCCGGGCGCTGCGGGTCGGGGGCCGCCTCGGGCGCTCGGTACCGGCGCACTGCACGTCGAACGGCAAGGCCATGCTCGCGACGCTCGACGACGAGGAGGTGTGCGCCCTCTTCCCGTCCGAGGAGCTGGAGCGGATGACGGCGCACTCGATCGGCACCCGCACCGAGCTGCTGGCGGAGCTCGCCGCGATCCGCGCCGCCGGCTACGCGACCAGCGCCGAGGAGAGCGAGGAGGGCGTCGGATCGATCGCCGTCGCGCTCACGGGCGCCCGGACCCCGCGCCACGCGATCAACGCCTCGGGCCCGACCGGGCGGCTCGCCGAGCCGCGGTGGTCGGCGATGCTCGAGGCCGTCCGCGAGGCGGCGCGCGAGATCGACACCCTCCTGCTCTGAGCGCCTTGACGGCGCCCGACCGCGCCCGTCAGTCTCTCCTCAGAGGAAAGACCCTCTGCTGAGCAGAGAAGAGGTCGGGATGAGTGACCAGACGGCGGTCCTCGAGGACGTCCGGCGGGGGATGGTGCCCGCGCACATCTACAACGACGACGAGATCTTCGCTCTGGAACGCGAGCGGGTGTTCGGGCGCTCCTGGGTGTTCGTCGCCCACGAGTCGGAGATCCCCCGGCCCGGCGACTACGTCGTGCGCCGGGTCGTCGAGGACTCGTTCATCGTCAGCCGCGACGAGTCCGGCGTCGTGCGGGCCATGTTCAACATGTGCCTGCACCGCGGGATGCAGGTGTGCCGCGCGGAGATGGGCAACGCGTCGCACTTCCGCTGCCCGTACCACGGCTGGTCGTACAAGAACGACGGCCGGCTCGTCGGGCTCCCGTTCCACACCGAGGCCTACGGCGGCGAGGAGGGCTTCCGGCGGAAGGGCCAGACGCTGCTGCCCGCGCCGTCGCTCGGCATCTACAATGGCCTGGTCTTCGTCAGCCTCGACCCGGACGCGCCGCCACTGCGCGAGTACCTCGGCGACTTCGCGTTCTACCTCGACCTCTACACGCAGCAGAGCCCCGAGGGCATCGAGCTCGTCGGCCCGCAGCGCTGGCGCGTGAAGGCGAACTGGAAGATCGGCGCGGAGAACTTCGCCGGCGACAGCTACCACACCCCGCACACGCACTCGAGCGTCGTGGAGATCGGCCTGTTCCGGGAGCCGAAGGCCTCCAAGCGCAAGGAGGGCGCCCTGTACTGGGCGGGCTCCGGCGGCGGGACGACCTACAAGCTGCCGCCCGGCACGCTCGACGAGCGGCTGCGCTACGTCGGCTACCCCGACGAGATGATCACGCGGATGCGTGCGACGTGGAGCGACGCGCAGCTGCGGATGGTCGGCGACGACGGCTTCATGGTCTCGGCGGCCTCGGTGTTCCCGAACCTCTCCCTCGTGCACAACTGGCCCAAGGTCACCGGCGGCGAGGACGACGAGGTCGTGCCCTTCATCTCGCTGCGCCAGTGGCAGCCGGTGTCGGCCGACGAGACCGAGGTGCTCTCGTGGTTCGCCGTCGACCGGAACGCCCCGGAGCGGTTCAAGGAGCTCTCCTACAAGGCGTACCTCATGTGCTTCGGGTCGACGGGGATGTTCGAGCAGGACGACGTGGAGAACTGGGTCTCGATCACCTCGACGGCGGCCGGCTCGATGGCCCGCCGGCTGCGTCTCAACAACCGCATGGGCCTGCTCGCCGACGACAAGCCGGTCTCGCCGCCGCTCGCCCACTTCTCCGGGCCGGGCGTCGCCTACGTCGGCTTCGGCGAGTACAACCAGCGCGCCATGCTGCGGGCGTGGGCCGACGCCCTCGAGACCCCGCCGCCCGCGCCGGGTCCCGTCGACCTCGGAGGTGTGACGTGAGCACGCTCGCCCCCACGCCGCGCACGATCAACCGCTGCCTGCCCTTCGGCGACGCCCGCCACCTCGAGGCGCACCAGTTCCTCGTCGACGAGGCGGCGCTGCTCGACACCCAGGACTACGACACCTGGCTCTCGCTGCTCACCGCCGACGTCCGCTACCTCGCGCCGGTGCGCGTCACGACGGCCCGCGGCGCCGGCTTCGACACCGCGCCGGGCATGTCCCACTTCGACGAGGACCACTACTCGCTGTCCCGGCGCGTCGCCCGCTTCGCCACCGAGCACGCGTGGACCGAGGACCCGCCCTCGCGGCTGCGTCACCACGTGTCGAACGTGCGGACCTTCGCCCTCGACCACACCGACGACGAGGTCATCGTCGAGTCCGCGGTCCTGCTCTTCCGCAGCCGCGGCGACGTCCGCGAGCCCTCGATCATCTCGGCGGGCCGGGAGGACCGGCTGCGTCGCGACCCCGCCCGCCGCGTCGCCTCGGTCGGGCACTGGATGCTCGCCGCGCGCACGGTCAGCCTCGACGAGTCCGTGCTGCGGACCCAGAACCTGGCGATCTTCCTGTGAGCGCGGCACAGGACGACCCGGAGCCCATCACCCTGGCCAACGAGTTCGCCGAGGTCCGCGTGCGGCGGGTGGCGACGCGCAACGGCGCGCGGCTGCTCATCGAGTCGCCGCGCTCGGGGCAGTGGGTGTCGCTGTGCCCGCTCGAGCTCGAGGCGCTGACCTGGCAGTCCGACGCCGTGTTCTCGGCGATGATCGGCAATCCGTACGGGCCGTTGCTGACCGACGACGATGACTGACTGGCTCGACGGGCGGCGCGCGCTGGTCGTCGGCGCCGGGTCGGGCATCGGGCGCGCGGTGGTCGACGCGTTCCGGGCGGAGGGCGCGCGGGTCGCGGTGCTGGAGAAGGACGCCGACAAGGCCGAGGCGCTGCGAGGCGTCGGCGTCCCCGTCGTCACCGGCGACGCCACGACGCGCGAGGACAACGATCGCGCGGTCGCGGCGACGGTCGAGGCCTTCGGCGGCCTGGACCTCTTCGTCAGCTGCGTCGGGATCTTCGACTTCTACCGCGGTCTCGGCGACCTCGACGCCGACGTCATCGACGACGCGTTCGCCGAGATGTTCGCCGTCAACGTCAAGAGCCACCTGCACGGCGTCAAGGCCGCGCTGCCCCAGCTGCGTGCGCACCGGGGCTCGGTCGTGCTGACGACGTCGACGTCCGCCCACCACCCGGGCCGCGGCGGGGTGCTCTACGTGTCGTCGAAGTTCGCGGTGCGCGGCCTCGTCACCAGCCTCGCCCATGAGCTCGCGCCCGAGGTGCGCGTCAACGCCGTCGCCCCCGGCGGGACGCTGCACACCGACCTGCGGGGCGCGGCCAGCCTCGGGCTCGACCGGGAGCGCCTGGACGGCCCGGACCGCGCCGCCGCGCTCGCCGCGCGCACACCGCTGCAGGTCGCGCTCGACGGCGCCGACCACGCCTGGAGCTACGTCTACCTCGCGAGCGAGCGTGCGCGGGGGATCACCGGGGAGGTCAGCCACCCCGACGGCGGGATCGGGGTGAAGGGCTGATGCCCGACGACCCGCGGGCTCTGATCGCCACCGCCTGCCGTGTCCTCGCCCACCGCGGGCTCGCGCCGGGCTATCTCGGCCACGTCAGCCTGCGGGTCGACGACGGGACCTGCCTGGTGCGCTGCCGGGGCCCCGAGGAGCGGGGGCTCGCGTTCACCGAGCCCCGCGACGTGCGGCTCGTGACCCTGGACGGTGAGTTCGCCGACGGCCCGGCCGGCGGGTGGGCCGTGCCGGCCGAGCTCCCGCTGCACACCGAGGTGCTGCGAGCCCGCCCCGACGTGGCGGCCGTGGTGCACGCCCACCCGCCGTCGACCGTCGCCGCCGACCTCGCGGGCCTCGCGATCCGCCCGATCGTCGGCGCCTTCGACATCCCCGGCGCGCACCTGGCCGCCGGCGGGGTGCCGGTGCACCCGCGCGCCGTGCTCGTCCGTACCCGCGCGCTGGCCGCGGAGATGGTCGCGTCGCTGGGCGACCGCCCGGTCGTGCTCCTGCGCGGGCACGGGCTGACGGCGACCGGGGCCTCGGTTCCTGAGGCGGTGCTGCGGGCCCGCAGCGTCGACACCCTCGCCGCGATGGCGCTCGCGGTCGCCCAGGCCGGCGGCACGCCGCGCGACCTGCCCCCCGAGGACCTCGCGGAGCTCCCCGACCTCGGCGCCGGCTTCACCCACGACACCGCCTGGCGCCACGAGGTGGCCGCCCTCCCCACGCATATGTGAGCGAACTTTGGGCCTATAGGCCCAAAGTTCGCTCACATACGCCGGTCAGCCCCAGATCAGCTCGGCCGCCCGGAGCAGGACGTCGAACTTGCGCCACTGGTCGTCGGCGGTGAGGTCGTTGCCCTCGAGCGTCGAGGCGAAGCCGCACTGCGGGCTGATCGCGAGTTGCTCGAGCGGCAGGTAGGCCGAGGCGCGCTCGACGGCGGCGGTCAGCTCGTCGACCGTCTCCACCCGCGCCGACTTGGTGCTCACGACGCCCAGCACGACCACCGCGCCGGGCCGGACGAAGCGCAGCGGGGCGAACGTGCCCGCCCGGTCGGTGTCGTACTCGAGCAGGATCCGCTGGTGGGCGAGGCCCGAGAACAGCTGCTCGGCGATGGCGTCGTAGTGCCCCTCGCGGTGCCAGTGCCCCTGCTCGTTGCCGCGGCACACGTGCACGCCGAACGTCGTGTCCGGGAAGCCGGCCACCACCGCGTTCTCCGCTGCGAGGGTGCGGGTGAGCAGCTCGGCCGGGTCGAGACCCTTGGCCCGGAACCGCTCGATGGACGGTGCGTCGACGTAGGCGGTGAAACCCGGCGCGTCCATGTGGACGTACCGGCAGCCCGCGCCCACGAGGCCCGCGACGATGTCGCGCTCGACGGCGACGACGTCGTCGAGGAACGCCCAGCGATCCGGGTAGACGTCGCGGGAGCCCGCGATGTCGAAGGTCTGGAACACGCGGTCGGGCCCCAGCACCGTCGACTTCACCGGACGATCGGTGCACCCCTGCGCGAACCGGAACTCCTCGAGCGGCACGTTGCGCACCAGCCGCAGCGGCTCGGTGGCGACGGTCGCGCTCGACGCCGACGGCGCCTCCGCCCGCTCCGGGGCGTCCCGGTCGAGCGCGCGGCGGGCGTGCGCCCGCCACAGGTTGTCGCCGAGCTCGGTGTAGCCCGCGACCTCGGCGAAGCTCTCCATGAACGTCGAGCGCCGGAACTCGCCGTCGGTGAGCACCGGCAGCCCGACCTTCTCCTGCTCGCCGATCACGTCGCGCACGGCCTCGTCCTGGGCGACGTGCAGCGCGGCGTCGTCGATCTCCCCGCGGCGGTGCCGGGCGAACGCCTCGCCGAGCGCGGGCGGGCGCAGCAGGCTGCCGACGTTGTCGACCCGCAGCGCGTCGAGCGCTCCTGTCACCGCAGGCCCGCCTCGACGATCATCGGGTAGACCTCCTGCTGGAAGCGCCGCATGTCCTGCACGTACCGGGGGAACGACAGGATGATCCCGTCGAGCCCGGTCGCCACGAGGTCGCCCAGCGCGCCGACGATCTGCTCGCCGGTCCCGACGATCGGGTAGCCCGCCCAGCCGGCGATGAAGTGGCGCTTCATGTCCTCGATGGTCGACAGGTCGTAGGACTGCGAGTTCACGCCGAGCGACGTGACGAGGTTCGACGCCGCCTCCCAGTCGCCGAGCTCGTCGACGTAGTGGTGGAGGAACCGCTGCGCGTCGGCCTCGGTGTCGCCCTGCACGATGTAGGCGTTGATCCAGACCTGGATCTCGCGCCCGTACTCGGTGCGGGCCAGCTCGCGGAACTGGTTGACCTTGTCCTTCATGCCCTCCGGGGTCTGGTTCTTGATGTCGGAGGACGCGAACACGACGTCGCAGTTCTTCGCCCCGAAGTGCCGGCCCTTGGGTGAGCTGCCGGCGTTCATCGTCACGGGGTAGGGCGACTGCACGGGCAGCGGCGAGATGCGCGCGTCGACGACGCGGTAGAACTCGCCGTCGTAGTCGAACGTCTCCTCGGCGGTCCAGAGCCGCTTGACGATGTCGAACCACTCCTGCGACATGTCGTAGCGCTTGTCGTGCTCGAGCTGGGCCGCCCCGAACATCTCGATCTCGGGTGTGTGCCAGCCGGTGACGATGTTGAGCGCGACGCGGCCGTTCGTGATGTGGTCGACGGTCGCGGCCTGCTTCGCGGCCATCAGCGGGTGGATCGTCGGGACGTGCGAGGTGACGAACACGCCGGCCTCGCGCGTCGTCGCGCCGATGCCCGCGGCCCAGGTGAAGCACTCGAACCCGGTGCCGTTGAAGTTCGTCGGGCCGCCGAAGCCCCGCCAGCGCCCGACGGGCACGAGGGCCTCGAAGCCCATCTCGTCGCCCATCTGCGCGAGCGTCGACGTGTTCTCCCAGGTGGCCTCGAGCGCACCCTCGACGGTCGAGATCGAGCACCCTCCCGACAGGTTCGTCGAGAACGTGCCGAGGTGGAGCTTGCGGTCGTTGTAGACGGGGTGCTTCGCCGCGCGCAGCTGGTCGGCGCGGGTCTCGGTCGTGGTCATGCGGGTCCTCGCCAGTGTCCGGGGTGTCAGCGTCCGTAGTTGATGTGCACGTTCTTGAGCTGCGTGTACGAGAGGAGCTCGTCGAGGTCCTCCTCGCGGCCGATGCCGCTGTCCTTGACCCCGCCGAAGGGCGTGCCGGGGACGTGGCGCCCGACCTCGTTGACCCAGACGTAGCCCGCCTCGAGCTCGTCGGCGAAGCGGTGCGCGGTCGCGAGGTCGCGGGTGAATACGCTCGCGGTCAGGCCCAGCGAGACGCCGTTCGCGATCCGCAGCGCCTCGTCGGCGTCGCCGAACGGCATGACGGCGAGGACGGGTCCGAAGATCTCTTCCTGGGCGAGGCGCGAGCCCGGGTCGACGCCGTCGAAGACGGCCGGGCGGACGAACAGCCCGTCGCCCAGCGCCCCGTCGGTGACGCGGTCGCCGCCGGTGCAGAGCCGGGAGCCCTCGTCCTGGCCGAGGCGCACGTAGGACAGGACCTTGTCGAGCTGCCCGGGGTTGACGATCGCGCCGGTGTCGGCGTCGGGGTCGTCGGGCAGGCCGGGACGCAGGGCGCCGACCTTCGCCACGAGCCGTTCGACGAAGGCGTCGTGGACGTCGCGGTGCACCACGACGCGCGACAGCGATCCGCACGACTGGCCCTGCCACGTGAAGTTCATGCCGCGCACGGCCGCCGCGACGACGGTGTCGAGGTCGGCGTCGGGGAAGACGACAAGCGGGTTCTTGCCGCCGAGCTCGAGCGTGACGGTCTTGACGCCGACCTCGGCCGCCCGGCGCTGGATCGCGCGACCCGTGGCGGCGGAGCCGGTGAACGCGAGCCGGCGCACCCGCGGGTGGGCGACGAGCGCGTCACCGGCCCGCGCGCCCGTGCCGGTGACGACGTTCAGCACCCCCGGCGGCACGATGTCGGCGGCGAGCTCACCCAGGCGCAGGGCCGACAGGCTCGTGTACTCGCTCGGCTTGATCACCACGGCGTTGCCTGCCGCCATCGGCGCCGCGATCTTCGACGCCGCGAACATCAGCGGGTGGTTGAACGGGATCAGCCGGCCGACGACGCCGTAGGGCCGGCGCAGCGAGTACGTCAGCGTGCCCGGCTCGCTCGGCACGGTGTCGCCGTGCATCTGGAGCGTCAGCCCGGCGTAGTAGCGCAGGTAGAACTCGGCCATGTCGACGTCGCGGCGCATCTCGCGCAGCAGCGAGCCGTTGTCGTCGGCGTCGATGCGGGCGAGCTCGTCGGCGTGCGCGGCGACGACGTCGGCCAGCGCGGTGAGCACGGCGGACCGCTCGCCCGGCGCGACCCGCCGCCAGGAGTCCGACGCGGCCTCGGCCGCGACGACCGCGTCGTCGACGTCGGCGGGCGACGCGTCCGGGAACGTCGCGAGGCTCAGTCCCGTGGCGGGGTTGGGGGTGTCGATGACCGCGCCGTCGGCGGCCGGGCGGAGCTTGCCGTCGATGAGCATGCCGGGGCTGTTCATGCCGGGTCCTCCAGCGCACGGACGAGGTGGTCCCACACCGCGGTCAGCGCGCCGCGGGAGTAGATGTGCTCGCGCTTGGCGAGCGATTCCTCCGGGCCGGACCAGGTCGGCCACCCGCCCGCGGAGTGGGTGAGGATCTGCTGGGCGCAGGCGCGCTCGAGCAGGACGGCCGTGACGACCGCCGTCGGCAGGTCCGGCCCGACGGTGACGATGCCGTGGTTGACGAGGAAGAGGGCGTGGTGGCCGCCCAGCGCCGCCGCGACGCGCTTGCCGAGCTCCTCGGTGAGGATCAGGTCGGCGGTGTCGGTGAAGCGCGGCACCTCCGGCGGCACGAAGTGGTTCGCCGCGTGGCTCACCGGCCGCAGGGCCTGGCCGGTCGCGGCGAGCGCGACGGCGTGGGGCGGGTGGGTGTGCACGACGCCCCCGACGTCGGGGCGGGCCGCGAGGATCTCGGTGTGGATCGGGTACTCGCTGTGCCGCTGGCCGCCCGAGCCGTCGACCACGGCGCCGGCGTCGTCGACGCAGTGCACCCGGTCGGCGGTGACCTCCGCGAGGCTCCACTCCCCGGTCTTGAGCCAGGCGCCGCGGCCGTCGGGGTCCCGCACCGAGGCGTGGCCCCAGATGAGGTCCGCGTGGCCGTTGGCCGCGAGCACCCGGGATGCGGTGGCGACCAGGTCCGCGATGTCCTGCATGCCTCTCCTCCGTCGTGCGACGTGGGTCACGTCCGCTGAGGAGAGTTGTAGTCCGCCCACCAGACACCGTGGGCATGGATTCTGCTGAGAAGAACAGCGATCCGGAGAGCGGGACCTTAGGATCGCCGCGTGGCGTCACCCGAGGAGCGTCGGCCGCCGCAGTACCCGATCGAGGCCGTCGACCGGACGCTGCGGGCTCTGACGTTGCTCGGCGAGCGCCCGGAGGTGCGCCTCTCCGAGGTCCGCGCGCACCTCGACGTCGGCCAGTCCACGGCGCACCGGCTGATGGCGATGCTCGTGTTCCACGGGTTCGCGGTGCAGGACCCGGCCTCGCGCACGTACCGCGCCGGGTCCGCGCTCGCCGACCTCGGCATCCGGGCGCTGCGCGCCGACCTGTGGCCGGTCGCGCGACCGACCCTCGTCGCCCTGGCCGCGTCGAGCGGCGAGACCGTGCACCTGGGGCGGCTCGAGGGCGCGACGCTCCGCTACGTCGACGCCGTCGAGAGCGAGGCGATGCTGCGGATCGGCTCGCGCGCCGGGCGCACCAATCCCGCCCACGCCACCAGCCTCGGCAAGGCGATGCTCGCCGAGTGCTCCGACGCGGAGATCCTCGCGCTCTACCCGGACCGCGAGCTGGAGCGCGTCACCGACCGGACCACGGCCGACCGCGACGCGCTGCTCGCCGAGCTCGCCGCGATCCGTACCCGGGGCTGGGCGCGCAACGACCAGGGCGCGGAGCGCGGCGTCTGCTCGGTCGGCATGGCGGTGGTGCACCCGGTGCGCGGGCTGCTCGGCGCTCTCTCGATCGCCACCCCCAGCGCCCGCTCCGACGCGGGCACCGAGGAGAAGCACGCGGCGCTGCTGGGCGACGCCGTGCGCGCGGTGCTGGCCGCCTTGCCGTAGACCTGCCGTGGCGATCAGGCGCCCAGCTCGGCCAGGAACCGCGGTACGCGGCCCGTGCCGAACTCGAACCAGCGCGCCCACCGCGGGACCACCGTGATGCGGACCATCTGCCGGTAGAGCGCCCGCACCGCCTCCTCGAACCCCGCGTACTCGTCGCCGGTCATGCCCTTCGCCGCCGCGGCGAGGTACTCGGGCGCGACGCCCTCGACGGTCTCGAGGGTCGCCGTGCCGCGTACCGAGACGCTGCGGGCCGTGGCGGGCGTGTCGCCGGCGTCGATCACCAGCGCCACCTCGGGCCGCCGCGCCAGCGCCGTGACCTTCGGCGAGGTCGGGACCGTGCAGACGACGATCGCGGTGCCGGTCCACAGGAAACCGATCGGGATCACGCGCGGCAGCCCGTCGGGCCCGTCGTAGGCGAGGCGTGCCAGCTGACCGGTCTCCAGCAGCTCCCGGGCCCCCGGCTGCGCCAGCTCGGTCGCGACGTCCTGCTCGTCCATGATCGTTCCCTTCTCCGTGCTGCTCCGTCGTCCCCGGGGACGGAGCCGGCGCCGCGTTCTCGACACGACCGGCACGTCGGGCGGGCGGTCCGCGAAGATCAGCAGCGCCGCAGGCACTTCCGGCGGCCCGCGCAGGTGCGTGGCGCGCTCCTGATCTCCCGACGCTCAGCCCGGTGCCTCGAGGTCCCGCCCGATCCGCCGGGCCGTGGCCGTCAGCAGGCCGGCCCACTCGGTGAGGCGGCGGCGTTCGTAGCGCGCGGTGGGCATCGAGATCGAGATGGCGCCCGCCGAGCCGCCGGGCACCGCCGCGCCGACGGCGGTCACTCCGGTCTCGGTCTGCTGGTCGTTGAGCGCGAAGCCCTGACGCCGGATGCGGCGCAGGTCGCGGAGGAGCGCCTCGACGTCGTCGACGGGGGAGTCCGGGCCGGCGTAGAGCGCGCGGACGTCGTCCTCGTCGCGGGCGGCCAGGGCGGCACGCCCGCCCGAGGCCAGGTGGGCGGGCAGGATGCGCCCGCCGCGGTCGCCGACGCGCAGCACCTGGCCGCACTCCACCGAGGCCACGAACCGCGCCTGGTCGCCGACCACGAGCAGGAGGTTCGTGGTCTCGTCGACCCGCTCGGTCAGCTCCTCGAGGTGGGGCAGGGCGGCGCGGCGCAGGTCGGCGGCCGGTTCGGGCAGGGCCTGGCGGCGCAGTACCGGGCCCGCCACGTAGCGGCGCTCCTCGTCCTGCTCGGCGAAGTCGCGGTAGACGAGCATCGCCAGCAGCCGGTGTGCCGTCGAGCGCGCGACACCGAGCCGTTCGGCGGCGTCGCGCAGCCGCAACGGGCCCTCCTGCTGCAGCAGCGTCGCCAGGTGCAGCGCGTGATCCACCGACTGGATCCCGTAGGAGGGCATGTTCTTCACAGCAGAAGGCTAACGTCCCGCGCTGCGGAATCTCTCTAGTCTGCCGTCATGGCCCAGTTCTACGTCGACGGCTACCGCGTCGGCGACCCGTTCGTCGCCGAGCCGCACCCCGCGGTGGCCGAGCGCCCGGACGGCCTGCCGGAGAGCGCGGACGTGCTGATCGTCGGCTGCGGGCCCGCGGGCCTGGTGCTCGCCGCGCAGCTCGCGCAGTTCCCCGAGCTGCGCACCGTGGTCGTCGACCGGCACGAGGGTCCCCTGCAGGTCGGGCAGGCCGACGGGGTCGCGTGCCGGACCGTCGAGATCTTCGAGGCGTTCGGTCTCGCCGACCGGGTGGTGGCCGAGGGGTACCGGGTGAACGAGGTCGCGTTCTGGCGCCCCGACCCCGCGGACCCGTCGCGCATCGTGCGGACCGGGCGCGTGCAGGACGTCGAGGACGACCTGTCGGAGATGCCGCACGTCATCGTCAACCAGGCCCGGATGCTGGCCTACCTGCGCGAGCACATGGCGCGCTCGGCCGCGCGCCTGACGCCCCACTACGGGCTGGCGCTGACCGGTCTGACCGTCGGCGACGACGACGTCACCGTCACCCTCGCCCACCGGGCGGACGGCACCGAGACCGGCGAGACGTCGACGATCCGGGCGCGCTACGTCGTCGGGTGCGACGGGGCGCGCAGCGCGACCCGCGCGGCGATCGGGCGCCGTCTCGTCGGTGACGCCGCGGACGTCTCGTGGGGCGTCATGGACGTCCTCGCGGTCACCGACTTCCCCGACATCCGCCTGAAGTGCCCCATCCAGTCCGCGACCGAGGGCAGCCTGCTGATCATCCCGCGGGAGGGCGGCTACCTGGTCCGGCTCTACATCGAGCTCGACAACGAGCGCGACGCCGCGATGCTGCGCGACCGCAGCGTCACCCCGGAGAAGCTCGCCGCCGTCGCCAACCGGATCCTCCACCCGTACACGCTGGAGGTGCGCGACGTCGGGTGGTCGTCGTACTACGAGGTCGGCCAGCGGCTGTGCGCGCGGTTCGACGACACCCCCGACGACACCGAGGACGACGACGCCGAGCCCCGCGTCTTCATCGCCGGGGACGCCTGCCACACCCACAGCGCGAAGGCAGGCCAGGGCATGAACGTCTCGATGGCCGACGCGTGGAACCTGGGGTGGAAGCTCGCCGGCGTCCTGCGGGGCACGGCCCGCCCGGAGCTGCTGGGCACCTACTCGCGCGAGCGTCAGGCCGTCGCGCAGGAGCTGATCGACTTCGACCGCGAGTTCGCGGCGATGTTCTCCGGTCACGGGCACGCCGACGATGCCGAGCCCGACCCCGAGAAGTTCCAGCGCTACTTCCGCGACCAGGGCCGCTTCACCGCCGGCGTGGCCGTCCGCTACGCCCCGTCGATGATCACCGGCGATGCGACGTCCCAGCACCTCGCCACCGGCCTGGAGATCGGGACCCGCTTCCACTCCGCGCCGGTCGTGCGGCTCGCCGACGCCCGGCCACTGCACCTCGGGCACGTCGCCCGCGCCGACGGGGCCTGGCGGCTGTACCTGTTCGCCGACCGGACGCGGCGCCGCCTGGACGCCCTGTGCGACCACCTCGGACCGGTGCTCGCCCGCTTCACCCCGGCCGGCGCCGAGCCCGACGCCGTGGTCGACGTCCGCGCCGTGCTCCAGCAGCACCACCGCGAGGTCTCCGTCGCCGACCTGCCCGCCGCGCTCCTGCCGCGCAAGGGCCGCTTCGGTCTGGTCGACTACGAGAAGGTCTTCTGCCCCGACCCGGCGGCGCCCGACGTCTTCGACCTGCGCGGCATCGACCGCGACGCCGGGGCCGCCGTGCTCGTGCGTCCCGACCAGTACGTCGCGCACGTGCTGCCGCTCGACGGCCACGACGAGCTCGCCTGCTTCCTCGGGAACGTCCTGCGGGAGGCCCGCTAGCCGGTGCGGTGCGCGTCGCCCACGAGCGACCGCAGGTAGGTGAAGGCGTCGCGCACGGCCCCGTCGGTGTCGAGGGAGTACCAGCGGTTCCGCCCGTCGCGGCGCTCCCGCACGATGCCCGAGGTGCGCAGGATGCGCAGGTGGCTCGAGATCGTCGTGCGCCCGACCGTGCCCACGCGCTCGGTGATGCCGGTGACGGTGAGCTCGCCCTCCTCGCCCAGGGCGCTGAGGATGCGGCGCCGCACGCGGTCCGCCAGGGCGTCGAACGCGAGGTCCTCGTTCGGCTCCACGCCCGGACGATAGCACCAGTCGATGACTGTCGACATCTCGCCGTGCGACAGGGCTCTTGACGGTGTCGTCCATACCGTCTAAAAATCGACGCCATCGTCAAACGCGTGGCTCGGGTCACGCGCGGAACTCAGCGAGGAGCAGGCGCATGGCCTACGTGATCGGCGTGGACGTGGGCGGGACCTTCACCGACGCGGTGCTCGACGACGACTCCGGGTCCGTCATCGCCGCCAAGGCCCCGTCGACCCCTCCGGACTACTCGCGGGGCGTGCTCGACGTCCTGGAGCTGCTCGCCGAGCAGCTGGGGCGGTCGGTGGAGGAGATGCTCGCCGACACCCACCACGTCGCCCACGGCACCACGTCGAGCCTCAACGCGCTCGTGACGCGCCAGGTCCCCGACGTCGGGTTCCTCACTACCCGCGGCCACCGCGACTCGATCTTCATCATGAACGTCGAGGGCCGCTACCTCGGCCGGAGCCCGCACGAGCTGCAGCACGTCCTCGCCCAGGACAAGGACCACCACCTCCTGCCCAAGCGGCACGCCCTCGAGGTCACCGAACGCGTCGACCGCGACGGCGACGTCATCGTCGCCCTCGACGAGGACGAGGTCCGCCGCCAGGTGGAGGTGCTGCGGGCCGACGGCATCCGGGCCATCGCCGTCTCGCTGCTGTGGGCGTTCCGCAACCCCGTCCACGAGCGGCGGATCCGCGAGATCGTGCACGAGATCGACCCCGACATCTACGTCGCGCTCTCCAGCGAGGTCAGCCCCCGGATCCGCGAGTTCGCCCGCCACTCCACGACGATCATGAGCACGCAGGTCGGTCCGGGCCTGCGCGACTACCTCACCAACCTCGAGACCAGCCTCAAGGACCGCGGGCTCTCCGGCCCCCTGCTCGTCATGCAGTCCAACGGGGGCGCGGTGGCCGCCTCCGAGGCGCCGGCCCAGGCCATCTCGACCGTCGGGTCCGTCCTCACCGGCGGCGTCGTCGGATCGTCGCAGCTGGGCCGCCGGCTCGGCCACGAGAACATCATCTCCACCGACGTCGGCGGCACGACGTTCCTCGTCGGGCTCATCGTCGGCGGCGAGCCCGAGCGCGACACCACGACCGTCATCAACCACCACCCGATCAACGTCCCGACCCTCAAGGTGCACGCCATCGGCTCCGGCGGCGGCGCCATCGCGTGGGTCGACCCCGGTGGCAACCTGCGCATCGGCCCGCACAGCGCCCAGGCCGTGCCCGGCCCGGCGTGCTACGACCAGGGCGGCACCGAGCCGACCAACACCGACGCCAACCTCGTCCTCGGCATCCTCCCGGCGTCCGGGCTGCTCGGCGGCCGCAAGGCGCTCGACGTCGGACGAGCGCGCGAGGCGATCCGCACGAGGGTCGCCGAGCCGCTCGGGCTCTCCGTCGAGGACGCGGCCGCCGCCATCCACGCCGCCCAGAACGCCCAGACCGGCGACCTGCTGCGCAAGAGCGTCGTCGAGGCGGGCCACGACCCGCGCGACTTCGTGCTCTACGCCTTCGGCGGCTCCGGCCCGGCGTTCTGCGCCAAGTACGCGACCCACCTCGGCGTCTCCGAGGTCGTCGTGCCGCTCGGTCCCGTCGCCTCCGCGTTCTCCGCCTACGGCCTCGCCGCCTCCGACATCGCGCTCGCCGGAGAGCTCTCCGACCCCGCCCAGCTCCCGGTCGACCCGGTGCGCGCGGAGAAGAACTTCGCGCAGCTCGAGGACCAGGTCCGCCAGGGCCTCGACCGGCAGGGCCTGACGTTCGACCGCGTCGAGATCGTGCGCGAGGTCGACATGCGCTACGCCATGCAGCTCGCGGAGGTCACCGTCGGCGTCGGCGACGGCCCGCTGGACGAGAACGCGATGAACGACGCCGCGCAGCGGTTCGAGCAGAAGTACGCCGAGCTCTACGGCCAGGGCTCCGGGTTCAGCGCCGCCGGCATCCAGGCCATCACCTACCGCGTCCGCGGCCGCGGCGTCCTCCCGTTCAGCCCGGAGCTGCCGCCGCTGGAGAAGGCCGACGGCGCGCCGCCCGCCAGCAGCCGGCGTCCCGTCTATCTCGAGATCGGGCAGGGCTTCGTCGACACCCCGATCTACGACTACACCGCCCTGCGCGCCGGCCACGTCCTCACGGGCCCGGCGGTCATCGAGGTGCCGACCACCACCGTCGTCGTCCCCGACGGCCGCACCGGCACCGTCGACGACCTCGGCAACCTGCACATCACGCACACCCAGCAGACCGGAGCCTGAGAGATGACCATGGCCGTCCCCGGCTCCGAGAGGTTCTCGAGCCGCCCGATCGACCCCGCCACGCTGGCCGCCGGTCTCCCCGCGAGCCTGCCGGTCCACACCGTCACCCAGGAGCAGATCGACGCGGTCGACCCGCTGACCTACGAGGTCGTCCGCCACCGCCTCTGGTCGGTCACCGACGAGATGGGCGAGGCGCTCAAGCGCATGTCCGGCTCGCCGATCGTCACCGACGCGAACGACTTCGACTTCGCGGTCAGCGACGAGCTCGGCCAGGAGGTGCAGGTCGGGCTCTACAACACGATGCTCGTCGGCGCCGTCGACCTCGCCATCTACTGGACGCTGCAGCACCGCGCGACCAACCCCGGCATCGCCGAGGGCGACATGTTCCTCACCAACGACCCGTGGGTCGGCGGCGGGCTGCACCAGAACGACGCGATGGTCTACCAGCCCGTGTTCTGGGAGGGGGAGCTCTTCGGCTGGACCTCGGCGATCGCGCACCAGCCCGACCTCGGCGGCGTCGGCCTCGGGTCGTTCTCCCCGGCGGCGCAGGACGTCTTCTCCGAGTCGCTGCCCACCCCGCCGATCAAGGTCGTGCGCGACGGGCTGCTGCAGGACGACGTCGCCGATGTCTGGGTCCGCCGCTCGCGCGTGCCGATGATGATCGGGCTCGACCTGCGCGCGAAGGTCGGCGCCAACACCGTCGGCCGCGACCGCCTCCTCGCCGTCATCGAGCAGTACGGCGCCGACACGGTCAAGGCCGTCATGAAGCGGATGATGGCCGACGCCGAGTCGCGCCTGCGGGGCAAGCTCACGACGCTGCCCGACGGCACCTGGCGGGCCACCGGCTACCAGGACCAGTCGCACACCGGCGACCGCGAGCTCCACAAGATCACCGTCGCGATGACGAAGACCGACGACCACATCACCTTCGACTTCACCGGCACCGACCCGCAGTCCGGCGTCGTCAACTGCACCTACGCCGGCATGCGCGGCGGGGTGATGCTCGCGCTGCTGCCGATCCTCGCGGGCGACATCCCGTGGTCGGCCGGCGGCCTGATGCGCTGCTTCGACCTCGTGTCGGAGGAAGGCACGATCAACAACGCGAGCTTCCCGGCCGCCGTGGGCCGCGGGCCCATCGGCCCGGCCTGGCTGACCGGCAACCTCGTCGCCGAGTGCCTGTCCCAGATGCTCGACCAGGCACCGAACCTCGACGCGCACGTCCAGGCCACCTGCTGCGGGACGTGGGACACCGCCGTCATCGCCGGGCTCGACCAGCGCGGCGCGGTCCCCACCCCGTTCCTGTCGATCATCATGGACCCGATGGCGGGCGGCTACGGCGCCCAGCCGCAGGCCGACGGCATGGACACCGGCGGGCTGTTCTGCATCCCGCTCGGCCGCGTGCCCGACGTCGAGATGACCGAGTTCCTCTACCCGGTCCTCGCCCTGTGGCGCCGCGAGGAGCCGGACTCGGGCGGGCCCGGACGCCGGCGCGGTGGTGTCGGCGCGTCGCTCGCGATCACCCCGCACGGCACGAGCTTCCCGATCGGGCTCGTCCTCGCCTCCAACGGCAAGGCGGTGAGCCAGAACAACGGCCTCGCCGGCGGCTACCCCGGCAACACCGGGGTCGAGTGGATCGCCCGCGGCGGCGACGTGAACCAGCTCCTCGGGGCCGGCCGGATGCCGACCGAGCTGGCCGACGTCGGCGGCACCGCCGAGCTCCAGCCCTGCTACGGCGAGACGTACGTGGCGCCCGGCGAGGTGTTCACCATGTTCTGGCAGGGCGGCGGGGGCTACGGCGACCCGCTGGTGCGCGACCCCGCCGACGTCGCCCGCGACGTGCGCGAGGAGAAGGTCACCGCGTCCACGGCCGCGCAGGCCTACGGCGTCGTGGTCGACGCGTCGGGCACGGTCGACACCGCGGCGACCGAGGCCCGGCGCGCCGCGCTGCGGGACGGCCGTCGGGCGCGGTCGGAGAGCGACGGCGACCGGTCCACCGTCGACCTCACCGACAGCCGGCGCCTCGACGACAACCTGGTGGCGGTGGGCGACCAGGTCGCGTGCCGGCACTGCGCGACCGTGCTGAGTCATCGGTCCGGGGGGTCGGGCGCGGTCGGCGAGCTCGACCTCGTGCGCTACGAGGGCCCGGTGTCCGACGCGGGCCCCCAGGTCGTCGACGGCGCGGGAGAGTACGTCGACCGGGAGGTCCACTTCCGGCAGTACTGCTGCCCGGGATGCTTCACGGCGGTCTCGACCGCGGTGGTGCCGGTCGACCACGTCGACGACGTCACCCGCACGAGCCGCGTGCTCGCGGACGCCCGGCGGTAGGGCCCTCGATGCGACTGAACCGTGTCGCCGTGCTCGGCGGGGGACCCGGAGGTCTCTACGCCGCGCGGCTGCTGAAGCTCGCCCAGCCCGAGTGCGAGGTCGTGGTGCACGAGCAGGGCGTGCCCGACGAGACGTTCGGGTTCGGCGTCGGTCTCGCCGCGCGCACCCAGCGCCGGCTGGCCGAGGCCGACCCCGCCTCGCTCGACGACATCCTGGCCGCGTCCTGGTCCCACGACATGCGGATGCGCGTCGGGGGCCGCGAGGCCGGCATGAGCGTGGCGAGCCTCGTGGCGGTCGGGCGCGCCGAGCTCCTGCGGGTGCTCCAGCGCCACGCCGAGAGCGCCGGGGTGAAGCTCGAGTTCGGGGTGCGGCGCTCCGCCGACGAGCTGGACGCCGATCTGGTGATCGCGGCGGACGGGGTCGGGAGCGCGACGCGGACCGGGGCGAGCGCAGCGACGGGGTCCGGGCCCGCCGGCGACTTCGGCGCCGAGGTCGAGACCGGCTCCGGCTGGTACCTCTGGGCCGGCGTGGACGTCGCGCTGCCGCACGCGCTGTTCGCGCCGGAACCCACCGAGCACGGGGTGTTCGTGACGCACGCCTACCCCTACGCGCCCGACCGCAGCACGTTCCTCGTCGAGACCGACGAGGCGACGTGGCGGGCCGCCGGCTTCGACCGGACGACGGCGTCGCTGTCGCCCGACGAGTCCGACCAGGTGGCGCTCGACCACCTGTCCGACGTCTTCGCCGACCACCTCGGCGGCCACCGGCTGATCGGCAACCGGACGCGCTGGCTGCGGTTCCGGACGGTGCGGTGCGCGCGCTGGCACGCCGGCCGGGTGGCGCTGCTCGGCGACGCCGCGCACACCGCGCACTACTCGGTGGGCTCGGGCACGAAGCTCGCGATGGAGGACGCGATCGCGCTGGTCTCGGCGGTGGGCGACGCGAGCGAGCTGGAGGCGGCGCTGACCGCCTACGAGGAGGCCCGCCGGCCCGCCGTCACGCGCATCCAGGACATCGCGGAGCGCTCCCGCCGCTGGTGGGAGACGTTCCCGCAGCGCCTCGACCTGCCCGTCGAGCAGCTCCTCGTCGCCTACATGAGCCGCGCGGGCAACGTGCCCCTCGAGCGGTTCGCCGCCGGGACGCCAGGGGTCGTGACCTCCGCGCTGCAGCAGTGGGCGGGCGAGGAGCCGCCGGCCGACGTGACCGGGGGCGGCGGATCCCTCGTGGAGTGGGCGCTCGAGCGCGCGCTGCGCGCGTCCGCGCCGGGACAGGAGCCCGACCCGGCCGCGGCGGACGCCCCGGTCGGGCCCCGCGGGTTCGACGCGCGGATCGTCGCCGACGACCCGGACGCGCTCGGCGCGACCGTGCTCGACCTCGGGACCGACGACCGGCCGTCCGGGTCCGAACGGGCCGTCGAGGACGCCGTCCGCCGGGGGGCGGCCGTGATCGACACGGTGTGGCTCACCGGCGGCGACGACCGGTCCAGCGTCCTGACCCGCCTCGAGGTCGCCGAGCGGCTGCGCCGCGCCACACCGGCCCTCGTGGTCGTCGCCGGGCCGCACGCGCTGCGCGAGGACTTCGCCGACGGTCTGGTGGCCGACCGCACGCACCTGGTGGCCCTGCGATGACGGCGGGGACGAGCCCGGGGACGACGACGGCCGGTTTCCCCGCCGCGCTCGCCGACCGCTACCGGGCCGAGGGTCTCTGGGGCACGCGCACGCTCGCCGAGGAGCTCCACGCCGTCGCCCGCGCGCACCCCGACCGCGACGCCGTCGTCGCGGCCCAGGGCCGGCTGACCTACGCCGAGCTCGACGCGCGCACCGACCGGATCGCGGTCGGGCTCGCCGGTCTCGGGCTGCGACCGGGCGACCCGGTCATCGTGCAGGTCACCAACCGCCTCGAGACCGTCGTCGCCTGGTACGCGCTGCTCAAGGCCGGCCTGGTGCCGGTGGCGACCCTCGCCGCCCACCGCGGGCACGAGATCGCCCACATCAGCCGGGCGGTCGGCGCCCGCGCGCACCTGGTCGAGGCGGGCACCGCGGGCACCGACCTCGTCGCCTTCGCCCACGAGCAGGCCCGCGACCACCCGACGCTGCGCCACGTCCTCGTCCTCGGCGACCTGCCCACGGCCGGCGTCGAGGCGGACGAGGCACGGCGACGCGTCGAGGAGATCCAGCACGGGATCGACGCCGACGACGTCGCGGTCTTCCAGCTCTCCGGCGGCACCACCGGGGTGCCGAAGCTGATCCCGCGGTCCCACGCCGAGTACTGGTACAACGCCCGCGCCTACGCCGAGGTCCTGGGCTGGACCGCGGACGACCGGGTCGGCCACCTCATCCCGGTGATCCACAACGCCGGGGTCGTGTGCGGGGTGCACGGCCCCCACACCGTCGGCGCCTGCCTCGTGCTCACCGACCACGATCTCGAGACCGCGATGCCCCTGCTGGTGGCCGAACGCACCACGTCGGTGCTCTTCGGCCACGTCCACTACCGGGCGCCGGAGCACCCGCTCTACGACGAGCTCGCGGCGACGCTGCGCGTCGTCGTGCTCTCCGGGGCGAAGGTCTCGGAGGACCTGTTCGCCGCGGCCGGTCGGGGCGGGGCGTGGGTCGGCCAGCTGTTCGGCATGGCCGAGGGCATGTTCCTGGTGACCCCGAGGGGCAGCTCCGCCGCCCTGCGCCGCACCACGGTCGGGGTGCCGATCTCGCGGCGCGACGAGGTGCGCATCCTCGCGCCCGGCACCGAGGAGGAGGTCGCCGACGGCGAGGTCGGCGAGCTCTGCTGCCGCGGCCCGTACACGCTGCGCGGCTACCACGGGCAGGACCGGCCGGAGGCGTTCACCTCCGAGGGCGCCTACCGCACGGGCGACCTCGCGGCCGTCCGCCTGCTGGACGGGTACCGCGCGATCTCGATCGAGGGCCGCATCAAGGACCTCATCAACCGCGGCGGCGAGAAGATCAACGCCGAGGAGGTCGAGCTGCTGCTGCTCGCGCACCCGCACGTCGTCGAGGCGGCGCTCGTGGCGATGCCCGACCCGCGCCTCGGGGAGCGCGGCTGCGCGTACGTCGTCACCGACGGCGCCCCGGTCACGCTCGAGGACCTGCGGGCGCACCTGACCGCCCTCGACGTCGCCAAGTTCAAGTGGCCCGAACGCGTCGAGCTCCGGGAGGCGCTGCCGCGCACGAAGGTCGGGAAGCTCGACAAGAAGGCCATGGCCGCGGAGATCACCGGCAAGCTCGCCACCGAGGGAGTCACGTGACCCACCACCGCATCGGGATGATCGTCCCCAGCTCCAACGTCACGGTGGAGACCGAGATCCCGGCCCTGCTGGCGCGGCACGCGAGCGCCACGTTCTCGTTCCACGGCAGCCGCATGCGGATGCACACGGTCTCGCCCGAGGAGCTCGTCGCCATGAACGCGCAGCGCGGCCGGTGCGTGGACGAGCTCGCCGACGCCGGCGTCGACGCCCTGCTCTACGCCTGCCTCGTCGCCGTGATGGCGCAGGGGCCGGGGGAGCACCGCCGCGTCGAGGCGGAGGTGGCCGGGCAGCTCACCGGGCGCGGTCTGGACGCGGGGCTCGTGTCGAGCGCCGGCGCCCTCGTCGACGCGCTCGCGGCGGCGTCGCACGGCCGGGTCGCCCTCGTCATGCCCTACATGAAGCCGCTGGCGGCGCAGGTCGTGGCGTACCTGGAGGCCGAGGGCGTCGCGGTCGTCGACTGGGTGGCGCTCGAGGTCCCCGACAACGCCGACGTCGGCTGCATCCCGGGTGACCGCGTGGTCGAGGCCGCACGCACGCTCGACCTCGGGCGCGCGGACGCCCTGGTGATCTCCGCCTGCGTGCAGATGCCCTCGCTGCCCCTGGTGCCCGTGGTCGAGCGCGAGCTCGGCCTCCCGGTCCTCTCCGCCGCCACGGCGGGGGCGTTCTGCCTGCTCCGCGCCCTCGGGCTGCCCACCGAGATCCCCGACGCCGGGTCGCTGCTCGGCGCTCCCGCCACCGTGTCCTGACCCCCCAGGGAGACGCCATGACCACCACCGACTCCTTCGACCCCCTCGCCGGCGGCCCGCTGGCCGAGGTCCGCGACGGCCTCACCGGCGTCCGCGCGTCCGGGTGCCCCGTCCACCGCGTCGCGCCCGGCCTCGGCTTCGTCGGGCACCACGAGCTGGTCCGCGAGGTCCTGCTCGACCCCACGACGCACAGCAACCAGGGCAACTTCGTGCTCGACGGCGACGACACCGGCGAGCCGCCGCCCGCGTTGATCACCCAGAGCGACCCGCCCGAGCACACGGCCCTGCGCGCGCTCCTGCGCCCCGGCTTCGCGCGGAAGGCGATCACCGAGGCGTCGCCGTGGGTCCGGGAGTTCGCCGACGAGCTGATCGACGCCCTGCCCGCCGGCGGGCCGGCGGACCTCGTCGGCGACGTGGCGCTGCCGCTGACCGCGCGGGTGATCGCCCGGCTGGTCGGGGTGCCGCCGGAGGACTCCGACGAGCTGGCGCGGCTGTCGCTCGCGATCACCGCGATCCTGCCCGCGAGCTTCGTCGGCACCGACGAGTGGCGCCGTCTCGAGGAGTACTTCACGGCGGCGGCCCGCGAGCGCCGCGCGGTGCCCGAACCACCGGACGACCTCGTCACGCGGCTGGCGCTGGGCAGCGTCGACGGGCGGGCGCTGAGCGAGAAGGAGGTCGCGTTCCACGCCTGGCAGCTCTTCGTCGCCGGGCTGGAGAGCACCGCGTACACGATCGGCGCGACGCTCTGGGCGCTCCTGTCCGACCGCAGCCGGTGGGAGCGGCTGCTCGCGGACCGGGAGACGGAGCGCAGCGGAGCTCGACCAGCAGGGACGAGCTCGCTGCTCGACGAGGCCCGCGAGGAGGGCCTGCGGTACGCGTCGGCGATCCGCTGGGTGCTGCGCACGGTCACGACGGACACCGACGTCCGCGGGGACGGGCTGGCCGCCGGCGACCGCGTGATCGTCGGGCTGGAGTCGGCGAACATGGACACCGCGGTGTTCGGCGACGACGCCGGCACCTTCGTCCTCGGGCGTCCCACGGCGCGACGCCACGTCTCGTTCGGCCACGGCGTGCACCTCTGCCTCGGCGCGGAGCTGTCCCGCATCGAGATCTCGACGGCACTGGGCGCGCTGCTGGACCGTCTGCCGACGCTCGCGCTGGCGCCCGGGGCGAGCTACGACGACGTCACGAGCCCGATGTTCTGCGGGCCGCAGCGGGTGGACGTCGTGTGGTGACCGTCCGGCGAGCCGGGGACGGCGCCCCCCGCCGGTATCGTCGCCGCCCATGAGCCAGGCGAACGGCCGGGGATCGGCACGGCGCGAGCTCGTCGAGGCCCAGATCTACGAGCAGGCGACCCGGCTGTTCGCCGAGCGCGGGTTCGCGGGCACGAGCCTGCAGGACATCGCGGACGCCATGGGCATGACCCGCCCGGCGCTGTACTACTACGTCAAGAACAAGGACCAGATCCTCGCCCAACTCGTCACCGAGATCACCGAGGGGCCGGCCGACGCGGCGGCCGGGATCGCCGCCGAGGACCTCGGCGCCACCGAGAAGCTGCGGCGGCTGGTCCACCTCATCGCGTCCCGCCAGGCCCACCACGCGGCGCGGTTCCGGCTGGTCATCCGCTCCGAGTCTGAGCTGCCGCCGGAGCTCGCCGCGGCGCACGAGACGGCGAAGCGCCGGGTGCTCGACGGGTTCGTCTGCGTCATCGACCAGGGCGTGCGCAGCGGCGAGTTCCGGCCCCGCGCGGTGCGCACCACGGCGCTCGGGCTCATCGGCATGTGCAACTGGATCGCCTGGTGGTTTCACCCCGGCGGGGCGCAGTCCGCCGACGAGGTGGCCGACCAGATGGCGGAGATGGCGGTCGCGCTCGTCGCCCAGTCCCCGGACCGCACCCCGGCGAGCCCCCGTCCCGACGACCCGGCGGCCGCGCTCTCGCTCCTGCGCCAGGACCTCGACTACCTCGAGCACGTCATCTCCGGCTCGTCGGGATCGTCGAAAGATTGACGCTCGCGTCGAAGACGGCGTAACCTCGCGGCCATGACGCTCGAGCACAAGGTCCGCGGCGTGGACCACGCCGCCTTCCCGACCTTCGACCCCGCGGGCACCGTGCGCTTCTACCGCGACGTGCTCGGCTTCCCGGTCGTCCACTCGATCTGCGCGGCGGGGTGGGGCCCGGAGGACCACCCGGACTTCATCCACTTCTTCTTCGACATCGGCAACGACGACCGTATCGCGTTCTTCTACTACTTCGGCCTCGAGCCGCAGCACGCGCACGAGCGGGGCGACGTCTACGCGGGCTTCGGCCCGGAGGTCCCGGAGTTCTTCGTGCGGTCGCGCCACCTGGCGATCCACGTGGACGACCAGGACGACCTGCTGGAGTACCGGCGCCGCCTCGACGACTCGGCGTGGCCGGTCGAGATGCAGATCCAGCACGAGACCATCGAGTCGATCTACACCCACGACCCCAACGGCTACATGGTCGAGCTCACCCGCGCGATGCGCCCCGTGACGCCGCAGGAGGACCTCGACGCCAACCTGACGATCGACGCCCTCCTCGACGTCGTCGCCGAGCCGGAGCCGAGCTTCGGCAAGCTCCTCGCGCGCAAGGCCGAGCTGATCGTCGAGCGGGCGGCCGACTGGGAGTCGGCCCAGCAGGAGCTGAGCACGCCGTGACCGCGCTCTACGTCCTCGACGTCCCCGAGAACACGACGGTCGCCAAGGTCGCCGGCGAGGACCCCGGGGTCACCGTCGGGAAGGTCGGCCCGTACTTCGAGATCACGGCCGACGGCGCGATCGTCGTCGACCGTCGCGCGACCGGCTGCCGGCACGCGGTCTGGTACTCGTGCGTCGCCGGCGTGTCCGGGGGCAGCATCACGCAGCACGACAAGGACGCGCTGCGGGTCGACCCGGCATGAGCAGCCCGACCACGCAGCGGCTCGGCGCGGGCCGGTACGTCGCGGTCGACGAGCGCCCCGCCGCCACCGTCACGAGCGTCCACGAGCTGACCACCGCCGACGGCGCGACGGTCCGCGGGGTGCTGGCCACGGTGCCGGGCGCCCGCACGGTCGTCGTCCTCATGCACCCGCGCCAGGACGTCACCCACCACGCGCTGGTGCCGCACCTGCTGGCCGCCGGCGCCGCGGTGTGGACCCAGCACACCCGGTCGGTGAACAACGACCTCACCCTCGTGCACGAGCAGGCGCTGCTCGACGTCGCCGCGGGCCTGGGCTTCCTGCGCGAGCGCGGCTTCGACGCGATCGTGCCGCTCGGGCACTCCGGCGGCGGGACGCTGTTCGCCTTCTACCTCGAGCAGGCCGGGCTCGCGCCCGCCGACCGGATCGCCACGACGCCCGGCGGCCGCCCGACGACGCTCGCCGACGCCGAGCTGCCGGGCGTCGACGGCGTCGTGTTCCTCGCCCCTCATCCCGGGCAGGGCCGGCTGCTGCTCGGCTGCATCGACCCCTCGGTGGCCGACGAGCAGGACCCACTGGCCGCGGTGCCCGCGATCGACCCGTACGACCCGGCGAACGGGTTCGCCGAGCCGCCCGCGAGCTCGGCGTACGCCCCGGACTTCCTCGCGCGCTACCGCGCCGCCCAGCGCGACCGCGTCGCGCGCCTCGACGCCCACGCCCGCGAGCTGCTCGCCCGCACCGCCGAGGCCCGCGCGGCCCACCGGAGGACCGGCGCGGCGGCCGACCGCCGGCGCGCGCTGGCGCCGCAGATCCTCACCGTGTACCGCACGGACGCCGACCCGCGCACCGTCGACCTCTCGCTCGACCCGAGCGACCGGCCGTACGGCTCGCTGTTCGGCGCGCGGCCCGACCTCATCAACTACGGCCAGGTCGGCTTCGGGCGCCTCACGACGCCGGAGGCGTGGCTGTCGACGTGGTCCGGGCTCTCGTCGAACGCCGACTTCGTGCGCTGCGCGCCCGGCGTCACCGTGCCGACGCTGTTCGTGGAGCTCACCGGCGACCAGGCCGCGTTCCCCGCCGACTCCCGCCGCATGGTGGGCGCGCTCGGCGCCGCCGACCTGACCCACGTCGCCGTGCGCGGCACCCACTTCGGCGGGGCCGTGGCGAGCGGCGAACCGACCGGCAACGAGCTGGCCGCCGAGCGGATCGGGCGCTGGCTCGGCGACCGGCACGAGCTCGCGCCGCCCGCCCGCTGACCGCGCCGGCGCGGCCGGGCGTCCCGCGTTCGTCCCACCCGTCACTCCGGCCACCGGCCGCACACCCCGGCCACCGACGGATGTCGTCGTCTCGTCGTGACGTGCCCGTCACCGCGGTTGCCCCTGCTCGTCGGAGGGAATTCGCTGGGTGATCCGGCGACCGCGGACCGCGACCAACACCTCGGCGTGCCCGTCGTCGGGAATCACGACGCCGAAGGGGTCCCCCGTGCTGGACGAACGCGAGCAGCGCATCCTGGCCGACATCGAGCGGGAGATCGAGGTCAGCGATCCCTCGCTGGCCCGCATGGCCCGTCCCAAAGACGACCGCCGGTCCTACTGGTGGTCGGTCGCTGCGCTCGTCGTCGGCGCGGTGCTCGGCGTGGCGATCGCCGCGCTGGGCCCGGTCGGCCACGGGCTCCTGCTGATCGTCGTCTCCGCGGTGCCGATGGTGCTCTGGCACTGGCGTCGGCCGGGGTCGGACCACCCCTGGCCGTCGGTGTTCCGCACCCGCCGCGACCACTAGCGCACTGGCGCGCGGCGTCAGCCCGCACCGTCAGCCCGCACCGTCTCGCTCCCATCGCGCGTCGAGCACGCCGTCGCGGTAGGTGGTCAGGCGTTCGGCGACGTCGCGGGCGTCCGGGAGGGCGTCGCGGTCGATGGCGACGGTCGGCGGATCGATAGCACCCGGCACCAGGTGGGCCCGTGGCTCCCGCTGCGGCAGGCCCGCGTCGGTGGTGTCCAGGCCCTGGGGATCGACGGCGGCCCGCGCGGCCGCGTCCCCGGGATCGGCGGGCGACGTCCAGCGCGTGGGCTCGCGGCCGAACTCGGAGAGGTCGGCGAACCAGGCCGACACCTGGTCGTAGATCGGTTCGAGCGACCCCGAGGCGCGGTGGACCCCCTCGGTGCGCGGCCCGCCGGGCGGCGCGTCCCCGATGCGCGGCGTCGGGATCCACGGGCGCGAGCGGATCGGCTGGTGGATGCGGGCGAGGAGCTCGGTGAGCTCGCCGGCCTCGTAGTCGAACACGGTGACGACGGGCAGCCGGAACCGGCGGACACGGCATCGGACCTCCTCGGGCAGGTCGGAGAATCGCAGCCCGTGCAGTCGCGCCACCTCGCCGTGGGTCGGGGTGGTGCCGCCGTCGCAGGCCAGGTCGTCGTGGAAGAAGCGCGCGATGGTGATGAGCCGCTCGTGGCCGTCGAGGACGACCTCCGGCGCGCCCGGTGGGGCGCCCGCCACGTGCACCGCCGGCACCGACCAGTTCCGCAGGATCGAGTCGATGAGCCGCTGCTGGTGCGCCCGGCCCCAGCTGCGGAACGGCGGGCGGTCGGGGCGGTGGTCCAGCTCGCGGCGGTCGATGCGCGCCACGAGCAGCTCGAGCTCCAGCTCAGTGCGTTCGACGTACATCGTGGCCTCCCTCCGTCGGTGGCGGGCGCGACGGCGGTCCCGGGGTGTGGCCGTCCGGGTCGTCGAGGTGCGTGCGGGACGTGAGGTCCGGGGGAGTCGGCAGCGGCGCGCCCGCGACCAGCGAGTACACGGCGATGCCCGCGGCGGTGAGCAGGTCGCCGGCCAGCAGCACGAGGGTCAGCCGCGAGCGGCGGCGGTCGGAGCGGGGGGACACGCGCACGTCGGTCACCGCGTCCGACTCAGGGCGTGAGCGCCAGGGCGTGCTCGACCAGCGAGACGAGCATCGCCTTCGCCGAGCCGCGCCGGCGCGCGTCGCAGGTCAACAAGGGGGTCGAGGCGGGGAGCTCCATCGCCTCCCGGATGTCGGCGTCGTCGAAGCGTCGCGCGCCGTCGAAGGCGTTGAGCGCGACCAGGTAGGGGAGCCGCCGGTCCTCGAAGAAGTCCATCGGCGCGAAGCACGCGTCGAGCCGCCGGGTGTCGGCGAGCAGGACCGCGCCGATGGCCCCGCGCACGAGGTCGTCCCACATGAACCAGAACCGCTCCTGCCCGGGGGTGCCGAACAGGTAGAGCACCAGGTCCGAGGTCAGCGAGATCCGGCCGAAGTCCATGGCCACCGTCGTGGTGGCCTTGTCGCCGGCCAGGGAGAGGTCGTCGTGGGGCGCGGAGGCCTCGGTCATCACCGCCTCGGTGACCAGCGGGTCGATCTCGGAGACCGCGCCGACGAAGGTGGTCTTGCCGACGCCGAACCCGCCGGCGACCACGATCTTCGCCGACGCCGGGGCGCTCTCAGAGTCGCTGGAGTCCATCGAGCACCCTCTCCAGCAGCGCGCGGTCGGGGCGGTCGGCCGTCGCCCCGTGGAGGACGACGAGCCCCGCCCCCGCCATGTCGTCGAGCAGCACGCGGACCACGCCGAGCGGCAGCGCCGCGCGGGCCGACACCTCCGCCACCGAGATCGGGCGCAGGCACAGCTCGCAGATCGTCCGTCGCTCCCCGGACAGGGTGCGCAGCTCGGCGGCCCGGTCCGTGTGCACGAGGGTCTCGAGCGCGAGCGCGACCCGGGTGCGGGTGCGCCCGCCGGTGATCGCGTACGGCCGGACCCGCGCCGGTCGGCCGCCCGGGGCGCTCACGGCGACGACGACGCCCCGAGCTCCCCGAGCTCACGGCGCACCTCGGGGGTGAGGGCCTTGCCCACCCGGTCGGCCAGCAGGGTCATCTCGTAGCCGACGAGGCCACGGTCGCACCCGGGGGTCGCGAGCGCCACGAGGCTGGAGCCGTCGCGGACCGTCATGAGCAGCACGACGCCCTGCTGCATCTCCACGACGGTCTGAACGACGCCGCCCGCGTCGAAGCAGCGCGCCGCGCCGCCGGCGAGGCTGACCAGGCCGGACGCGACCGCCGCGAGCTGCCCCGCGCGCTCGTGCGGGAGGTGCCGGGAGCGGGTCAGCAGCAGCCCGTCGGCCGACACGACGACGGCGTGGGCGACGCCGGGCACCGAGTCGACGAAGTGCTCGACGAGCCAGGAGAACCGCTGCATCGGGTCGGTGGTGGTCATCGTGGCCGCCCGGCGGTCTCGTCGTCGCGGACCGGCAGGCCCTCGGGATCGGTGTCGACCTCGCGGCGGCCCCGGTGCGTCCCGGCCTGGAACGAGCCCATCCGCGCGCGCAGGGCGCCGGCGTCGACCGTCCGCCGCGGCTCCGGGACGTCGGCCCCGACCGCGCCGGGCACCAGCTCCTCGCCGCGGCGGCGCCGCGGCAGCCCGGCCTCGGTGTGCTCGCGCTCGGGAGCCACGTCCCGCGCGGCCTCGCGCGCCGCGACGGCGTCCCACCCCTCGTCCGCGGTCGACCACCAGACGGAGCCCTCGGGGACGGTCTCCTCGCGCGGGGTCGGGATCGCGCCGTCGCTGCCGTGGTCCCCGTTCTCCCGGAACCAGGCCGAGCACATCTCCTGGTAGATCGGCTCGAGGACGCCGTCGTCGGCGGCCGGGTCGGCCGGGAGGTCGTCAGCCGTCCCGTCGCGGGTCCCGTCGCCGTCGATCGAGGCCGTGGGAGCGGTCACGGGGTCGGGCTCCGCGTCGGCCGTCTCCTGCGGCGCCCGCGGGGACAGGGCCCGCACCAGCAGCGTGGGCGGGACCTGCACGACCGCCGTGAGCCCGGCGTCCTCACCCGCCACCAGCCCGGCCACGATGTCGTGGCGGCGCGCGAGCGCACCGACCACGAACAGGCCCATCTGGCGGGGCACCGAGGCGTCGAGGAGCACGGCCCGCTCGAGGCGGGAGTTCGCGTCGGCCAGGTCCTCGGCGTCCATGCCGATGCCCTCGTCGGTGATCTCGATGATGAGGCCGCCGTCGGGGGCCCGGGAGCCGCTGACCACGACCGGTGTCTCCGGGGACGAGTAGGTGGTCGCGTTGTCCATGAGCTCGGCGAGCAGGTGGGTGAGGTCGTCGGCCGGGCCGCCGGGGAGGTGGACGCCGGGCATCGGGCGCACCTCGATGCGCCGGTAGTCCTCGATCTCGGCGACCGCCGCCCGGACGAGGTCGACGGCCGGGACCGGCTCGGACGTGCCGCGGGCCGGCGCGGAGCCGCCGAGGACGAGCAGGTTCTCGCCGTTGCGGCGCATGCGCGTGGCGAGGTGGTCGAGCGCGAACAGCTCGGCGAGGACGTCCGGGTCCTCCTCGCGGCCCTCGAGGGTGTCGATGAGGGTGAGCTGGCGCTCGACCAGGCTCTGGGAGCGCCGCGAGAGGTTGACGAACAGGGCGTTGAGGTTGGTGCGCAGCCGGGCCTGCTCGCCGGCGAGCCGGACCGCCTCGCGGTGGACCGTGTCGAACGCCCGCGCGACCTCGCCGACCTCCTCGTCGGTGTCGATGGCGACCGGGGCGATCTCGTCCTCGCCGTCCTCGGGGACACCGTCCACGTTCTCGAGCCGGTGCACCGCCGCCGGGAGCCTGCGCTCGGCGATGTCGAGCGCCGAGAACCGCAACCGTCGCAGCGGCGTGATCAGCGACGCGGCGATCGCCACGGCCAGCACGACCGCGAGGACCACACCGAGCGCCACGAGGAGCCCGACGACCACCGCCGCGGTGGTGGCCTCCGCGACGAGCCGGTCGGCCGTCGTCCGCAGCTCGTCGAGCATGCCGGTCTCGACGGTGCGCAGGGCCTCGCGCGTGGCTCCGGCGGCCCGGTCCCAGGCCCCGGGGTCGGCGGCGAGCGGCTGGCTGGCCGCGTCCCGGAGCAGCGTGGTCTGCAGGATGCGGACGCGCTGGTCGACGTCCGGCCCGGCCACGGTGTCGTCGAAGGCCTGGACCTGCGCCGGGGTGGCGCCGGCCTCGAACTCCGCGGTGGCGGCGGTCTGCTCGGCGTCGGCGCTGCGCAGCTCCCCGGCGTCGTCGGCGGACAGCGCGCCCGTGGTCGCACCGAGCAGGAGCACGGCGTGCTGGATCTCCGCCTGCTCCTTCGCGCGGCCCAGCGCCGCCAGCGCGGTGGCCGGACGCACGACCGCGGTCTGTCCCGCGGCCCCGGCGATGTCGCGGTCGAGGGCCAGCAGCGGCTCGATGAGACCCGTGTAGGCCGTGATCACGCTCGAGGCGGGGTAGCGCGACGCGATCGCCGTGCTGCGCAGGGCCCCGAGGCCGTCGAGGCGGGCGAGGGCCACGCCGTAGCGGTACTGCACGCCGGGGTCGAGGTCCGCGACGGCGGGGCCGGCGGCACGCAGCGCGGCGACGTCGGCGTCGACACGGTCGGCGGTGATGTCCAGCGGCGCGCGGTCCCCGCGGCGGTCGCCGGCGACGTACGCCGCGGTCTGGCTGCGCTCGACCTGGAGGTCGTCGACCAGCGCCGCGACGGTGCCGTCCACCCGGGTGCCCGCCGCGACCTGGGCGAGTGCCGTGCGCTCGGCGATCTGGCCGCGCACGACCACCGCGGCCAGGACGAGCGCCAGCACCAGCGGGACGAGGACCGCCGCGACGACCTTGGTGGCGACCCTCCACCGGCGCGGCGACCGGGCCTCCCGGACGGAGGCCCACCACCCACGCGGCGACGACTCCCGCTCGGGGCGCGGAGCCCCGGGCGCGTCGAACTCGGACACGGACGATCCCCCAACCGCCGGATGTCGAATGATGATCGGACGCCGCACGGAACGATTCCGTCACGGCCCGGATGAAGCGATCTGCGCATTCGCGTCGCGTCCGAGTGGCGCTGGTTGCCTCTCCGACTCCGCGACCATCTGTGACATTGCCGTAGCGGACGTTAGCTTGTTCGTGAGAGACATGACACCCGAACGCGACTCTCCCGACGCTGATTACGACGAAGAGGGGATCGGGTAGCGCGGTGTTCTCACCCGAAAGGTTGTTGATTGTGCGCGACAGGACCAGTTCATGGGCCGCGCGGCGGGGGCGGTCGACAATTCTCCGCATACTGACGGTCATCGCTCTGCTGGGTCTCACCGCGTGCAGCGCCCTCGGGGGACCGAGCTCCGGGGGAGATCCGCAGTCCGGCGGGCTGGAGCGGCCCACCCTGCGGGTCGGCATGCTGACGATCGTCGACACGGCCTCGTTCTACCTCGCCCAACAGCGGGGGTTCTTCCGCGACGAGGGCCTGACCGTCGAGCCCGTGACCGCCCAGGGCGGCGCCGCCTCGATCCCGGGGCTCGTCGGCGGGAGTCTCGACGTCGCTTTCGGCAACTACGTCTCGTTCTTCCTGGCCGAGAGCCAGGGCGTCGGCCGGTTCCGACTGATCTCGGACGGATATCAGGCCGCGCCGAACACCTTTCTCCTCCTTGCTCGCCCGGACGGGTCCGTCCGCACTCCGCGGGATCTGGCCGGACGACGAGTCGCTGTCAACACATACCGCAACATCGTGGAACTGAACGCACGATCTGCCCTCCAAACGAACGGCGTCGATCTCACGTCCGTGCAATTCGTGGAGGTCCCGTTCCCGGACATGGCGGCGGCTCTGCAGTCCGGGCGCGTCGACGCGGCCGCGATGGTCGAGCCGTTCATCACCTCGGCCGAGCGCACGATCGGCGCGGTCCCGGTGCTGGACACGGCGTCCGGCCCCACCGCCGACATCCCGGTCGCCGGCTACGGCACGACCGAGGAGTTCGCCCGCCAGAACCCGCGCACGGTCGCCGCCTTCCAGCGCGCGATGGCCCGCGGCCAGGAGGCGGCCTCGGACCGGCGCAACGTCGAGCAGATCCTCCCGACCTACGTCCGGATCGACCAGTCGACGGCGTCACTGATCAACCTGGGCACCTTCCCGCGGTCCCTCGACGCGACGCGGCTGCAGCGGGTCGGCGACCTGATGCTGCAGTTCGGGCTCGTGCCCACCCGCGTCGACGTGCAGCCGCTCCTGGCGACGAACTGACGTGGGGGTGAACCCGGCCGCCGAGCGGCGCCGCGCCACCACGATCGTGGTGCGTGGCGCCGTCGGGCTGCTCGCCTTCCTGGCCGTCGGCGAGGTCATCGGGCGGTCCGGGCTGGTGGCGCCGGAACTGCTCCCGCCCTCCTCGGTGGTCCTCGCGCGACTGGCGGAGATCGTGGGCGACCCGGCCTTCCGGGCCGACGTCGTCGCGACGGTCCTCGCGTGGGTGATCAGCATCGGGCTCGCGCTGGCGATCGCGCTGCCGGCCGGCCTGCTGCTCGGCAGCGTGCCCGGTGTCCGCACCGCGACCCGGGCCCTCGTCGAGTTCCTGCGCCCGATCCCGTCGGTGGCCCTCATCCCGCTCGCGGTCGTCCTCATCGGGCAGGGGCCCGGCAGCAAGATCGCGCTCGCGGTCTACGCCGCGGTCTGGCCGATCATGTTCAACACGATCTACGCCGTCGCCGAGGTCGACCCGGTGCTGCGGGAGACCGCCGCGGTCTTCCGTGTCGGGCGCGGCCGGTTCGTCGCGCGGGTGCTGCTGCCGGCCGTCGCGCCGTTCGTGCTCACCGGCGTGCGGCTCGCCGCGGCGATCGCCCTCATCCTGCTCGTCTCCACCGAGCTGCTCGTAGGGGGTGCCCGGGGGATCGGGGAGTTCATCACGCAGGCGGGCTCCGGGGGCGGGCGCATGGACCTGGTCCTGGCCGCCACGGTCGTCGCGGGCCTCGTCGGGCTGGGGGCCAACGCGCTCTGTACGGCGGTGCGACGGCGCTGGCTGTCCTGGAGCGACGTCGCGTGAGCGCCCGCCTGCGCCGGGCGGCGGCGCGCTGGAGCGTGCTCGTCGTCGTGGTGGCGGCCTGGGAGGTCGCGGCGCGGGCGGCGCCGAGCCCCTTCTTCCCGCCGCCGTCCGCGATCGCCGGCGCGGGGTGGCAGGCATGGTTCTCGGGGCCGTGGTTCCTCACCGAGGAGGCCCGCACCGATGTGCTGCCGAGCCTCGCCCGCCTGCTCGGCGGGTGGGCGCTCGCCGCGTGCGCCGGCGTCGCCCTCGGGCTCGCCATCGGGCGGTCGCGGCGTACGAGCGACTACGTCGCGCCGCTGCTGGCGTTCGGCCGCGCGGTGCCGCCGCCGGTGCTGGCGCCGGTGTTCCTCATCCTGTTCGCCGTCGGCACGCCGATGCAGCTCGCCACGATCGTCGTCGGGGTGGTGTGGCCGGTGCTGCTCAACACCGCGGACGGCGCCCGCGACGTGGACCCGGTCAAGATCGACGTGGCCGTCGTCCACCGCGTCGCCGGCCTGCGGCGGCTCCGCGAGGTGATCCTGCCCGCGGCGGCGCCGCGCATCCTCGCCGGCCTGCGGGTGAGCCTGTCCCTCGCGCTGATCCTCATGGTCGTCTCGGAGCTCGTCGCCTCCACCGACGGGCTCGGCCACCGGCTCGTCGTCGCACAGCGCTCGTTCGACTTCACCGCGATGTGGGCGGCGATCGTCCTGCTCGGCGTCCTCGGCTACGCGCTCAACGCGGCCCTGCTCGGGGTCGAGCGACGGGTGCTCGTGTGGACACGCTGATCACCGGGGGAGGGCGCGTGGCGCCGATGCTGGAGGTCCGCGACCTCGTCGTGGACTACGGGGACGGCACGCGGGTGCTCGACGGCCTCGCGCTCACCGTCGCGCAGGACGAGGTGGTGTGCCTGCTCGGCCCCTCCGGGTGCGGCAAGTCGACGCTGCTGCGCACGGTCGCGGGCCTGCGACCGCCCGACGGGGGCACGGTCCGGGTGCGCGGCCGGCCGGTGGACGGTGTCCCGGACGGGCTGGCGGTGGTGTTCCAGGACTACGGGCGCTCGCTCATGCCCTGGTCGACGGTCGCCGGCAACGTCGCCTTCGGCCTGCCGCGCGACCTCGACCGGCCCACCCGCGCCGCCCGCGTCCGGGAGGCGCTGGGCTCGGTGGGCCTCGCCGACGTCGCCGACCGCCGGCCCGGGCAGCTCTCCGGCGGGATGGCGCAGCGGGTCGCGATCGCCCGGGCCCTGGCCTGCCGCCCCACCCTGATGCTGATGGACGAGCCCTTCGCGTCGGTCGACGCGCAGACGCGGGCCGACCTCGAGGACCTCCTGCTGCGGGTGCGGCGGGAGTACGGCACCACGGTCCTGCTCGTCACCCACGACATCGACGAGAGCGTCTACCTCGGCGACCGCGTGCTCGTCCTGTCGCCGCGCCCGGCGGCGGTGGTCGACGACCTCACCGTCGACCTCCCGTCACCGCGCGACCAGATCACGACCCGCGAGGACGACGGCTTCGTGCGGCTGCGCACGCGCGCGGCGGAACGGCTGCGGTACCCGGACGGCGCCCCCGAGACCCCGCGCGCCTAGGGCTCCCGGCGGGCGCCCCACCCGGCGAGGAGCGCCGCCGCGGCGTCCTCGGCCAGCGCGCCGGGCAGGTCGGTGCCGAGGCGTGCGTGCGCGAGGCCCCGCAGCCGCATCCCGCCGACGGCCGCGCCCAGTGCGGCGCCGACCGCGACCAGGGCCCCGGGCCCGACCTCGCACCCGTCGCGGTGCGCCGCGGCGCCGGCCGACGTCGCGGCGAGCCCGAGTCGCGGGGCCAGGCCGGCGGGGTCGGTCCGCGGGGGGACGGCGGGGTGCTTGTCGGCGGCCGCCTCGCCGAGGGCGGCGAGCACCGCGGCGCCGCGGACGGACCGGCCGCGCGCGCCGCGCAGGGCCAGCGCCGTGACCCCGAACGTGCTGCGTGCACCCGTGGCCGCACCCAGGGCCGCGGCGCGCGCGAGCGTCCCGGCGGTCGCCGGGCGCGGGGCGCGCTCCGGGTGCTCGGCGCGCTCGCGGTCGTCGGCGCGGTACGTCGCCGCGAGCGTCGCGTGCGTGGTGAGGCCGTAGGCCAGGTGCGGGACGACGTCGGCGGCCCAGTCCGCGGTGGCCCACCGGCGCGGGTCGGTGAGCTCCAGTCGGGCGGCCGGGAGGTCCGAGGCCAGCATCGCCGCCGCGCCGAGCAGGGGGCCGCCGACGACCGCCGGCAGTCGGACGCCGGTGCTGCGCAGGACGCCCGCGACGCCGCCGACGGCCAGGCCGGTGGCGGTGCCGGCGAGTCCGCCCAGCCCCTCGAGGCGGTGGCGGCGGGCCCGGCGCCCGCCGGGGATCGCCACGTCGGCGCGGTCGGCGAGGGCGGCGACGGCCTCGGTGGGCGTCCCGCTCGCCGGCCGGGCGCGCAGCGCCATGTCGGCCTGGGTCGCGACGTTCAGCGCGGTCGTCCCGGCGGCCCCGGCGGCCGTGCCGCGCAGGAGCCCGCTCAGCAGTGATGCCATCGCGGCGGACTACCCGACGAGCGGTCGGTGGACGCCCCTGAGAGCGCGTTCGGCCGTTCGGAGTACGGCGGCGTGCGGCTCACCGTGCGCCATCCGCCGTTGATCTCCGTGGTCCGGCCGTCGTTCTCAGGTCCGGGCGATCGACGGGGTGATCATCCCTAGCGTCGCCCGCGTGTCGAAGCGCGCGAGACGGACCCTGTGGTCGGCGGCCTTCGCCCTGCTGCTGCTCGGGCCCCCGGCGGCGTACCTGGCGCGGGAGGGGGTCGACCCCGGCAAGCTCCTGGGCCTCGCGATCGTCCTGTCCGGGATCGTCGCCTCCGTCGCGATGGTCCTCGCGACGATCGGGGCCTCGCGGATCCGGGCGCTGACCACGGCGATCGGGATCGACCGCGTGATGAGCGGGCACCGGTGGCTGGGCGTCGCCGCGTTCGCGCTCGTGGTCGTCCACCTCGTCGTGGCGATCGTGCGGAGCCCGAAGCTGCTGAACCCGCTCGCCTCGTCGCTCGCCATCCAGTTCGGGTGGCTCGCCTTCGTCGGCATGATCGTGCTGTCGGTCGCCGCGGCGTGGGGGCGGCGGCGCGGGACCCGCTACGAGTGGTGGGCGCGCCTGCACGTGGTCGGGGCGGCGCTGGCCCTGGCGCTCGCCGGCCTGCACATCGTCTGGCTCGGCGACCTGCTCGAGGATCCGGTGATGCGGGTCGTCTGTTCCGTGCTCGCCGCCGCGCTGCTGGTGGTGCTCGCCCGCCGGTGGGTGTGGCAGCCGCTGTTCTCGCAGCGCGGGGCCTACGTCGTGTACGGCGTCCGCGACGAGGGTGGCGACGTCGCGACCCTGGCGCTGACCCCGGTGTTCCGGCGGCGGGCGCTGCGCTTCGCGCCCGGGCAGTTCGTGTGGCTGCGGCTGCACCGCCGGGTGGTCGGCGTGCAGGAGCACCCGTTCACGATCGCGTCGAGCGCCGAGCTCACCGACCGCCTCGAGCTGACCATCCGGGCCAGCGGCGACTTCAGCCGGGCCCTCGCGCGGATGCAGCCGGGCCGCAAGGTCTGGCTCGACGGCCCGCACGGCAGCTTCACCCCGGACACCCCGGAGCGCGTCGACGGTCTCGTGCTCATCGCCGGCGGCGTCGGCATCACGCCGATGATGAGCATGCTGCGCACCCTCGCCGAGCGCGGCGACCGGCGCCTGCACCGCCTCGTCCTCGCCGAGCGCCCCGACCAGCCGCTGTTCGGTCCCGAGCTCGAGGTGCTCTCGCGGCGCCTGGAGCTCGACGTCCTGCGCACCGCCGGGCGCCGCGTCGACGCCGACCTGCTCGCCGGAGCCCTGCCCCGCGCTCGCGGCCGCCTCGAGTACTACGTGTGCGGGCCGCCAGGACTGCTGTCCGGATCGCTCGCGGCCCTCGAGGAGCTCGGAGTCCCGCCCGCGCGCATCCACAGCGAGCAGTTCGGGTGGACGGGACCGCTGCCGGTGACACCGCCGACCTCGCCCTCCCCGGCGGCGTCGACGGGTGACGTGCCCCGCCCGCGCCGCCCGCGGACCGGCCCCGTGCCGACGCCGTCCTCGGCACAGGCGCGCACCGCCCAGTCGCCGGCCGACCGGTTCCCGACCCATCCGTCCATCCCGCTGCCGGCGGTGGACGCGACCCCCGACCGGCGGGAGCGCGCCGGCGGCGGCGTCAGACGGCGATCGGCGGCGGGTCGGGGCGCAGGGCGCTGAGGAGGCGCTCGACGGCCGTGTCGAGGCGGTGCTCGGCGTCCCGGTCGCCGAGGCGCCGCGCGGCGAGCCCGCGCCCCGCCTCGTGCCGCAGCGCGTCCGCGGCGACGAGGGCCCGTGCCCGGCCGCCGGCGACGACGTCGGCGACGGTCCCGCGCCGGCGCCGTGCCCGTCGCACCGCCGCCACGCCGGGGTGCAGGGAGCCGAGGTGCTCGGTGGGCAGCGCGTGCACCGGTACCCCGTACCGCTCCGCGAGCGCGCGGCGCACGTCCGCGCCGAGGGGCCTGAGGTACGGGCCGGTCCGCCCGCGGAACGTCGCGCGACGGGAGGCCGACGCCATGGCGTCGAGCACCCCGGGCCGCGTCTCGCCGGCCGGGACGAACAGCACCAGGGGGTACGCCCGCGCGGCACGCCAGCCCCCGCTGCCCTCGACCACGCGGCCCCAGAGGGCGGTGCACCCGACGACCGCGGGAGCACCGACGTACCCGGCGACCGCGTCGAGGTCGGCCGCGGCGTAGAGGCCGCAGGTGCAGTGCCAGGTGGGCGGCTCGCGGCACCCGGCCGGGCACGTCGCCGTGACCGCGCGCCGCGGCGACCAGGCCAGCGGGCGCAGTGGCGAGACGAGGAGCGGCCCGTCGTGGTCCTCTCCCAGGTGCCAGAGCCGCCACCCCGCGACGGGGCTCGCGAGGTCCGGCGCCTCGCTCACGCGTCGGCGGCCGTCGGCTCCGGACGGGTCGGCTCGTCCGCCGTCCCCGACCGCGGGGTGGGCCGCGGCGCGGGCGCGGGCACGTCGGCGAACCGGTCCGGGAAGTCGCCGTCGGGCACCGGATCGACGATCGGCTCGACGTTCAGGATGCGGACCTGCTCACCGATGTTCATGCGTTCGCCTTCCGTCCGGTCCCCGACCAGCCCGCCCGCCGTCGTGGTGGCGTGTCTCTCACTCGGATGGGTGAACACCCGACTGTACGCCACCCTCGTCGAGGGCGGTCCACCAGTCCACGACCTGCTCGCGGTGCACCAGGGCGATCTCCGGCTGGTCGGCGACGTGGGCGAGGAAGTCGCGCACGGCCGCCGCCCGGGCGGCCTGGCCGCTCCAGCGCGGGTGCAGGCCCACGCTCATCAGCCGGGCCCCGGCGCCGTGGCGGGCCTCGTCGACGAGGAAGTCCGCGGCACCGATCAGCGTCTCCGCGAAGTGCCGCGGGGTCGCGTAGGTCGGCGGGAGGAAGTAGCGCGTGTCGTTGTGGACCTTGGTGTAGGGCACGACGAGCCAGCGCCGGCCGTCGACCTCGGTCCAGTAGGGCAGCTCGTCGTTGACGGCGTCGCTGTCGTAGTCGAGATCGGGGTGCGCGGCCGCGAGCCGGCGGGTCCGCTCGCTGGGGAACGACCGGACGTACCAACCCCGGACGGGCCGGCCGATCAGCTCGGGCAGCACGCGCATCGCCTGTTCGAGGTCGTCGCGCTCCTCGTCCTCGGTCATGCCGGTCACCTCGGCCCAGCGGTAGCCGTGGCCCATCACGTCGTGCCCGCTGGCGCGCAGCCACGCGGCGAACGGCGGGTTGCGCTCGAGGGCCCGCGCGCAGACGCCGAACGTCACCGGTGCGTCGTACCGCTCGAACAGCCGCACCAGGCGCCAGATGCCGACGCGGCTGCCGAACTCGAAGTGCCCCTCGGTGCCGAGGTCGCGGACGGCCGGGTCGATCGGGATCGCGTACTCGCCCCACGCATCGTTGCCCTCGCCGTCGGGCCACGCCGCCTCCGCGCCCTCCTCGACGTTGACGACGATGTTGACGGCCACCCGCGCGCCGTTCGGCCACCGCTCGAGAGGGGCGGCCCGGCCGCGTCCGACGAAATCGCGCTCCATGGGGACACCTTCCCGGCTCAGAGCCCGAGGAGGTTGACGGGCAGGAGGACGGTGAACGCGACGAGGAACCCGGCGAGCGTGCAGGGGAGGAGGACCGCCGCGCACCGCACCCAGGACGTGCCCCAGAACCAGGCCCAGACGCGGGCGAGGTACACGTACATCGGCACGGCGAGCAGGAGCAGGAGGAACGGCCCGACCACGGGTAGTACGCCCAGCGCCATGCCCGGGTAGGTGAACCCGAGGGTCAGGCAGAGGAAGGCGAGGAACTCGCGGCTCGTGCGGCGGGCCGGTGCGATCCGGCGCATCCAGCGGTAGTAGAGCGAGTACGTCGTGCCCCAGGCCAGGAACGGGACGACCGCGGCGAGCACCACGCGGGTGAACTCGTTCTGCCCGAGACCGTCGCTGCCGGCGGACGCGAGGCAGATGAAGTACAGGCCGGCGCTGATCTCGAAGAACTTCACGGCGTCGCTGAGGCGGCCGAGCCGGAAGCCCCGCAGCGTCTCCGGGTACGGCGCCTTGAGCATGGTCCAGAACAGCACCGCCCACCGCCGGAGGGCGCCGAGCTTGAGGAACGTCTCGGCGACGAGGTGGGTCGGGCTCGCCGTCGACCCCATGGGCCAGCCGCAGCGGCTGCAGAACTCGCCGCGGTCGACGGCTCCGCAGCTGTCGCAGGTCGCCGGCGCGATCGGCGCGGCCGGGCGCCAGACCCCCGTGCTCCCGTTGCCCGGGGCGGGCGCGGCGTGCCGGGGCGGGCCCCAGACGGGGCGGGCGGCGAACGGCATGCCGCCCGCCGGGACGGTGGGGTGGTCGCGGTGGGCGTACACGGTCGGTCCTCCTCGTCGTGTGTCGGTCGACACGACGTGGACGACGGGACGGCAGCCACCCGGTGCAGGCCGCCCCGATTCACACCCGAACCGAGGCCCGTGTGGCACTGCGTCACCGGCTACCGAGCAGTCGGGTGATGCGTCACGGAACCGACGTCCTCCGGACGGCCCACGCCACGCAGGCGACCCTCGAGACGCGCGGCTGCCGCGAGCAGAGCATCGGCCCACTTCGGGCCCGGACGGCGGCCGATGCGGTCCACCGGCCCGGACACCGAGACCGCGGCGACGACGCCGCCGTCGGGCGCGCGGACGGGCGCGGAGACGCTCGCGACGCCGGCCTCGCGCTCGGCGACGCTCTGCGCCCAGCCGCGACGCCGGACCTCGTCGAGCACCGGCTCGCCGAACGTGGAGGGCTCGCGCGACCAGGCGGCGAGCACCTTGGCCCCGGACCCGGCCGCCATCGACACCCGCACGCCGACCGGCACGGTGTCGCGCAGCCCGCTCGCCGGCTCCGCGGCCGCGACGCACACGCGCAGTGTCGGGTCCGAGTCGTCGCGGCGGTAGAGCTGGATGCTCTCGCCGGTGAGGTCGCGCAGCCCGGGCAGGACCTCCTCGGCGGCCGCGAGCAGCGGGTCGCCGTGGCCGTGGGCGAGCTCGCCGAGCGCGGGCCCGGGGCGCCAGCGGCCGTCGGCGTCGCGGGTCAGCAGCCGGTGGGACTCGAGGCCGACGGCGAGCCGGTGCGCGGTGGCGCGGGGCAGCCCGGTGCGCTCGCAGAGCTCGCTGAGCGCGCACGGGGTGGCGGCCGCCGCCCGGAGGACGACCACCGCCTTGTCGAGCACGCCGATACCGCTACTCTGTCCCACAGGACGACATCGTAGTCCCAGGATGTGGGAAAGAGGCAGAGCAGTGGGACGCACACTCGCGGAGAAGGTCTGGGACCAGCACGTGGTCCGGCACGGGGAGGGTCAAGAGCCCGATCTCCTCTACATCGACCTCCACCTCGTGCACGAGGTGACGAGCCCGCAGGCGTTCGACGGCCTGCGCCTGGCCGGCCGCCCCGTGCGCCGCACCGACCTCACCGTCGCCACCGAGGACCACAACGTCCCGACCCGCGACCTCCACCTGCCCATCGCCGACGAGACCTCGGCGACCCAGGTGTCGACCCTGCGGAAGAACTGCGAGGAGTTCGGGGTCCGCCTGTTCCCCATGGGCACCGAGAACCAGGGGATCGTGCACATGATCGGCCCCGAGCAGGGGCTGACCCAGCCGGGCACGACCGTGGTCTGCGGCGACTCGCACACCTCCACCCACGGGGCCTTCGGGGCGCTCGCCTTCGGCATCGGCACCTCCGAGGTCGAGCACGTGATGGCCACCCAGACGCTGCCGCTGCGGCCGTTCAGGACGATGGCCATCGAGATCTCCGGCTCGCTGCGCCCCGGCGTGACCAGCAAGGACGTCATCCTCGCGGTGATCGCCCAGATCGGCACCGGCGGGGGCGCGGGCTACGTGCTCGAGTACCGCGGCGAGGCCGTGCGCGAGATGTCGATGGAAGCCCGCATGACCATGTGCAACATGTCGATCGAGGCCGGCGGCCGGGCGGGCATGGTCGCGCCCGACGAGACGACGTTCGAGTACCTGATGGGCCGCCCGCACGCCCCGCAGGGCGAGATGTGGGACGCCGCCGTCGCGGCGTGGCGCGAGCTGCGCACCGACGACGACGCCGAGTTCGACACCGTCGTCCACATCGACGCCGACGCGCTGACCCCGTTCGTCACGTGGGGCACCAACCCCGGCCAGGGCCTGCCGCTCGGCGAGACCGTGCCCGACCCCGCGACGATGAATGACGACGACGCGGCCGCCACGCGCAAGGCGCTGCACTACATGGCCCTCGAGCCCGGCACCAAGCTGCGCGACATCGCCGTCGACGTCGTCTTCCTCGGGTCGTGCACCAACGCGCGCATCGAGGACCTGCGCGCGGCCGCCGACGTCCTGCGCGGCCACCACGTCGCCGACGACGTGCAGATGCTCGTCGTCCCCGGGTCCATGCACGTCAAGGCGCAGGCGGAGGCCGAGGGCCTGGACGCCGTGTTCACCGAGGCCGGCGCGGAGTGGCGCTCGGCGGGCTGCTCGATGTGCCTCGGCATGAACCCCGACCAGCTCTCCCCGGGGCAGCGCTGCGCGTCGACGTCGAACCGCAACTTCGAGGGCCGCCAGGGCAAGGGCGGGCGCACGCACCTCGTGTCGCCGCTCGTCGCCGCGGCCACGGCCGTGCGCGGCACCCTCTCCTCGCCCGAGGACCTCACGCCCACCACGCTGCAGTTCGCCTGAGGAGACCGGGAATGGACGCCTTCACCACCCACACCGGCATCGGCACGCCGCTGCGCGTGTCGAACGTCGACACCGACCAGATCATCCCGGCCGTCTACCTCAAGCGGGTCACGCGCACGGGCTTCGAGGACGGCCTGTTCGCGACATGGCGGTCCGACCCGCAGTTCGTCCTCAACGTCGAGCCGTTCTCGCGCGGCAGCGTGCTGGTCGCGGGCTCCGACTTCGGCACCGGCTCCTCGCGCGAGCACGCCGTCTGGGCATTGATGGACTACGGCTTCCGCGTCGTGATCTCCTCGCGCTTCGGCGAGATCTTCAAGGGCAACTCGTCGAAGGCCGGGCTGCTCGCCGCGACCGTCGAGCAGTCCGACGTCGAGCTGCTGTGGAAGAAGATCGAGGAGCGGCCGGGCCTCGAGCTGACCGTCGACCTCGAGGCGAAGACGGTGACCGCCGACGACCTCGTCGTGCGGTTCACCGTCGACGACTACACGCGCTGGCGGCTGATGGAGGGCCTCGACGACATCGGCCTGACGATGCGCCACGCCGACGACATCGACGCCTACGAGGCGACGCGCCCGGCGCACAAGCCCGTGACGATCTGAGGTCTACCAGGGAATCGACCCGGCGTCCTCGAAGTAGCCGCCGGTCGGCCCGTCGTCGGGGATCTGCGCGAGCTTCACGGCGATCGCGGCGCCCTGCTCCGGCGTGCGCACGCCGTGGAACCCGTTGAGGTCGGTGGCGACGTAGCCCGGGCAGGCCAGATTGATCTTGATGTTCGTGTCCGCCAGTTCCCGCACGTACTGCACCGTGACGGCGTTGAGGTAGGTCTTCGTGGGGGAGTAGCCGGCGGCGATCGGGCCGGCGCCGGTCCCCGCGCTCTGGCGGGCCAGCGACCCGACGCTCGACGACATGGTGACGATCCGCGGGTGGGCCGAGCGGCGCAGCAGCGGCAGCATCGCGTTGGTGACCCGGACGACGCCGTAGACGTTGACCTCGACGGCCTCGCGCATCGTGTCGATGCTGATCCGCGTCGGCTCCTGGGGCGCGCCGCCGGTGATGCCGGCGTTGTTGACCAGCACGTCGAGCCGGTCCAGCGAGGCCGCCGCCGCCGCGACGCTCGCGTCGTCGGTGACGTCCAGCGGCACGCCGAACGCGTCCGCGCCGCCGGCCCGCAGCTTCGCGACGGCCTCCTCGCGGCGGGTGTCGTCGCGCGCGCCGACGCCGACCCGCCATCCGAGCGCCCCGAGCCCCGCCGCGATCTCGTAGCCGATGCCCTTGTTCGCCCCGGTGACCAGGGCGGTGGTCTTCTCGTCGCTCATGGCATCGATCATCTGCCCGCCCGTGGAGCACCGTCCAAGACCGTCTCGGTGCTCGCCGATACCCCAGCGGTATCACTGAAGCGGTATCAAGGACGGGTGGAGACGCGGGAGCTGAGGTACTTCGTCGCGGTCGCCGAGGAGCGGCACTTCGGGCGGGCGGCCGAGCGTCTCGGCATCGCCCAGCCGCCGCTCTCGCGGGCGATCCAGCAGCTCGAGCGGCGCGTCGGGGCCCGGTTGCTCGACCGCACCACCCGCGAGGTGGCGCTCACCGAGGCGGGGTCGGTGCTGCTGGCCGAGGGCCGGGCCGCGCTGGATGCGGTCGAGGCCGCCGAGCGCCGCGCCCGCCGCGCCCACGACGGCGCGGGGCTGGTGCTCGTCTCCAAGGCGGGGGCGTCGGAGGAGCTGCTGGCCAAGCTGCTCGACGCCTACGCGGCGGAGCCGGGGGCGGTCGAGGTCGACGTGCAGCTGTGCGGGCCCGCGCAGCAGGAGCGGTTCCTGCGCGACGGGCGCGCCGACGTCGCGCTGCTGCACCGTCCCTTCGACGCGACGGCGGGCTTCGACGCCGAGGACCTCACCACCGAGGGCCAGTCGCTGTTCGTCCCGGCCGGGCACCCGCTCTCCGCCCGCGCCGAGCTGCGGATGGCCGACGTCGCCGACCTGCCGCTGCCGCGCTGGCCGCTGCCCGACGGCGGCTACCCCGACGGGCCGGGTCCCCGGGTCCGCGACAGCGCGCAGCTGCGCCAGCTCGTCTCCCTCGGGCGTGCCGTCGCCGTGCTGCCCGACTCCGCCCGTCACGGGCTGGCCGACGACGTCGTCGCGGTGCGGCTGGCCGACGCCCCGATGGTCACCACCGTCATCGCGTGGCCGGCGCACAGCCGGTCGCGGGCCCTGGCCGACCTGGTCCGCGTCGCGGGCCGCCTCTGACTTCTTAGGGTCTCCTAAGTTGCGGGGGTAGGGTCGGGGCCATGGCTGCTCCCGACACCCAGGCCCCCGCCCGCCGATCCAAGGGCGGTCCCGGCCACCGGTTGCGCGTGCTGCGCTCCGAGCGGCTGACCCCGCACCTGGTGCGGGTCGTCCTCGGCGGCCCCGGCCTCGACGGCATCGTCGACAACGGCTGCACCGACAAGTACGTCAAGCTCGCCTTCCCGCGGCCCGGCGTGGCGTACCCGACGCCGTTCGACGTCGCCGCCATCCGCGAGTCGATGCCGCGCGAGGACTGGCCGATCGTGCGCACCTACACCGTCCGGTCGCTCGACCACGCCGCGGGCGAGATGGCGATCGACTTCGTCGTCCACGGCGACACCGGCATCGCGGGCCCGTGGGCGCTCGCCGCGGCGCCGGGCGACGAGATCACGCTGATGGGCCCCGGTGGTGCCTTCCGGCCCTCGCCCGAGGCCGACGCGCACGTCCTCGTCGGCGACGAGGCCGCGCTGCCCGCGATCGCGGCCGCCCTCGAGCGCGTCGCGCCGGGCGTCCCCGTCCACGCGTGGGTGCAGGTCGACGGGCCCGACGACGAGCTCGCCCTGCCGACCGCCGCGGACCTGTCGCTGCGCTGGCTCCACCGCGACGCGGGCGAGGACCTCGTCGACGCGGTGAAGGCCGCCGACTGGCCGGCCGGCGTCGTGCACGCGTTCGTCCACGGCGAGACCGGCGACGTCAAGGCGCTGCGCGGCCACCTGCTCGACGAGCGTGGGCTGGACCGCGCGTGGCTCTCGATCTCGGGGTACTGGCGCCGGGGTGCCGACGAGGACACGTTCCAGGCGGAGAAGCGGGCCGAGGTGCGCTGACGCGCATGTGAGCAGTTTCGCGTGCTCCAGCACTCCGAAGTGCTCACATGCGCGCTAGCTGTACCCGGCCGTCACGTTGGTGACAGGCGTGTGGTCGGGGCTCGGCCGCGGCAGGCG